>JANNDE010000776.1:0-3775 GCA_031387395.1 Hymenobacter sp.
GCGGCTCAAACGGCGCAGGCCCGGGTAAGAAGCGGCGAGAGGGGGCAGTTGATGAATAGCGGGCCGACCATGGTATGGTTGTCTCATTTGAAAAGATATTAAGAGATAAAAAAGAACAAAAAGGTGGGTGAATGACAAAAAGGGGTACGTTCCGGACGGGTACTGCCCCCGCCACCCCGGCAGTAGCAGCACCCGCTCCGGCCCCTTACTCGACTACCACGCGCTGTATGGTGGGCGTATGACCTGTCGTTTGCACCGTCAGCAGGTAGGTGCCCGCCGCCAGGACCGCCGTGGCCAGCTCAGCCGAGCTGCCGCTAAAGCTGCGCGCGCTCACCACCTGTCCCAGCTCGTTGTGCAAGCTATAACTGGCCGAAACCGCCGGCACTACCAGCGTGATGTGCAAGGTGCCTTTGGCCCCCACCGGATTGGGCCACACACTGAAAGCCGTGGCGTTGGCGGTACCCGTGGCTGAAATGACGGTCACCGTGAAGAGCACGCCGTTGCTGGCCCCGCCGCTGGTGGTGACCACCACGTTGCCCGTGGTGGCACCCGTCGGCACGGTGAAGGTGATGCTCGTCGCGTTCACCACCGTGAAGCCCGTAACGGCCCTGCCGTTGAGCGTGAGGGCTGTAGCTCCCGTCAGGTTGCTACCCGTGAGCGTGACGACCGTGCCTACCGGGCCCGTAGCCCGGTTCAGACCGGTGATGGCCGGCACCGGGGGGCGAACCGTGAAGGGTACGCCGTTGCTGGCCCCGCCGCTGGTGGTTACTACCACATTGCCCGTGGTGGCACCCGTCGGTACGGTGAAGGTGATGCTCGTCGCGTTCACCACCGTGAAGCCCGTAACGGCCCTGCCGTTGAGCGTGAGGGCTGTAGCCCCCGTCAGGTTGGTGCCCGTGAGTGCGACCACCGTGCCTACCGGGCCCGTAGCCGGGTTCAGGCTGGTGATGGCCGGCACCGGCGAGGGCAGCACCGTGAAGTACGGATACACCCAGTACCCCGTGCCCGTGGGGGTGGTGACGGCGAATGTGCCGGTGACGGCCCCGGCCGGTATCGTGGCCTTGATTTCCGTATCCGAGACCACCGTGAGCGACGTGAGGGTCCGGCCGTTTATCTGCACCTGCGTCGCGCCGGTGAAGTACTGGCCCGAAATAGTTACTACCGTACCCACTGGCCCCTGCGTGGGCGAGTATCCGCTGATGTTCGGCCGCAAGGATACGATGAACGGGCTGGTCGAGGTGCCCGTGCCGAAGGGCGTGGTTACGGTGAGAGGGCCCGTGCTGGCATTGTCGGCCAGCGTGAGCGTGAGCTGAGTGGCCGAAGTGACGGAAAATTCCCGCGCATTGGTGCCGTTGATTTGCACCTGGGTCGCCCCCAGCAAGTTGGTGCCGGTGAGTGTGACGACCGTGCCCGTGGGCCCGCTGATGGGCGTGAAGCCGGTGATGGTGGGCGCCGGGCCCACCAAAAACGGCGTGGCCGAAGCGCCCGTGCCCGCGGGCGAGGTCACGGTGATGAGGCCCGAGGTGCTGCCCGCTGCCACCGTAGCCGTGATACTCGTGGCCGTGCCCGTGACGTTGGTGGCCGCCATACCATTAATGGTTACGGCCGTGGCCCCGGCCAGGTTGGTGCCGGTGAGGGTCACTTTCGTGCCCACCGGCCCGAAGGCGGGCGTGAAACTGGTAATGACCGGGCCCGGGCCGGGGGTGATGGTGAAGTTAGCGTTGGAAATGTCGAAGAAGTAGTTGTCGGCGGCTTCGACCATGATGCGGGCCGTGGCCGTGGGCGCGTTGGGCACCGTGATGCTGGCCGTGCCGCTGTTGGTGACGTTGGTGGCCAGCACCGTGGGATAGCTCAGGCCACCGTCGAGGCTCAGGCGCAGGTTCACCTTGGCGCAGCTGACGGGGGCCGTGTTGGTATTGGCCACGTTCCAGGTTACGGTTTGAGTGCTGCCGCCGGCCCAGCTGGTGCCGGCCGCGTTGGGAGCCGTCACCACGAAGGGGCCGGCGGCCGTGCTCACGCTCAGGTTCACCAGGGCGCTGTAGCTGATGCCGCCCACTACGCCGGCCGCTCCGTTGTGCAGGTCGCGGGCGGTGCAGCGGAATTTGAGGGTGCGGGCCACCGTGGGCAGGCGCTCGCCGGGGGCGGCGGTGTTGTTCACCAGCTCGGCCAGGCGGGGGAAGTAGCGGGTGGGGCTGCTCACCGGCCGCCAGGTCCGGAACAGGGGCGGGGTTTCACCCGTCACCTGGGGCATGGTCAGGTTGCCCTGAGGGCCGAGGTCAAGCTCTTCCCAGGAGTAGGTGAGTGGGTCGTTATCGGCATCGGTGGCGGTGGCCGTGAGCCGGAAGGGGGTGTTGGCGGGCAGGGTTTTGCCGCTGGCCGGCACCGTTGTTATCACCGGGGGCGAGTTGCCCGTGGCCGTGAGCGTGCCGCAGTTGCTAGCGCCGATGTAGGTCTGAATCTGCTCGTAGCTGCCCGTATGAAAGATGTCTTCCACGTTAGGCTGCGCGTCATCGGTGGGGCCAAATAACCCGCAGTACGACATGACGGTCACGCCGGAGCCCGGCTCCCAGGCCGCGGAGGGCACGCCGCCGAGGGAATTGAATGAATGGGCGGCCCCAAACTGGTGGGCCACCTCCTGGCAAATAATATAAACGATATCATCCGAGACTCCCCAGGCCTTAGAGCCGGAGCGACACACGACGCCCACGCCGCCCACGCCGCCTTGGTTGGCCGTGCAGAGCAGGTGCCCGATGTCGTAGTTGGCATCGCCGATGACGCGGTCGGTGTTGATTTGGTTCGCCGTTATCATCGCGCCCACGTTGCTGTTTTTGTACGGCGGGGCAGGCTGGGGGCCGGTGCCGCTGAGGAAGGTAATCTGGTCGTTGTTGGCCACCAGCTCCAGGCGCACGGACAGCTCCCGCTCAAACACCCCCACCACCCGGTTAACGGTGACCACCTCGGCGGCCAGCACGCCGGCTTTGGTATTGCCCCGGCTCACGGCGTACTCGGGGGTACAGCCCAGGGCCAGGCGGTAGGTGCGCAGCTGGGCCCCGGTGGCCCAGGCCGCCGCGCTGCCGCCGCCCGCTGCCTGCCCGGCGGCCGGCGGCGTCGCGCCGGCTCGCTCCTGGGCCGGCGTGGCGATGGTCCGGCACCGGGCCTCTTTGCTGATAGGGGCGCGGCCATCGTTCTGGTAGTGGCTCAGGTAGTGGCGCGTGTCGGCCGGGCTCACCGGGTCAACCAGAAAGCCCTGGCCCGTGCCGCTCAGCACCTGGGCGTGGAAGCCCCGGGGCGTGAGGTCCACCCGCACGGTGGCCGTGGCATCGTCGAGGCCCATGCCGGCGTAGGTTTTAATCTGGGGGTAGCGGGCGGCCAGGGCCGGCGCCATGATGGGAGCCTCGCGCAGGGCGAAGCGGGCCAGGGTGCCATCGGGCTGGGGCAGGGCCAGCACCAGGGGGGCGGCCCCGGGGCGGCCCTCCAGCGGGGCGGCGGCCAGGGCGGCGCGCAGGCCCGGCTCGTCGAGGCTCAGGGCCTGGGTGCGGGCGTGGGTGGCGGCCAGCGGGGAGGCGGCGGCGGCGGTGCGCGCCGCCGCATCGGGCGCGAAGAAGCTGGCGGCGGGGCGGCTGGTCTGGGCGTGGGCGGGGCCGGTGGTCAGGCCCAGGGCCAGCAGCAGCGCGGCTGTGAGGCGGCGCCGGCCGGGGCGGGAACCGTCGAGCAGCGTCGGCTGCGGGGCCGCCGCCGGGTGGGGGTACGATGGGCGCATCTGAGAGGGAAAAAG
>JANNDE010000049.1:0-6240 GCA_031387395.1 Hymenobacter sp.
TCTATCCCAGCGCGGTGCGTATCATCGGGGGCAAACTCCCGCCACGCCGAACCGAAAACCCGCTGCTTGCCGCGCACCACGAATCGGCCAACCAGCCGGTAGGCCCGCCGCTGGTTTCGGGCGGGCTTGATGAGGTACTGATAATAAGCGCACGCACCCGTCAGAATGGCCACTACCGCGCTGGCCATCAACCCTGCATCATACGCAGCCCAGTTGGCCAGAATATGGCGGTGAGGGCGGCGCGAGGGTACGAAAGGGCCTAAAATCGTCATGAGCAGCACACCCAATAGAATATACCCGATGCGTTCGCGCTTGTCGGACGGCTGCAGCGTCGGGTACCGAAACGGTTGCCGCTCATAGCGAGCCAAGTGCTCAGCCTGGGGTCCGGTTTGCGATTTAGCAGCCATCGGGCACGTACTGCACGTGCGGCAGTTTGGTAGCCTCGGGCACGCGCCCGGTTACGGTGCCGGCTGGCAGCCGGGCCTGGCAGGTAAGACGCTCGGTGGGCAGCAGACGGCCGGCGGCCCGATAGCGCTCCTCGGCCGCGGTGAGGGGGCCCAAGTGTTCGGCTCCGGCCAGCACCTGCACGCGGCAGGTAGTGCAGCGGCCCTTGGCCCCGCAGGCGTGCATCCAGTCGTGCCCGGCGGCTTGCAGGGCCGCCAGCAGCGTGGCATCAGTGGGCACGTCCATGGTCGCGCCGGACAAGTTTTCAATCGTTAGCAGGGGCATTTGTGCCTAACTTCGGCCACCGAAACCGGCCTTTTTATGAACGACAAATATAACCTCGCCAAGTGCGCCCAGTATGGCCGCCGCCTGGCCGCCCGGCTCTGCGACGAGTATTTTGGCAACCAGCCGGCTGCTACCCTCAACGGCCCCGCCGTGCTCAAATTCACGTCTGTACGCCAACTCAACCTCTTGGTGATTCGGCAGTTGCTCGGCCAGTGGCAAGCCGAAACTGCCCGCCTGCGCAGCTCTTATTTTGATTTTGAGGCCGCGCCCGTCCAGGCCGCTCTCGCGCAATTCATGAACGTGCTCTCGCGCCATATCAGCCTGCAGCGCGCCGCTTTTGAGCCCCTGCTGGCCCAGGCTGCTGCCGATACCCTGGGTCTGGTAGCCGACCCGGCCGGCAGCTTTCAGCTGCTGCTGCTCGGCAATACGGAAACGCCAACGCTAGCTAGCCTGCGCGATAACCTGCGCTATCTCGACCTTGACAAACCCTTTTACCAGGGGTTTGTCGATAGCCTTTCAGCCAACAATTCGCTGAGCCGCGACTTTCTCACGCACCGCTTCGAGCTCTACCACGCTGCCAATTACCGCGCGCACCAATCCATGCAGCGCCTCGTCGAAGAGCTTAGCACCCTGCTGCCCCTCACCACCGCCGACCTGCTGGAAGATGGCCCGGTTTCTTCGCTAAATACGCCGCTTTCTGCACCCGTTCCGGCCCCGAAACCTGTGCCGGCCGAAGCAGTTGCACCACCAGCCGCCGTGGTCACGCCCTCGTTCGCCCCGGCTCCGGCAGTCCCCGAAGCTTCGGCTGCCACACCAGCAACTGTGCCTGCCCCGGTAGTCGAACCGGCTCCAGCGCCCGCTCCGGTGCGCCCGCTAACTGATACCGAAGCAGCGCCAATGCCGCTGCATGAAAAGCTGAAAGCCGGCCAGCCCGCTGCCCCAGCCCTGGCCGATACACTGCGTGGCTCGGCCACCCTCGCGCCATTGGCCGAGCGCGCCGGGCCCAGGGTCGAAACGCTGCGTGAGGCTATTTCCATCAACCAGCGATTCAGCTTCATCAATGAACTGTTCAATGGCGAGAACATGGATTACCACGCCGCCATTCAGCACCTCGATTCGCTACCTGCCGCCGAGCAGGCCCGCGCCTACGTGAGCGACGACCTGTCGCAGCGCTACGACTGGAGCCGCAAAGAAGAGCACGTCAGCAAGCTGCTGAAGCTCATTGAGCGTAAGTTTGCCTAGCCTCGCGTCCATCGTGCCCCCGTTTGGCCCCCGCCTGCGCCGCTGGCTGCTGCCCTGGCTACTGGCCGTGGCCGCCCTGGCCAACCTGGCCTACCCGATGTACGTGCACTACGATTTCTCGCACTCGCCCGACACGCGCAGCTACCTGCGCATGGCCAGCGGGCGGTTCGACAGCGTCAACGTCACGCGGCGTTATCGCGTGCTGGTGCCGGCGGCCGCGGCGGCCATAACATTTCCTGTTAGCAGCATATACGCGTGGGTCTGGCCGCAGCGGCCGGCGGGGCAGTGGCCCTTGCGCTTCGCGTTTTACCTCGTCAATTGCCTGCTCGTCGGCGCGGCCGGAGCCTGCTGGTTCAATGCGGCCCGGCAGGCCGGGAGCGCGCCCACCGCCGCCGCGCTGGCCATGCTGGCTGTGCTCAGCAGCCGCTGGGCCGAGTATGCCGCCGGCCTGCCCCTCACCGACAGCTTGTACCTGCTCGTCTTCGGCCTTGGCTACTATGCCGTGCGCCGGGGCCCCGGCGGGGGATGGGCCATCGGCTTGGCCATGCTGCTTGGCCCTTTAGCTAAGGAGTCATTTCTGTTTCTGGTGCCTTGGCTGCTGTGGTTTGGCCGGCCGGCCCTGGCCTGGCCCCGGCAGCTAGCGGCCCTTGCCGGGGGGCTGGCGTTGTTATTAATCGTTCACGAATGGATTGACAATCAGCTGGGCGTCCCCGCCGGGCAGTCCGTCAGTAATGCCCTGTCCCACTTTAGCAACCTAAGCTATTCGCTGCGCCGGGCCGCTTCGCCCAAGGGCATAGGCGAGCTCCTGAGCATCTTCGGCTTGTTCACGCTTATTCCATTGCTGGCGCTGGCCTGGCAGCGGCGCACGCGCGGACTGTTCCCGAGCATCTTTGCCCGGCTGGGCAGTCGTGAGCTCACCTTAGTAGTAGTAGTTGGTGCCCACATGCTGTTGTCCGGCGACCTTGGGCGCATGGGCTACCTGGCCGTGCCCGTCTTCTGCACCATGCTCGCCCTGGTCTTCACACAGTGGCGGCGCCTGTTGCAGGCGTAGCGGAGGGCAGTACCGGGCCGCGCAGGCCCAACAATGCCAGCCCCAGCAGCAGGGGCCAGGCTGGCATCAGGAAGCGAGCGGCCCCGAGCGGCCCGGTCAGCAGCGCCAGATACGCCAGCAGGCCCACCGCCACCCACCGTTCGGCCCGGTCTGCCCTCGCGTGCGCTCCAAGCCGCCGAAAGCCCCTTACGGCCAGCACCAGCCGCCCAAGGTTAGCCAACAGTATCAAGAATAGCGCCACCAGCAACCCCAGGGGCAATTGCTCAACGGCGCGCCACCCGGCGCCCGCGCGCACCTGCGCCAGCAACCCGCCGCCCGACAACGGGGCCAGGCCCAGAAACTCACTCACGTCGAAGCGGCCCGGGTCCAGAAAAAACGCACCCATGCCCAGCAGATGCTGCCGGGCATACACCCCGGGGTGCGCCCACAGCACGGCTTCCGCCCTCGTCTGAATCAACCGCTGCCGGGCATCAAAGTCGTTCTGCGCATTAGCTTGCCGCAACACCCCGGTCACCCACGCTTCTTCGGCCGCCGGCCCGGCCACTTGCCGCACCACGCCCGCCGCATTATATTGCAGCAGGTTTATCTCCGTAATGCTGGAAAAGTGAAAGTACCCCGTGCGCTGCTGATTCCACGCCATATAGGCTCCCATCACCAGTACCGGCAACAGCCCGGTTACCAACAGCGACAGTTGCCGCTTGCGCCAGCTCAGCACCAGCCCCGCCCCTGCGAGTCCTCCGGCCATTAGGCAGCAAACCGGCTTCAGCAGCAGCGCGAGCGTCACCGCTCCGGCGGCTCCTAGCCAGTAGCGTCGTCTCCCGGTTCGATAAAATGCGACAATGGCAAATGTCAGCGTTAGCAGCATGCTTTGCAAAAGCGCCTCACTCATTACCGCGTTGGCATAGATGAGCTGCGCCGGGAAAGTGAGTATCAACGCCAGTGCTCCCGCCCAATGCCGGGGATACGGCCTGGCCCGCCGGGCCCACCAGCGCAGCACTACGCCCAAGCTTAGCAAGCTTAGCACGTTTTGCAGCAGTAGCACCAGCCATGGAGTAGCCGTTCCGCCTCTCGTTGCAACCAGCACAGCCGGATAGCCCAGCGGGCGGATAGTAAACTCCTGCACCGTCTGCCCATGCGGCGCAGCATGTGGCCAGGCCCGGGCATAGAGTTGACCATGCTGCACCAAATTCGCGGCCGCCAGCCTATACCGGTCCGTATCCGGGAAATCCCAGTGGCTACTTTGCACTGCCCATGCCATTGCAAATACATGCGCTAGCACCAGCACTGTCCACACCCAGTTCGGTATGCGGGTGCGCTCCATCAGCGCACCAAATCCTGTTTGCGGTATGCATCCAAAGCCAGTAGGCTAAATAGTAAAATGGTGAAAGACCACAGTGACGACCCGCCATAACTGAAAAACGGCAGCGGAATCCCCACCACTGGCGCTAGGCCCATCGTCATCCCCATATTCACCGTCATGTGAAAAAACAACACGCTCGCCACGCAATAACCGTACGTGCGCCCAAATACCGATTTCTGGCGCTCTGCTACATAAATAATGCGCCAAAGCAGCGTCAAAAACAGACTAATAACCACCAAACTACCCAACCAGCCAAACTCCTCCCCCACCGTACAAAAAATGAAGTCGGTACTCTGTTCCGGCACAAAATCAAACTTCGTTTGCGTGCCCTGCAAAAAACCCTTCCCCGCTAGTCCTCCCGAGCCAATGGCAATTTTACTCTGCGTCACATTCCAACCCTTACCTAATGGGTCCGAAGACGGATTAAGCAAAATCTCAATGCGCTGCCGCTGGTGTGGCTGCAACACTTTATTATAAAAAAAGTCAACGCCCACCACCATGCCAATCACCGCGCCCCACACGCCCACTGCCACCGGCAAATGGTGCCGCAATACCCGCCGGTTCAACGCCAGCACTGCCAGCAATAGCATTGTAAACGCAACAACCAGCCAAATTTTAGGCACCAACAGAGCCAGCAATAATATCACGCCAGCCGCCGCCAGTAGTAATAGAATCAGCGGCGACATTCCCTCCCGAAAGTAAGCCAGCAACAAAGCCCCAAATACCAGCGCCTGCCCCGATTCGTTCGAAGCCACAATCAACAGCGGTGGCAGCAACGTAATTCCGGCCAAAACCAGTTGGTCACGCCAGTTCTGATACCGCAGATTGATACTTGCCATAAACCGCGAAGCCGCCAGCGCCGTGGTGAACTTCGCAAACTCCGCCGGCTGCAACCGTATCGGCCCCAACTCCAGCCACGACCTTGAGCCCGCAATTGGCCGCGCCACCACCATCGTCACCAGCAGTAACACAATCATTCCTGCATATAGCGCATACGCTAAGGTATCATACGCTTTGTAGTCAACTACCAGCAGCACCACAATGAGCATAACTGCTGTCCCAATCCACAATAGCTGCTTAAACCAGTTGAATACCATAAGCTTATCAAAGCTCATATTTGCTAATGGATTATCCGGTGCATCCGGCGAATAGCTCGATGCATAGATACACACCCATCCCAATCCCACTAGGGCTACATACAATAGCACCGTAATCCAATCAATACTTCGGCTATGACGTGCCGGTGAAACTTGCACAGGTAATGTAATTAATAATTCCCTTCAAAATTACAGGCTTTCTCCTTGAAAATCACAGTGAATAATTGAGATATCAAATAGATAGCTAAAAACTATCTAACAGCAAAAATCCTCACTCAGGTGCTGGTAAAAGCATCCAAGTGAGGATTTTCCTGTTGTAAGGTTGGCGGCGACCGACTCTCCCACCGGTGAAGGCAGTACCATAGGCGCACCGGGGCTTAACGACTCTGTTCGGAATGGGAAGAGGTGAACACCCGGGCTAAAGCCACCATTGCTGGCGGGCTACTACGTGTTCGTGTAGTAACGCAATAACTCAACATAAGGGGACAAAAACGAAACGTATATCGCGCACTTAACGCCATCCTTGCGGATGCAAGAAGCCCTCGGCCACTTAGTACGGCTCAGCTATTCTATTTCTAGTTTTTCACCTGCCGCCTATCTACGTCGTCATCTCCGACGGACCTTCCATTGGGAAATCTCATCTCCAGGTGAGTTTCGCACTTAGATGCTTTCAGCGCTTATCTCGTCCCAGCGTAGCTACCCGGCGCTGCACCTGGCGGTACAACCGGCGCACCAGCGGCTGGTCCATCCCGGTCCTCTCG
>JANNDE010000141.1:0-12127 GCA_031387395.1 Hymenobacter sp.
CCGAAAAACCGCTGTGAGTGACCGGACTTACGTACCACACCGGCTCCCGCGTTTTGCCCGGCGCTTTATCGCCGGGATGCGGGTCCTCGATTGGGCTGGCGGGGCTTTAGCCCCTGCGCGGCGCCGAACGAGCAGGGACTAGAGCCCCCGAACCAAGGGCCAATTCAGTGCAATGCCTTTAGCGTTGCGGGCTGCTGCCCGGCAAAGAAGACAGCAGGGCTAATAACTGGAAGCCGGAGAATGCAAAGCAGGGCATAACCCACCAAATAAGGGGATTCTCACTTCCCGGCAACGCAAACGGGGCCGGAGAAGTTGGCCATCCTTCGTTCGAAAAACGGCTAACTCCTCCGGCCCAACGGGTAGGATACGCGCTATTTGGTCGCTATTGCCGCGAAGCCGCACCGTCGACGAAAGCCGTCAGGCGGCCTTCCGAGCTTTTCAGGCCGACGATGTCGAGCACGTCCTGAAAATACTCGGCCACCTGCTGGCGGTCCCCGGCTTCAACGGCCAACGACTCCAGACGGGTCAGCCCCGCATCCAGGGTTTTGAAATATCCCTCGCGAGTTGGATTATTCGAGGCCTGGCGTAAAAACTCAGTAGCCGATTCCACCAACACCCGGTTGAGTGTGGGACGAACTTCGGCCGGCAGCTTGTTGCTGCTATTGCCCACGACTATCACGTCCTGGGTTTTGCGCACCAGCTGCCCGAGGCGGGCCACCGCTTTGGCAGGTACGGGTACGGGCGTTTGGGCGTGGCCGGCCAGGGCCACCGATAAGAAAGCAAGAAGTAGCGTGGTTCGCATGAGAAAGAATGTATTTTATTAAACTAAAAAGAAATTATATCATGCAATATAGGCAATTTTCACAATAAAACACACTAAAAAACAATTTTTTATCATGTTTGAAATGATACCCAGCGCTGCTTTCCCCACGGCCGCACCCTCCTCTTTCCGTTCAAAACAACCAGCCCGGCCAGACGACTACTGTCGTCCGGCCGGGCTGGCTGGGCTTTGCGCAGGGGATTGCCGGGCTAGTAGGCGCGGGCGAAATAGGCGCGGCGCGGGCTGGGCTGGCCCGTTACCATGCAAATGCCTTCTTCGTCGGCCTCGTTCAGGGGCAGGCAGCGCACGGTAGCCTTGGTCTCGTCCTTGATGCGCTCCTCGGTTTCGGAAGTGCCGTCGTAGTGGGCCAGCAGGAAGCCGGGCTCGTCGTCCAGCAACCGCTTAAACTCGTCGTAGCTGTCGACGCGGGTGGTGCGGGCGGCGCGGAAGCTCTTGGCGCGCTCGTAGATGTTGGTCTGGATATCGGTGAGCAGCTGGTCGACGCTGGCCACGATGTCGGCCAGGGGCAGGCTCATTTTCTGCTTGGTGTCGCGGCGCACCACTTCTACCATGCCGGCGTCGAGGTCGCGCGCGCCAACGGCCAGGCGCACGGGCACGCCCTTCAGCTCCCACTCGGCAAACTTGAAGCCGGGGCGCTCGGTGTCGCGCGCGTCCAGCTTCACCGAAATACCCCGGGCAATCAGCCCCATCTGAATGGGTTTGATGCGCTCGAGCAGGGCATCGAGCTCGCCGGTTTTGTAGATGGGGATGATGACTACCTGAATGGGGGCCAGCTTGGGCGGCAGCACCAGGCCTTCGTCGTCGGAGTGGGCCATCACGAGGGCTCCCATCAGGCGCGTGCTCACGCCCCAGCTGGTGCCCCACACGTGCTCGCGCACGCCTTCCTTGTTGGCAAACTGCACATCGAACGCCTTGGCGAAATTCTGGCCCAGGAAGTGGCTGGTGCCGGCTTGCAGGGCCTTGCCGTCCTGCATCAGCGCCTCAATGCAATAGGTGTCTTCGGCGCCGGCGAACCGCTCGTTGGGGGTTTTCACGCCCTTCACCACGGGCAGGGCCATGTGCTCCTCGGCAAACTCGGCGTACACGTCGAGCATCTGGCGGGTTTCGGCCACGGCTTCCTCGGCGGTGGCGTGGGCGGTATGGCCCTCCTGCCAGAGGAACTCGGCGGTGCGCAGGAACAGGCGGGTGCGCATTTCCCAGCGTACCACGTTGGCCCACTGGTTGATGAGCAGCGGCAAGTCGCGGTAGCTCTGCACCCAGTTCTTGTAAGTGCTCCAGATGATGGCCTCGGAAGTGGGGCGCACCACCAACTCTTCCTCAAGCTTGGCGTTGGGGTCGACGCGCAGCTTACCGGGGCGGTCGGGGTCGGTCTGGAGGCGGTAGTGAGTGACTACGGCGCACTCCTTGGCGAAGCCCTCGGCGTTTTTCTCCTCGGCTTCGAACAGGCTTTTGGGGACGAAGAGCGGGAAGTAGGCGTTTTCGTGGCCGGTACGCTTAAACATGTCGTCGAGCTGGCGCTGCATTTTCTCCCAGATGGCGTAGCCGTAGGGTTTGATAACCATGCAGCCGCGCACGGCGGAGTTTTCGGCCAGGCCGGCTCGTTTCACCAACTCGTTGTACCACAACGAGTAATCTTCCTGGCGGGTAGGCAACTTTTTGCTCATGAGGGGCATCTAAGAAGTAATTGAAAAAGTTCCTGACTCTGGTACAAGAATTGAGTAGAGCCAATGGCACCGTTTCGGGCCCAAATTACGTTAGGAAAGTGCGGACTACGCGCCGGCGAGCGATTGCCCGAACCGCGGCGGCGACCTACCGGCTTTCCAGTATTTTTAGCTTATCCGGCCCTTATTCTTAGCGTCTTCATCTCACTTCCATCGTATCGGCCGTTACTTTACAACAAGCTGCCCACCCTCATTTTTTTCAGCCATGAAAAACCTATTTTCCGCCTGTTTGCCCGCATTGGCCCTGCTTGCGCTGGGTGGCTGCGCCGGCACGTCGGCCCTGACGTCGTCGGAAGATGACGGGGTGTATTATTCGTCGAAAGACCGCACCACGGCCGTAGTGCAGGCGGCTCCCACGCCGGCCAGCGCTGGCGAAGAGGCCAACCCCGACTACAACGGCGGTGCATCCTCGCCTTCGGCGCAACGGCAGGGTAGCGGCTCGACCCAGTACTACGACAACAGCTACACCTACATGCGCGGAGTGCCTGGCTACGGGGGCACCTCGGCCTACTACGGCTCCGGCCTGAGCGGCTACTCGCCCTACAGCCCCTACACCAGCCTTAGCTACGCGCCTTTCGGTAGCGTTTGCACCGGGTTTGGCTATGGCTGGGGCAGTGGGGCCTATGGGTATTCGCCCTACGCTTATGGCGGCTACGACCCTTTCTATGGCAGCCCGTACGGCTACGGCTATAGCCCCTACTACGGCTACGGCTCGGGGCTGAGCATCAGCTTTGGCCGGCCCTACTACGGTGGTTTTGGCTACAGCCCTTACGGCTACGGTTATGGCTACTCGCCCTTCAACTATGGTGGCTCTTACTACGGCGGCTATTATGGCCGGGGCGGCTACTATGGCAATAGCTACGGCGGGGGCTACTACGGGGGCAACAATGGCGGCTACTACGGCGGCGGCGATAACCGCAATAGCAACCGCACCTATGGCCACCGCAACGACCGCGCCTCGGAAGGCCGGTACGGTGCGGCCCCGGCCGGCACCGGTGGCGGAGCACCCACGTCGGGCAACCCCGGCGGCCGCGTGCGCGGCGAGCGGGTAGCCGCCGACAACGACGGGCAGCTAACGGGTGCAACAGCCGATGACTCGCGCAGCCGCCGCCGCGACGCGGCCGCCGGGGGATACAACAACCAGCCCCAGCGCATGGATGATACCAGCCGCCCCCGCTACCGCAACATGGATGCCCCCGTGGCCGCCGACCCCAACAGCGGCCGCTCCCGGGCCGACGGCCAACAGCTCCAGAGCCAGCCCACCGCCCCACAGGATGACCGCCGCCGCGGCGGCTTCTTCCAGAATACGTTGGGCGAGCCGATTGGCAATGGCAGTGCTGGCAACGGCCAGCCCGCCGAACAGCCCCGCCAGCGCAACTACGAGCAGCCCCGCCAGCGCAACTACGAGCAGCCCCGCCAACAGACCTACGAGCAGCCCCGCCAACAGACTTACGAACAGCCTCGCCAGCAATCGTATGAGCAGCGCAGCAGCCAGCCCTCGGCTTCCCCGTCGTATGGCGGTGGCGGTGGGGGCGGCAACAGCGGCGGCGGCGGCGGCGGCGGTGGGGGCCACCGGGGCCGCGATTAGTTGAGTTCAGTTGCTTTCTGCAAGAAATTCCCCAGCGAGCCGGCCCGACGGCCGGCTCTTTTTCTATCCCCTTCCCATGAAAAAACGGATTTTATGGTTTAGCCTGGCCCTCGTCGCAGGGCAGGCCAGCCACGCCTTTGCCCAGGGTGCCAGCGATGCGCTGCGCTACTCGCGCCTGCAGTTTGGCGGCCCGGCCCGTACCCAGGGCATTGCCGGGGCCAACGTGGCCCTCGGAGCCGATTTTGGCAACCTCACCAGCAACCCGGCCGGCCTGGGGCTGTTTCAGAAGTCCGAGGTTCACTTCGCGCCCGGCGTTGGCATTGGCCAGAGCGACAGCCGCATTGTTGGCAGCACGGGCGCATCGACGAATGAGAATAAGAACAGCTTCCATGTTGGCAGCGCGGGGGCGGTATTCGCGAACCGGAAGCCCGACAGCGAAGAAGGCGACTGGCGCGGCGGGGCGCTGGCGCTGGGCTTTACCCGGCTGGCCGATTTCAACATGAGCACCAACTACCAGGGCACGTTTGGGCTGGAAACCGGCTCCTACCTGGAGCGGCTGAAACCACAGGCTGGCGTGCACGACCAGGCTTTTTATGCTAACCTGGATGCGCAGGTAAGCGCCAACCGCTATACTTCTAACTTAGGCCTGGCCTACGGGGCCTACCTGGCTAATATCTCGTCTTACCGCAAGGGCCCGCGATTCGGACAGGATTCGGCCGTGGTGCTGCGCAAGCAGGGCAACACGATAAACCAGGGCGAGGTAGTGATGAACTCGGGCTCGCTGTCGCAGTTCGACATCGGCTACGGGGCCAGCTATCGCGACCGGCTATACATTGGCGGGGCCGTGGGGTTCGTGAGCTCGAACTTCACCCAGACCCGCTCGCTGACTGAGGCCGACATTGACCCGAACACCCATTTTCAGAGCCTGACCAGCAGCACCGAGCTGCGCACCAAGGGCAGCGGTTTCAACGCCCGGCTGGGGGTAATTGTGCGCGCCCTAGACAACGTGCGCTTTGGCGCGTCGGTGCAGTCGCCGACGTTCATGCGCCTGAGCGACACGTTCAGCGAGAGCCTGGTGGCTACTTTCAGCGCCACCGGCACCGACAGGGTGCCCAAAGACCTGCCCGTAGGCACTGGCCCCAAGGTGTCGCGGCCCGTCAACGATTACGACTATACCCTCACTACGCCGTTCCGGGCCAATGGCGGGGTGGCGGTGACGCTCGGCAAGCACGGCTTCGTAACCGGCGACGTGGAGTACGTGGGCTACCAGCAGGCCCGGCTGCACAACGACCCCAACCGGGCCAACGGCGACGACTATTCCTTCACCGACGAGAATGCCGACGTGCAGCGCCTCTATCAGAACACCGTGAACCTGCGCTTTGGGGCCGAGGGCCGCTTCGACGTGTTCAGGGTGCGGGCCGGCTACGCCCGCTACGGCGACCCCTACCAGGCCGATGCCAGCAACGAGCGCGCCCAGAACTTCTACACCGCCGGCCTGGGCCTGCGGCAGAGCAACTTTTTCCTCGATGCGGCCGGCGTGTATTCTACCTACAGTCAGAGCTACAGCCCCTACCACGTCTACGATTCCAAAAGATTCGACATCGCCCCGTTCATCAAAACCAACGCCAGCCGCTACACCACCACCATCACGGCGGGCCTGATTTTCTAGTGATTGCAGGAGTGCCTACCCGGCGGCGGGCCGGGAGCCGCGGCTCACGTAGTGCGATGCTGCTATCAGCAGCAACAAAAAAGGGCCACCCAACGGTGGTCCTTTTTTAGTACCCACGGGCGGCTACTTCTGCACCTTCACCAGGCAGGTGAGCAGCGGATTGGTGCCGCCGGTGAAGGCCGTGACCTGGAGCAGGCCATAATATTCCTTGCCACTGTCGTCGAAAGCCTTGAAGGCGATGACCTGCCCAGAGGTCAGGGGCCCGGTATTGTTTTTGGCGGGGCCGGTGGCGGGCTCATAAGGCTTGCTGGCATTGAAGGCCGCCACAAAACCGGCAGTGGTAGCCGCGTTGGTGAACTGCGTAGTGGTGAGGCCGGTGGCATGCACTTCGGTAGCCCGGCGCTTATTCAGGGGCCAGGTCTGGGTAGACGAATTACTGAAGCTGACATCGGCAGGTGCCACCAGGCTGACGGCGGTGCCAGCGGCATCGGCCACGGCAATCAGGTCGACGAAAGCCTGGTTGGCCTGCAACGAATTGGTGTTGTTGAGCACGGCATGGCGGGGCAGCAGCAGGCCGTAGCGCAGGTTCAGGTATACCCGGCGAGCATCGCGTACGCTGGCGGGGCGGGGGGCTTTGCGGGGCACCAGGCGCAACACCAGCGAATAATTGTGGAATACGGCCGCCGAGTCGGTTTTGCGCACCGTGAGGCGGTAGCGGCGCGCGGCCATCTGGTTGCCCTGGTCGGTGGCGGTGTAGGTCCAGGTTTCTGTGCCCGAGGTGGTGCGGGCCATCAGCCCATTAACGAATAGAAGTTCGCCGCCCCGGGCTTTATCGGTGGGAATGACTGACAATACCGAATCGAGGTAGACCAGCGTAAGGGCCTTCGGGGCATTGGCCGCATCGAAGCTGCTGGTGGGAATGGGATAGAGGATGGGCGTGGGGCCGGGCGTGTAGCTTACCTCGATGCGCAGGTTTTTCAGGAGCTTATCGTTGCCCACGGCGTAGGCGTGGGTCACGAGGGTGTCGCCGGCCCCCACGGTGCGGTTGCCCGAAAGCAGGCCGGTGGCCCCCACGAAATCGAGCCGCGCGGGGGCATCGGTTTTGGCGCAGGCGGCCAGCAGGGCCAGCAGCGGCAGGCAAAAAAACAGGGGGCGAATACGCATGGGGCAAAGATACTGGGCCTGGCCGCGCAACCCTGCTACGGCCGTTAGTACCTTTAACGCCCCTACTCCCACCCGTATTTCGCCTACGCCTCTTTTTAGCTAATTTATGCGTTTTCGCTTTTTTGCCCTGGCCGCCCTGCTGGCCGCCAACGGCCCGGCCCTGCTGCCGGGCCTTACTACTACCCTCGCTCTGGCCCAACAGAAGCAGGCCCTCAATTTAGAAGACATCTTTGCTAAGCCCACCTTTCGGGCGGCCAGCGTGCCGGGTTTCAACTGGATGAATGACGGCCGCTACTATTCGGCGCTGGAAAACGGCAGCCTCGTGCAGCATGAGGTAACCACCGGCAAAGCCCTGCAAACGCTGGTGGAAGCCACCCAGCTGCAGCTGCCCGGCGAAGCCAAGCCGCTGGCCGTGGACGGCTACAGCTTCAACGCCGACGAGCAGAAAATCCTGTTCACGACCGGCACCGAGCCCATTTACCGGCGCAGCGCCCGCGCCAGCTACTACGTGTTCGACCGCGCCAGCCGGAAGCTGACGCCGCTGAGCGCCGGCGGCAAGCAGGGCTACGCCACCTTTTCGCCCGATGGCCGCTTCGTGGCCTTCACCCGCGACAACAATGTGTTTGTGACGGACCTGGGCACGATGCAGGAGAAGGCCGTGACGACCAACGGCGCGAAAAACAGCCTCATCAACGGCTCGGCCGACTGGGTATACGAGGAGGAATTCAGCTTCGCGCAGGGCTTTTGCTGGTCGCCCGACAGCCGGCAGCTGGCCTACTACACCTTTGATGAAAGCCAAGTACCCGAGTACGACATGCAGGAATGGGGCGGCCTCTACCCCAAAGAATATCGATTTAAATACCCCAAGGCCGGCGAAAAAAACTCGGTGGTATCGGTGAGCAGCTACGACGTGGCCAGCGCCCGCACCACCAAAATGGACGTGGGCCCGAACCCCGACCAGTACCTGCCGCGCCTGATGTGGACGCAGGCCCCCAACACGCTCAGCATTCAGCGCCTGAACCGGTTGCAGAACAAGCTAGAAATTCTGCACGGCGACGCCACCACCGGCAAAACTCAGGTGGTGCTGACCGATGCCAGTCCGGCCTACATCGACATCAACGACGACCTGCGGTATTTGCCCGGCGGCAAGCAATTTTTGTTCACCAGCGAGAAGGACGGCTACCAGCACCTCTACCTGCACGACATGAGCGGCCGGCAGCTGCGCCAGCTTACGAAGGGCAATTGGGAGATTTCGGCCATCAACGGCTTCGACCCCAAAACCGGCTTCGTGTACTACACCAGCACCGAGGGCTCGCCGCTGCAGCGCCACCTCTACCACGTGAATCTGAGCGGCGGCGGCAAGCAGCGCCTCAGCGAAACCGGCCCCGGCACCGACGCCGTGAACATGAGCCCCGACACCCAATACTTCCTGAACACGCACTCGGCCGCCGGCCAGCCGGCGGTGGTGAGCCTGCGCGAGGGCAGCACCGGCCAGCTGGTGAAAACCCTGGAGGACAACGCCAAGCTGCGCGAAACCCTTAGCCAATACGACCTGGGCAAGCTGGAATTCTTCCGTTTCAGAACCAGCGAGGGCACCGAATTGAACGGCTCGATGCTGAAGCCCACCAACTTCGACCCCGCCAAAAAATACCCCGTGCTGCTATACGTGTACGGCGGCCCGGGCTCGCAAACCGTGGCCGACAACACCGGCGGCGGCATCTCGACCACCAACTACCTCTGGCACCAGCTGCTGGCCCAGAAGGGCTATATCGTGGTGTCGATTGATAACCGGGGCACGGGCGCGCGGGGCAGCAACTTCCGCAAGCTCACCTACGCCAACCTGGGCAAGCTCGAAACCATCGACCAGGGCGAGGGGGCGAAATACCTCGGCACGCTGCCCTACGTGGATAAAGCGCGCATCGGCATCTGGGGCTGGAGCTTCGGCGGCTACATGACGGCCCTGGCCATGACCAAAAACGCCGACCTATTCAAGATGGGCATCTCGGTGGCCCCGGTCACGAACTGGCGCTACTACGACACCGTGTACACCGAGCGCTACCTGAAAACGCCCCAGGAAAATCCGGGCGGTTACGACGACAACTCGCCCGTGCAATTTGCCCAGAACCTGCGCGGCAAGTTCCTGCTCGTGCACGGCACCGGCGACGACAACGTGCATTTCCAGAACTCCATCGCCTTCGTCGAGGCCATGATTAAGGCCAACAAGGACTACCAGACGCTGTATTACCCCAACCGCAACCACGGCATCCGGGGCGGCAACACCTCGCTGCACCTCTACCGCCAGATGACGAATTTCGTGCTGCAAAATTTGTAGCCGGCCCGCGAACGCAGCAAAAAGCCCCGACTTCCTTGCAGAAGCCTTACTTTACCCGAAACGCAAAAACCCCCTTCCAGCCACGTGGCCGGAAGGGCGTTTTTGCGCGATTGCCTCACTGTGTTACCACTTCTCAGGCGGGAGTAGCCAATAAAAAAGGGCCCTGGCAATACCTCGGAAGGTTGAAAAAATTTTGGACAAAGCCGAGCACCTGAGCGGGCCATTTTGAGTAAGCAGCCAGAATGAAGCAGCAAGTGCTAGGGCTGTCATGCTATTCCTATCTTGCTACTTAACGGCGGAAGGCAGCGCGCCCGCCGGTCCGGCGGGCGCGCTGCCCTTTCCTTACTCGACCACGAGGCGCTGCACGCTGGGGGCGTGGCCGTCGGCCTGCACACTCAGCAGGTATACCCCGCCGGCCAGCCCCGCCGTGGACAGCTCAGCCATGCTGCCAGCGAAGGCACGCGTGCGCACCAGCTGGCCCAGGGCGTTGCGCAGGCTCAGGCGCGCCGCCGTGGCCGGCACCGGCAGGCTCACGTGCAGCAGCCCCTTGGCCCCCACCGGGTTGGGCCACACGCTGAAAACCGTGGCCGTGGCCGCCGCCGTGCCCGTGGCCGTGGCCGGCAGCACCGTCACCACGGCCGGAGCCGCGTTGGTGTGGCCGCTGGCATCGGTCACGGTCAGCACCACGGGCACGCCGTTGACGATGGCCGGCGCGTCGGTGCTCCAACCCGCGCCGCCGGTGAGCGTGCCCGCGTTAGCGGCGACGCCGTTGGCATCGGCCGTGGCCGTGCCGCTGCCCTCGCCGAAGCGGTAGTAAGCCACCAGCCCGGCCGGGTTGCGCAGCAGGTGCGCCCCGCGGGCCGTGCTGAGCTCGGCGGCCGTGCGGGCCACGTTCCAGACCCGCACCTCATCGATACTGCCATTGAAATATTCGCTGGAGTTGGTGCTGCCGATACGTAGGTTGTCGGCGCTGGGCACGGCGCGGGTTCCGGGCCGGTCGGCCCCAATGGCCTTGCCATCGAGGTAGAGCGTGCGGATGGTGCCGTCGAAAGTGGCGGCCACGTGGTGCCACTCCCCAACCAGGCTAGCCGTGGGCGCTTCCAGGTCGTTGCTCCACCAGTAGTTCATCAGCCCCGTGGGGCTCAGGCGCAGAGCGTTGACCGCGCCACGTGCGCCGTAGATTCCCCAGCCGATAATACCATAGCTGCCCGCAGCCGTGGGCTTCACCCAAGCCTCGATGGTGTAGGTGCCCACCGGCATAGTAGCACTGCCCCCGATGGCCACGTACTGGGTGCTGCCGTTGAGGCGCAGGGAACTGGCCACCACCGGCGGCCCGAGGTCGGCGGTGGTGAAGGTATTGGGCAACACGCTCAGCGTGGTGGCCGCGGCCATGCCGCAGTTGGCGGTACTGCCATTGTTCACGGCCGTGGGGGCCAGCGTGGCCGTGCCGGCTCCGCTGAGCACCACCCGCGCATTTTGGCCAATGGCGGCGGGCGTCAGGCACACGGTGAAAACCTGGACGCTGGCCGCGCTCGTGCCCGCCGGCGTGGTCACGGTCAGCGTACCGGTGACGGCCCCGTTAGGCACCACCAGGCCGCTGAGCTCGGTGCCGGCCGCGTTCACGGCAAAGCCGCTGCTCACCGTGTTGGGGCTGCTGCCACTAAAGGTAACGAGTGAGGCCCCGCTCAGGCCCGTGCCGGTGAGGCGGATGGTGGCCCCGGTGATGGCCTGCGCGGGCATGATGCCGCTGATGAGCACGCCCGCAGTAGGTGGTAGCACCGTGAAGCGCACGCTGCTAGCGCCGCCGCCCCCGCTCGCCGTGCCCAGCACGGCCCCCGTGGTGGCCCCGGCCGGCACCACGAAGGTGATGGTCGTAGCATTAACGAGGGTAAACGATACGGGCACGCCGTTGAGGGTGAGGGCCGTGACCAGGTTCAGGGCCGTGCCCGTGAGCGTAACGCTCACGCCCACCACCCCGCTGGCAGGGCTGATGCTGGTGAGCGCCGGCGGCGGCACCACTGTGAAGGAGCCGTCCGACACACCCGTGCCCTGCGGCGTGGTGACCGAGAGCGGCCCCGTGATGGCCCCGGCCGGAACCGTCACCGTGAGCTGCGTATCCGGATTGTTCGGTAACGACAACGGCGTGGCGGCCACGCCGCCGAACCCCACCTGCGTCGCGCCGGTGAAATAGCGGCCCGCCAGCACCACCGTAGTGCCCACCGGCCCCTGGTTGGGCGTGAACGAGGTGATGACTGGCCGTAGGGGCACGGTGAAGAGGCTGGCCGACGTGCCCGTGCCGAAAGGTGTAGTCACGGTTAAAAGCCCCGTGGTGGTGGTGTCAGCAACAGTCAGCCGAAGCGTAACATCCGAAATGACGGTGAATCCCGCCGCATCGCGGCCATTAATCTGCACCTGAGTGGTGTTCAGGAAATTGGTGCCCGTGAGCGTCACCTCCGTGAAGACCTGCCCGCTGGTAGGCGTGAAGCGGGTAATCGTGGGCGGGTTGCCTACCAGAAACGGCGTGGCCGAGCTGACGGTGCCCGTGGGCGTGGCCACCGTAATCAGGCCCGAGGTGTTGGCCGATGTCACCGTAGCCATCAGGCTCGTGGCCGTGGGCGTGCCGGTGATAGTAGCCAGCGTGCCATTGATGCGCACTTCCGTGGCCCCGGCCAGGCCGGTGCCGGTAATAGTCACTTTCGTGCCCACCGGCCCAAATGCGGGCGTGAAGCTGGTGATGGTGGGGCCAGGAGCAGGGGTGATGACGAAGTTGGCATCGGAGATGTCGAAGAAGTAGTTGTCGGCGGCCTCCACC
>JANNDE010000173.1:0-4006 GCA_031387395.1 Hymenobacter sp.
CGGCGTGCTGGAGCACACCGGTGAGGTTTTTCGCTACGCCACCTGCCTGCGCCTCGGGCGCCTCACCACCTGACCGTTTTCGATTTTTCGCATGCCTTTTAGCGACCAGCGCCAGCAATTCACGCACGAGGCCATCCGCAAGCGGATGACGGAGCATATTATGCACCTGTGGGGCGTAAAAAATCCGAACACCCTGGACCCCTTCGTCCGCCTGGTGATGGACACGCTGGCCAACGAGCTGCACAAAATCAGCCACGAGTATCTGAGCTCCGAAGCCGGGCTGCTCACCCGCCTGGCGGGCCTGCTCACGCCGGCCCTGTTCACGATGCCCCGCGCGGCCCACGCCCTGGTGCAGGTGCAACCCGCCGACCCCGTGGCATACATGGCCTCCACCGAGAGCTTGTTTCTGAGCAAGCGCTTCGCGTCCAAACCCTTCGGGGAGCTCGATACCCGGCATGATATTTTCCTGGGCGCGGTCGACACGGTGAAGCTCTTTCGCGGCCGCGTGGCCTGGCTAGCTACCGGCAGCGGCCTGCACACCACCGACGCCCAGCTGGGCAAGCAGCTGCACAGCCGCGCGCTGCCCGGCCGCCAGCTACCCGCACACGCCTTATGGCTGGGCCTGGACCTGCACGCCGACGTGCCGTCGCTCGACCGGCTGGGGTTTTACCTGGAGCTACCCGACATGCCGGCCCCGGGCGCGCTGCTGAACCTGCTGCCGCTGAGCCGCTGGTCGCTGAACGGCGAGGCACTGGATGCCCGCCCGGGGCTGTGCTACGAGCCCGAGCCCGACCGCTTCGACCACGGGGAAGACCTGCCCGACCCGTTGCTGACCGACCTCGACCTGAACCAGCAGGTGGAGCAGGACGTTAAAAACATCTATCACAACCGGTTCATGCACCTGCGCCAGCCCGGGCGGCCCAACCTGCCGGCCCAGACCCAGGCCTACCCCGAAGCTTTCAGTGCGTGTTTCCCGGAGGCGGTACTGGCCGACCTGGCCAAGCAGCCGACCCTCTGGATTCGGGTGGACCTGCCCGCTCAATACGGCGAGCAGGTGCTCGACCAGCTCAACGTGCGTCTCAACGTCTTGCCCGTCCTCAACCGGCGCCTGCACCGGCTCTTGTACCGCGCCCGGGTGATGCAGAACATCCTACCCCTGCCGGTGGGGCCCCGCGAAACGTTTATGGCGGTGCGCTCGCTGATTGACAGCCACCACCGCGTATTCAACACCTACCCGCTGCGCAATCCCGACCACCTCACGCCGGGCCACTACACGGTGCGCCGCAGCGGCATTGAGCGCTTCGATGCCCGCGATGCCCAGGAACAGCTGCATTACCTGCTGGAGATACTGCGTGACGAATCGGTGGCGTTCTCGGCCTACGGCCACGACACCGTGCAGCTGGCCGCCCAGCAATTGAACGAGCAGATTCGCCACCTCGAACAATTATTGCAGCAGCAGGAAGGCGTCGCGCGCGAGCTGCCCCACTACCTGCTCGTCAACCCCTACGAGAAGTTCGACACCCTGGAAGCCAGCTACTGGACCACCGACTGCGAGGACGGCAACAACATCCTGGCCGGCACGCACCTGCAGTCCTACGACATCGCCTACCTGCTCAATGAGGAAACGATGCTGCTGACCACCACCACCGGCGGGCAAAACCGCCCGCAGCTGGCCAACCAGCTGGCCGCCTACCGCTACGCGCTCATGAGCCGCGACCGCCTGGTAACCAACGAGGATATTCGCTCCTTTGCCCAACTGGAGCTGGGCGGCCTCATCAGCGCGGTCCACATTAGCAAGGGCGTAACGGGCAGCGGGTCGACCAAGCAAGGCTTTGTGCGCACCATCGACGTGTGCCTGACCCCAGCCCCCACCAGCCAGCTGAACGACGCGGAGTGGGAGCAGCTGTGCGAGAGCTTACTGACCAAGCTGCACAGCCGGTCGGGGCAGGTGGCCCACTACCGTGTGCTGCGCACCGCCCCGGCCTGACCCCACCTCCAACCTGACAACTCCTCCGCGGCACCCCGCCGAAAACACGCCCGCGAAACGAACGGCACGTCGCCATCCGCCCGGCACATACCCGCACCACGCCCATGATGAAACGATGCCTTGGCCTGCTTCTTTGGGGGGGGCTGCTGCCCCACTGGCTCTCGGCCCAGATATCGGCCGACACCTGCTGCCGGCCCCCGGGCCGGGGGCCGCTGCCCGGCCCCGCGCTCCGGGCCACCGTGCTGCCCACCTGCTATCCGCCCGTGCTGGCCGTTGCCGAGCCCCTCCTCTACGACACCACGCAGGCGACGCAGCCCGTGTTTGTCTGGAAAAGCGGGACCCCCATCTACGCCGCCGACGAGCAGTTTCAGTTCCGCCTCGTTGCCCTTCCCGCCAACCAGCCCGTGTTCGAGCAAACCACCACGGCCCACCGCCTCGACTGGCCGCCCGCCCTGGTGCTGCCCGCCAAGACCACCCACCTGCAGTATACGGTGCGCGCCAGCCGGCAGGACCGAGTTGGCCAGCGCTGTTTCAGCGCCGACGTCCAGGGCAACGTCTGGCTGCGGCCAGCAGCACAGCAAGCCCTTCGCAACGGGCCGGCGGCGGCAGACCGCCCCCGCCGGCCGCCGGCCTACAAGTAGCTGTTGTAGCCCAGGTAAGTGGCCGGGCCGCCCGTAGCGGGCTCCGGGGAGTACCCGATGCTGACCACGACCACTAGTTCGGTGGATGCGGGCATGAAGTAGTCCAGAATTTGTCCGAGCAGTGCCGTAGCGCTGCCGTGGGGCAGAAACTCGGCCACGCGCGCTGGCGGTACGCCCCCAACGTTCACCCCGATGCCGTCGTAGGCGTCGCTCACCGCGTTCCCGGTCATGGCACTCAGGCCCAGTTGGCACTGCCCCAGGGCCAGCGCCGGCTCGGTAAGCATCGGGTGCACGATGCGCTGGCCGGTGGTGAAGCTGACCGGCACACCCAGAAACACCTCCAGAAACCGGCTCAACCAGGGCAAATCGCCGCGCAGCTGGTGCACAAACGGCAGCAGCTGCACGAACAGGCCGGCCTGAAACGGGTTGAGCGCCCCTAGAATGGGCCATGCTTCGGCGAACTGCTCGAGCAGCGCCCGGTGGTCATCGAGGTGGTCCTGCTGGCGTTCGTACTGGCAGCGCAGCACCCGCAGGTAATATATCTCGGTGTCGAAGGGCCAGAAAAACAGCCGGGCCTGGGCTTCGGCGATGTGCGCCTCCCGAAATTGCTCTAATATAAGGGCCGGGTCGGCGTGTTCGCCCTGCACCGGCACCAGGGCATGAAACAGGAACGAGGGCAGCTGGTCGTACAGGCCCTCGCGGGGCGACTCGAAGCTCAGGTACGGGTCGTCGTCGCTGGTGGCCGCCAGAAACTGCCGGGTCGTAAAATCCCGGGAGTAGGGCCGGGCGTTGGGGCCCAAGGGGGTAAACAGGAGGCGGGCCAACGGAACGGGCGCGTTGGCGGCATCGCCCGCCAGCAAGCCCGTCGCGATTACTTCAGCCCGGTAATCGGGATGAAAGTGCTCAAACAAGTAAACAGAATTAGACGAAACTGCGAGGGGGCGCACCATGGGAACCAGAAAATCGCGGACGCTGACGGGGGACAGGCCCCGGGCGGCCGCACAATGGGCAGGCAAAGGAGAGTGACCAGACTGGAGGCCGGGCCGGCCACGAAGCTACGGGTTGCCGCGATGTATCCGATGCCGGGTTGCGGGCAGCTCCCCGCCCGACGCAAGATAAGGGACTAGCTCCGGCTTCGGCCCGCCCCCGCTGCCCACCCCCGCTGCCCACCCCCGCTGCCGGCCGAAAACCGGATGGGCGCAACGCCCATTAATTGGTTCAGAGGCCACTGGCTGGCTTCGGCGGCCGGGCCGCGTTGGGGCCGGATGTCTCGCCGCCGGCTTTCTTCAATTCGCAACATTTCACCCGCCAGACACAGGCAGAAAAAAATAGCTGAATCAAATAGATGAGTATAGCTTTTTTTTGCGCTTAACCTGTA
>JANNDE010000175.1:0-7083 GCA_031387395.1 Hymenobacter sp.
CGGCAGCCCCGGTATGAGCTTATTTGTGCAACTCCTGCTTCTATCAGCTCGCGCAGGTATATCCTTGCCAGCTTCTTGTTAAGAATTTGGGTCCGGTACCGGTTGCGGAGGCGGCCCGAAGCCGGCCCGAAATAGCACGTAGAGCCCCGCCACGGGTAGTGGGCTCACCATGAAATCGAGCAGCTGGCGGCTGAGGCGGTAGGCCCACGGGGCATTGCCGGCCAGCTTGCCCAGCGTGGCAATGAGCACGTAGGCCGCCAGCGCCCCCGCGTATAGCCGCCACGCCAGTCGCCACTGCGCGGGCGCGAGTAGCAGTAGCAGCAGTAGCAGGCAGGTGCTCAGGTACAGGGCTGCGTAGGTAGCGATAGCCAGTAGCGGGCGTTTCGCAATGCCGCCATTGATGGCCTGCTGCAGGCTTTTGGCATAGTGGCCCATGCCGAAAACCTGCAGCAGGTGCTGCCAGGCCGAAATAAGCCAGGTAATAATTTGCTCGCTGAAAATGCCCAGCAGCAGCAACGCGAGTAGCAATATGCTTATCGGCACCCAACGCCGGGGGCTGCCCGGGCGACGCAAAGGCCCGGACGGGCTGGGACTGGGGCTGGGGAGTGGTGCAGGCGTCGACACGGCGCTAGGCTACCTGTGCGGGCGTGGCCATGCGCCGGGCCCACAGCATCCAGAGGCCGAAAATGCAGGCGTACACCACGAACGTGAACGTGTAGTGGTGGTTGAAATCAACCGTCTGGTGCGCGTAGTGGTGGTTGATGGCCAGCGCCGCTACCCGCACCACGTTCAGCACCCAGATGAGGGCAATACCCGCCGGAATAAACCATGCCTTGCGCGCCCACGGCCCCGGAAAAGCCAGTACGAACCCCGCAAACAGGGCGTAAAGCACCAGCCCGTTGCAGGGCACCCCCACGATGACCGATTGCTCGCCCGCCATTAGCACCAGGGTCGTGGTGTGGCCGTTGACGGTAGCCGGGAAGCCCAGCGCCTGCAGCCCGGCTACGCTGCTCCGGGCAATGTTCTGGCACAGCGCGGCATCGAGCCGGCCATCGTGGGCCAGCCATTGCTCGTAGCCAAAAAACCAGGCCAGGTACATGCCCGCTACCATCAGCAAAAACCGAAACAACAGCCGGTTGGTGGCGCGGAGAGGCGTAGAGGATTGCATGCTTCGAAAGACAAAAGGGCCACTCACGAATGCCGGAAGCTGAAAAAAGGAGTGACCTACTGGCTTATCGGGTGCGCTTGCGGCGGTTGTGCAGCTGCCTGAGGCCATAGGTTATGCCGCCGGCCAGCAGCAGCGAAACGCCGCCATCGAGCGGAATATCGGTGGGGCCAGCCGGGTTGGTAGGGGAAGGGCCTCCATCAGCCGGTTCCTGGGCCAGAACGGTGCCGCCAGCGGCTACCAGTATAATCAACGCCAGGAGCAAACGAGTGAGGAAAAAGGATTTCATGCAGGAGTAATAAAAATATCAGACGGCTGGCGGAGCAGCGGAGCCGGGCGTGGTAGCTGCTAAATGTAGCAGTTTTCTGGCAGAAATAAGGCTTAATGGCCGTTGCTGCTGCCGCTTGCTGGTGGGGTAACATCCAGCGTATCGCGCCAAATCAGGGTGGGTGCGGGCTTTTTAGTCGACGTTCTGCTACTACCGGGCTGGTACCCGGCAACGAGCGTGGGACGCCGACCAGAAAGCCGGCGCACTGTCGTGCTTCAGCCCACCGCCAAAGCATCGATATGCAACAAGGTTTGCAATTGCCCCCGCGCCGGCCCGGCGGTCGGCGCGGGCAACTTTTGGCAGGCAGACGGGCAGTGCCGAAAAAGCTGCGCTAGCGGGCTGGTGGCTACCTTGCGGCGGCTGTTTTGTCTGCTTTCGCCTTATCTTATGCTTCCTGCTTCCGACGCCTCCGCTTCGCCGGCCGCTCCCGTCGACTACCATCCCCTCATCCGCCAGGTATTTGCTGAGATGGGCAAGGTGGTGGTGGGCCAGCAGCAACTACTTGGGCGCCTGCTCATCGGCCTGTTCACGGGCGGCCACATTTTGCTCGAGGGCGTGCCCGGCCTGGCCAAAACCCTCACGGTTTCGACGCTGGCTAAGGTGCTGCACCTGCACTTCCAACGGGTGCAGTTCACGCCCGATTTGCTGCCCTCCGACCTGGTGGGCACCATGATTTACAACCAGAACCAGTCGGTGTTCGAGGTGAAAAAGGGGCCGATTTTCGCCAACCTCGTGCTGGCCGACGAAATTAACCGCTCGCCGGCCAAGGTGCAGAGCGCCCTGCTCGAAGCCATGCAGGAGCGGCAGGTTACCATCGGCGAAACCACCTACCCGCTCGACTTGCCCTTTCTGGTGCTGGCCACCCAGAACCCCGTGGAGCAGGAGGGGACCTACCCGCTGCCCGAGGCCCAGGTCGACCGCTTCATGCTGAAGGTGCACGTCGACTATCTCAAGAAGACCGACGAGCTGGAGGTGATGCGCCGCATGGCCAATCTCAGCTTCGTGGAGGACGTGCAGCCCATCCTCACCAAAAACGACATCTTTGGTATTCGCCAGCAAATCAACCAGGTGCAGATTTCGGATACGCTGGAAAAGTACCTGATTGAGCTGGTGTTTGCCACCCGCCGCCCGGCCGACTACGACCTGCCCGAGTTTGCCCACGCCGTGCAGTTCGGGGCCAGCCCCCGGGCCAGCATTGCCCTGCACCGCGGGGCCAAGGCCGTGGCCTACCTCGACGGCCGCGACTACGTGCTGCCCGAAGACGTGAAGGACGTGGCCGCCGACGTGCTCAACCACCGCATCCTGCTCACCTACGAGGCCGAGGCCGACGGCATCCGCACCCAGGATTTGATTGAGGCCATCCTGCGTAAGGTGCCCATCAGCTAACGCGCGGGAGCCGGATTTAACCAGCAAAAAGGGCTGCCCCGATACCGGAGCAGCCCTTTTCGGTAGGCGAAGCGGAGAGACCCTATTCCACTACCACGCGCTTCACCACCAGGTCGTTGCCCGATTGCAGGGTGAGGGTGTAAATACCGGCCGCGAGGCGGCTCACGTCGAAATCGGTGCTGCCGCCGGCGGCGGGCAGGTTTAGCTGGCGCGTGGCCACCACCTGGCCCAGCGTGTTGGCCAGCGTGGCCGAAGCCGTGCGCAGGCTGCCGGCGGGCACGCCGAGCGTGAAGCGTTGGTGGGCAGGATTGGGTGCTACCGACACGGCGGCGGCCAGGGCCTCGTTGCGGGTGGCGGTAACGGTCGACAACCCAACGTTAACAGCTAAACGCGAATTGAGCGTGGAAGTGTTGATGTCTATCCAAGTAGTGCCGTTGGTAGTATAGAAGAATGTATTGCTACGCAACGGAGTTTCGGTCTGGTAAGCTACGCTCAGATTGTCGGCGGCAATGGCTTTGAGGCCTACGAAGAAGCCACCATTTACAGTGATGTTTGGAATAGCTACAGTTTCCGTGGTGACAACGCCCGTAGCACCGGCGGGCCGGGGCCGCACGGGTGAGGTGTACAGTAAGGTGCCGGGCTGACCGTTCGTGGCTGTGCCGTATATCAACACCTGATAAGTAGCTGTCGCGGTGGTGGCGGTACCCGCAAAAGCAGGGCTGACCGATGTTACAGCGGCACTACCCGTGGTGCGGTACCCAATAGCAATGACGCTGCCAGCAACAGCCACTCCCGCTCCCACGCTACCGTCTATGGCAGTGCCGGAAACGTAACTCAGGGTATTAGCCGAAACGGTTTGGGCGAAGGCTTGGGTGTTGTTGGTTGCTAGTTCGTCAGCTGGGATACTCACGGCCAGCGTATTGGTGCCAGTGGTGGCGGATACGGGGTAGGTGAAGGTAACCGTAGTAGAAGCACCGGGGGCCAGGGTTGCTACCGTTTGTGTGTTGGTATAGATGGTAGCCCCACTGACAGTGAGGGTCACAGCCAGATTGGTTTGCGCGGCGGAGCCCATGTTGGTCACCAAGGCCTGGGCCGTTACCGGCGAACTATAGGTGCTCGATACTGTACCTAGAGTGTAGATAGCAGTGACCGCAGCATCGTTGCTCAGCAGCACGGTGGGCACGAAGCGGTAGGTGCGGCCAGCATCGGGGCGAATAGTGCCCCGGAAATTCAGAAAATTGCCGGTAGGCAAGTAGAAGCCGGTAATGAAAGTTGCAATTCCCCAAGCGCTATTGCTGGTTTTGGTAGCCATAACGGCTTGAGCCGTGCTGGAACCTTTGATTCCTACTACCCCAAGGCGGAAGTCGTCTGGCAGAGTGCCCTGTGCGGTAGTGCCGTACACGAACTCAACGTTGCTAGTGGTTTCATAGAGCTTCACCTGGAAATTTATGGACCCGTACTGCTGGTCATATGCCAGCGTTTTATCGGCCACATTTTTCCATTGGATGGTGCATACCCGGTTAGGGGCCGTGCCGGTAGTCGCCACGCGATACTCGGTACCACCGGCGGCTGTGCCGGCGGTCAGGTCGAAGTTGAAAGGGGCCAGGATATTGACATCGGCGGGGTTGGTGCTTTCAAAAGGGTCGATTTGCGTAGCCGTTGCTGATTCCGGTAGAAACAAATCGGCCGTCGACGGAGCCGTAGCCCCGAGCTTGATGAACCCGTTGGTATTCAGTATGAACTGGGTGAAAGCCGTGCCATTGAAGTTAAAAGTGAAGCCAATGGCCTGCGCCGTCGAGTTGGCATCGTCGGGGTTGGCCGTGGCGATAGCCGTTCCACCGGTGCCCAGGTCCGTATACGTTCCGGCAACGGTTGTGGCATTGCTAGCACTGTAATTGAGCTGCGCCTGGGCGGCCAATGGCAGCAGCAGCGCCATGGGTAGCCACCGGCCGGCGCGTTTCAGCCGGCTTTGTAGGGATGTTGACATAGAGAGAGCGGAGAAGTGGGAAATAGAGGCGGGAAAAAATGGGTGAAACATTGCGGCCTCCGGCCAGGCGCCGGCGGCAAAGCCAGATGGCCGAGGGCCGAGGGCCACCGCAATGGCAAAGGTACCATGGGCACGGCCATGTGGCCGCGCCCATGGTGCGCATAAGCTTTGCCAATCAGCTTATTCCTCAACAGTAGCCGCCGCCAGCAGCGTAGCCGCATTGGTGGCCGCGTCGCAGCCCGGCACGGGCACGAAGGTGCGCGGCGGCTCGTCGGGGCGCGGGGCCAGGCCGTGGGTATATGTCTTGTCGTAGTAGTCGAGCACCAGCTCCACCATCAGCTCAAAGTCGCCGGCCCCGACGGCGGCCAGGGCCTGTTTGGTGGCCAGGCCGCCCAGGCGCTTCTGCAGGCGGCCAATGGATTCGGCCAGCAGCAGCGGGTCTTCGGCCCCGTACTCGGCGGCCAGCTTGGCCACGCGGGCGGCGCGGGGCACTTCCAGCACGTAGCGCGGGGCGGCCTGCAGTTGGGCAAAGAGCCCGGGCGGAATGGTGAGCCGGCCAATCTGCCGGCTTTCGTCTTCCACCCAAATGGGGGCTTCGGTGGGCAGCGCGGCCAGGGCGGCGGCCAGGTTGTTCTCGAACTGCTCCTGCGTGGGTTGGGCCGGCTGCCCGATGCTGCCGAAAGCCGAGCCCTTGTGGTGGGCCAGGCCTTCGAGGTCGAGCACGGGCTGGCCGGGCAGGGCCGCCAGCTGGTGCAGCACGTCGGTTTTGCCGCTGCCCGTGAGGCCGCCGAGCACCCGCCACTGCCGGGGCTGCGCAAACGAGGCCAGCACCGCCCGGCGGTAGTCCTTGTACCCGTGGTCGAGCAGGTGCACCTTGAAGCCGGCCAGCTCCAGCAGCCACAGCACCGCGCCGCTGCGCATGCCGCCGCGCCAGCAGTGCAGGCGCACTTCCTTGCCGTGGGCCAGCTTCTGAGCCAGCTTCACCATCCCCGACATTTTCGGTCCGAAAAACTCCAGGCCCAGGTGCACGGCCCGGTCCTGGCTCACCTGCTTGTAGGTGGTGCCGATGCGCGCCCGCTCCTCATCCGTGAACAGCGGCAGGTTGAGCGCGCCGGGCACGTGCCCCTGCGCAAACTCAATGGGAGCCCGCACATCAAGAATCGGGTAGGGGAGGGCGTCGAACTCGGGTAGGGCGTAGCGGGGCATCTGAATTAATGCAGAATGAAGAATGAGGAATGAAGACGGTTGTCATCCTGAGCTTGCGAAGGACCTTGTCACGGATGAATAGTTTGCAGTAATTACAATCGGCGCAGACGTGATAAGGTCCTTCGCAAGCTCAGGATGACAAGCGCACCCCCAATTATTCATTCCGTGTTCTCAGTTGTCTTTTGTACAGCTGCACCGTGTTTTCGAGGCCCAGGTACAGGGCATCACACACCAGGGCGTGGCCGATGCTGACCTCGGCGAGCTCGGGCAGCTGCTGGTGCAGCCAGGCCAGGTTGTCGAGGTCGAGGTCGTGGCCAGCGTTTACGCCCAGGCCCAGCTGGCCGGCGCGGGCCGCCGTGGCGCGGTAAGGAGCTACGGCGGCTTCGCGGTTGGCGAGGTATTGCACGGCGTAGGCTTCGGTGTAGAGCTCGATGCGGTCGGTGCCGGTGCTGGCGGCGGCCTCCACCAGGCGCACGTCGGGGTCGAGAAAGATGCTCACCCGGGCCCCGAACGACTTCAGCTCGGCCACCACTTCGCGCAGAAACTGCTGGTGCGTCACCACGTCCCAGCCGGCGTTGGAGGTGATGGCGTCGGGGGCGTCGGGCACCAGCGTCACCTGCTCGGGGCGCACTTCACGGCATAGGGCCACGAAATCGGGCGTAGGGTTGCCCTCCACGTTCAGCTCGGTGGTCACCACGTACTTCAGGTCGCGCACGTCCTGGTAGCGGATGTGGCGCTCGTCGGGCCGTGGGTGCACCGTAATGCCCTCGGCCCCGAACCGCTCAATATCGCGGGCGGCCTGCAGAATGTTGGGGCGGTTGTGGCCCCGGGCGTTGCGCAGGGTAGCCAGTTTGTTGATGTTGACGCTGAGCTTGGTCATGGTTTTTTAATGTAGGAGGGGAAGTTTGTCATCCGGAACGCCGCGCAGGACCTTATCACGGCCGCGCCAGTTGATTTCCTACAAACAGTTCTGCGGTAATAAGGTCCTGCGCGGCGCTTCAGATGACAAAC
>JANNDE010000191.1:0-22489 GCA_031387395.1 Hymenobacter sp.
GCTTTCTTCTTTTGCCTCGGCCGGTAACCGCCCATTTTATCTGATGAATAAACGCTATTGGTGCATACTGGTAATGGTGTTGGTCGCGCTAGACTTATTAGGTACATACTGGCAGAACGTTCAACTGCCGCTGGACGGCGATTTGGTGCCCACGGTGTTTCCAGCGCAGTGGTACAGCCAGGTTCTGCACGACCCTTTTGGGTGGGCCGTACTTACCAAAAATGCAACTTATGCGGGCACCAACCGCTTTTTTGCTCACGCCATTATGGGCCTCTACTGGAAGCAAGTGCCCCGGCTGCTCCAGTACTTCACCACCCCCGTCAACAGCCTGTACGCGGCCAGTGCGCTGTTCAACACTGGGGTGCAGGCCCTGATTTTATTTGTCCTGGCCGCTTATGTGCGCCTGGGAGGCGGGCGCGAGTGCAGCCCTTGGAGTTACTGGCTGGCCGTGGCGCTGCTCTTTCCGCTGTTTCAGACGGGTGGTTTTTATGAGCAAATGGGCATCACTAATCAGGCCATTACCTACACGTTTTTCTACGGGTTTCCGATTGCCTTGCTGCTGTTGCTGCTCTGGCCATTCTTCCAGGCTGCCCAGCGCAACCAGCCCCTTTACCTCCCACTCTGGCGGCTCGTGTGCCTGATGCTGCTAATGGTGCTCATTGCCTTTAATGGGCCCATTTGCATTGCGGCGGTCGCCGTGCTGTTGCTCTGTATCGGGGCTTACTGGGTTTGGCACCAGCGGCGTGGGCTGTCCGCTGCCCGCTGCCCGCAGTGGCTTCGGGGGCAAACACTGCCGTTGCTGGGGCTGCTGAGCGTACTTAGTATATATTCGCTCTACATCGGCCGCAACAACGCGGAAAACTCGCACACCCACACCTTTGGGCAGCTATATCAGTTACTGCCCACCGGGGTGTATCTGGAGTTAAAAATGCATTGGGGGCTGCCGTTGCTGCTGCTGGCCTTGCTGGTGAATGCTCAACTAGTGCGGCGCCTGCCATCGGATATGCCCGGGCGCCAGCGGGTTCTTAACAGTATACGTTGGTTCGCGTTGTTTGCGCTGGTTTTCATCCTGCTGCTGCCGTTTGGTGGCTACCGCAGCTACCGGCCTTACTTGGTGCGCGGCGATTCCATTCTACCCGTGCTGCTGGGGCTGTTTTACGCATATGGCATCTCTGCTTACTTTCTGCTTCACCATCTGAGCGGCCGCTTCAAAACTAGCTACGTGACGGCGCTGACGCTATTCCTGCTCGTTTTCGTCTATGCCGACTCGGCGACTAAAATGCAGTATAACAACGACTGCCAACGATGGGCCCTGGACCAACTGTCGCACTCGGCTGAGCCAGTTGTGCGGGTTGCACCCTCCTGCACCGTCCTAAGCTGGGATATTCTAACCGACTACCATCAGACGGAACTGCAAGCCAATATGCTGTGCTACTGGGGCATAACAACCAGCCCCAAGCCTTATTATCAGTAAGGAAGGCCGGGGTGCGCCAATCGCCGCTACTGCAGTTGCTGCCGCTCGTAAAGCGCTTGGGCCTTAGCTCGGATTTGCTGGGCAAAGCCTTGAAGGTCTTTAGTTTGGTCTTCCCATTTCACCGATTGCGCCAGCTTTTGAGCCAATTGGTCAATGGCCGCATTGTCGGCGGGGGTGAGTGGGTGGTACAGGTGGTACACCTGCTCAGTGAAGCCAAATTCCTGGTCCTTAAGATTGTGCTCGGTGAGCAGCAGCACGATAAACCGGCGCGATTCCAGTTGCTGGCGAAGATTGAGGTTAGGCACGCGTTCGCCGGTATCGTGGTACACGCTGTCGGGCTGGTGGACCACGTTGTTGTAGTACCAGATACGGGTGTCGTCAGAGAATTCGCGCTGCAAATACGGGCTGAACAGCATCAGCCCCCACGTAAAACTGTCGCCCACAAATAAGGCCGACGGCCGGACCTGGCCCGCTTTGGGCGGGTCGAATATCAATTGGCGGTACGCGAATGGTTTGGGCGGGTCCTGTTTCAGCAAGTTCAGCGGTCCGGCAATATCATTGTCGGTGCCTCTGGCCGAATCGGGGTCGTGTATAATGCGTGGGGGGGCTACCGTGCGCACGGTGGGAAAGCGCAGGTTGCCTAGGTGTTCCAGCCGCCGCAACAGCGTGTCGGCGGCCAGCGTCGAGCCGTAACCGCTCCAGTGGGTACCCGCCGTGGGGAATAGCGGGTACGGCGTGGTGGCTTTCCAGCGGGCAAATACGTGGACCATGTCCAGCAGTTCCACCGAGTCGGCCCGCATGGCAGCCGTAAACAGGTCGTAGTTGGTGCGCGTGCCCGGGGCCGGTCGCAGGTAGCTGGGTAGGTCTTCGGGCTGAAAGTGCGCTTTGCTGGGAGCCAATACGAATAACAATGTTATCTGGCGGCGCGCCAGTTCGCGCTGCACGGCGCGTAAGCGGCGCACGCGAAACTGCACTTCGGCCTCGTCGAGGCAGTCGTGGCCGGCGTAGCTGGCAATGGGGGCCGTCTGAAACAGCACGCCGTGCAGCCCGGCCGCAATGTCGCCCGACCGCGTCATGTGAAAAAACGAGTAGGCCAACTGGTTGCGCAGCCGAATGAAGTAAGGCCGAAAGCCGATGCGGTCCTCCAGGTACTGCTCCAGGGCGGGTTGGAAAGTATTGTGTTGCAGCCCCTCCCACGTGAGCGTGGCCCGTGGGGCCGTAGTGAAGGCCCCGTTTAGGCCCGTCTCGGCTGAAAAATGAAAGCGCGCCTGCAACACGGGTACCGCCACCACGGCCAGCAATGTCAAAAGCAGCATTCGTTTGAAGAAAATTACCACGGAAAGGCAGTTGTCAGACTTGGATGAAAACCCCGAAGGAGCTTAGAACCGGAAATAAATGAATGGATTGAAAGAGCTACCAATGATGTAGCTCAGGCTCAAGGCCAGCAACACGGCCGTGCCCAGCGTGAGGCCCGCTGCCCCAGACAAGCTGAAATGGCTGCGGGCCAGCGTGCGCAGTTCCCAGCGCTCTATGGGTGGTACGGCGGCGGCAAAGGCGAATACCGCTGCCATGGCCAGCGTGAACCAGAATTCCAGACTGAAATGCGGCAAATTGGTGGCTTGCCTGGGCAGGAGCATTGCCCGCAGGTAGCGCAAGGCTCCGGCCAGCGTTTCGGCCCGAAACAAGACCCAGCCCACCATGGTGATGAAAAAAGTAGGTATGATGCTTAGCGCCCCGATGCGCTGATAGAGCCGCAGCAGAAATAGCCGGTCCAGAATCAAAAATAGCCCGTGGTAGGCGCCCCAGGCAATAAAATTCCAGGCGGCCCCGTGCCAGAAGCCGGATAGGATGAAGACCGTCCACAGGTTCACGTACAGCCGGCTCGGCCTAACGCGGTTGCCGCCCAGCGGGATGTAGAGGTAGTCGCGCATCCAGCGGCCCAGCGTGATGTGCCAGCGTTGCCAGAACTCGGTGATGGAGCGCGCGACGTAGGGGTTATTGAAGTTTTCGGGAAATTGGAAGCCCATCATCCGGCCCAGGCCAATAGCCATGTCAGAATACCCGGAGAAGTCGAAGTAAATCTGAAAAGTGTAGGCTAGGGCTCCGAGCCAGGCCAGTGTCGGCGTCAGGGCTTCGGGGGGCAACTTGAAAATAAAATCTGCTTGCTCGCCTAATACATTGGCAATGAATACTTTTTTGGCCAGGCCGATAACGAAACGGAAAGCCCCGGCGAGCTTCTGGTCCACGGTGTCGAAGGCGGCCCGGTCAGTAAGTTGGTCGGCTATTTCGTGGAAGCGCACGATGGGGCCGGCTATCATTTTGGGAAATAGCATAATGTAGAGCATGAAATCCCAGAACGACTTCAGCGGCTTATTCACGCCGCGGTACACGTCGATGGTGTAAGTGAGCTTTTCGAAGGTGAAAAAAGAGATGCCGATGGGCAGCACTACTTTTTCCCACGTCAGGGGCGGGCCACCAAAAGAGGTACGTAAGGCGCTGGCATTGTCGAGAAAGAAATTAGCATACTTGAAATAAAATAGCATTGCAATATTGAGTACAAGGCTGATTATCAAAAATATGTGTTGCTTCCAACGCTCCGGCGCGGCATCCATGAACCGGATGAGCACGAAGTTCACTACGACTGACGTTAGGAACAGGGCTAGGAAACTGAGGCCGCCCCAGGCATAAAATCCGATGCTGGCCAGCAGTGCCACAGTGTTTTTCAGACGGGCAGGCACCGCGTAATACAGCAGCAAAAAGCCCGGCAAAAAGTAGAATAGAAACAGCGTACTGCTAAAAACCATCGCGTGTCGAGAACATTGCCCACTTGGGCGACTTCAAAATTAGGCGGTGTGGGGCGAACCGCGAGCGGCTTGCTTTTTAGGCCGTAGGGCTGGAAACAGTTGGCCGGGCTACTGGTACCTGTTAAACGCTGCCCACCCTCATACCTTTGTCCTGTTCATTTACCTTTTTTGTGATTTTATGCGGAAATATGTCTCTGTTTTTTTGCTCGCTACCCTATGCTCAACCAGTTGTTCGCAAAAGCCTGTGGAATTGACAGATACGGATGTGTTGGCTTCCAACGACTTTGAGAATACCGACGGCTGGCTGGCCGAGTCGCCGGGCCTAGCCACGCTGAACCGTGACCAGGCCCATTCCGGCAAGTACAGCACCATGGCCGCGCCCGGCAACGATTACAGCCTGGGCTACAGCAATATCCTGAGCAAACTGTCCCCCGACTGGCCCGGGGCGCTCACGGTAAGTGCCTGGGTGCTGGTGCCCAACGACCAGGCGGCGGCCAAGCTGGTAACCGAGGTAAAAAGCGGTGCTACCAACAGTGTCGGGCTGCTGTGGGAAGGGCTTGACCTCGCCAAAGTTGTAAAAAGCTACAACAAGTGGCAATACGTAGAGCAGACTATTACATTGCCCGAAGCCGCCAAGCCTACCAGCCGCTTGCTGGTATACCTGTGGCGCGCCGACAGCAAGCAGCCAGTATATCTCGACGACCTGAAAATTTCGCGGGCCAGGTAGCAAGCCTGCGCCCGCAAGCCAAGGCTACTTCACTACCTCAACGGGCAGGCGCAGCCGCACAGGCCAGTCGCGAAAGTCTTTGCTGATAAGGCCAATTTCGAACGTGTAGTGGCCGGGCTGCCGGGGCGTTTGCAGGGTAATGGTTTGCGTCCACGGCTGCCACACATCTACTTCGAGGGCCACATTCGTGGGTTCGGCATCGGTGGGCCAGTCGTGCGTTTGGTAGAAAGCCGTGCGCAACAAAGTGGGGTACGGCCCCCGAATGCCCGAGTGCAGGGGTTGCGCGCCGGCGGGTACGCTCACCCGCACCCGCACCGTGTACTGATGGGCGACTCGCAGCGTGGCTGGCAGAGCCTCGGCCAGTGCCAAAGTAACCTGCTGATGGGCAGAAATATAGGCGCTTAACGCGGCCGTGTCCTGGGGGGGCTGGGTATTGAGTACCCGGTAGGTGGTGTTGGGAAAACGGGTATAATTGGCCGGCAGGTCAGCGCTGTTCATGGTTTCGAAAGGCCCTAGCAGCACGCCGGGGTGCGAGCCAGCATCGGCCAACTGGTCAATATCCCAGCCGACGCGTACTGTTTGCACCGAGTCAGGGGACTGTCGGGCGCTTACCATCATGGTTTCGCTGGCCGAGGCCCACCACGGCCAGCCGGCCCGAAGCCGGTGCGGGTCCACGTTATCGGGCCACATGATGAACTTGCGCTCCGGAAACTGACTGGTGTAGTGTAATAAGTGCTTCAGCCATTGCTGGTAAGCCGTGTAAGGCGCGTGCCGGTACCATACTACCCCCAGGCGGCTCAGCAGCAACAGGGCGAGCAAGCCAGCGGCCAAAGTCGGCCCCCGGCTTTGCCAGCGGCGCTCCAGGGCTGGCAGCAGTTCCAGGGCAAAAGGAACCGCTACAAACAGTGTAAGCGGCAAATACAGGTTTTCCAGGTAAGTGGCTTCGGTATAATCGGGGTTGGAAACATTGATAATGAAGACATAGCCTGCCACGAAGCTCCAGACTAAGCCCAGGCGCAGCCAAGCTAGCCACGTGCGCTGGCGAAGGTAAAAAACCGTCAGTGCCGCCAGAATAACCGGTAAAGCCAGGAAATCCCGCGCGCACAAGCGCCAAAAATTGTCGAAGCTTGCGATGGCCAGATAGTTCGGAAAATATTTGGTTAGGTTGGGGGTGAAAGTCATGTGCGTGGCCTCATATGAGCCCGGTGGCGTGAGCTGCACCCGCAACGCGTACATGGCCAACGCCAAAACCAGCAGTCCATAATACCCCCAGTCCTGGTAACGGCGGTTCAGTAACCAGTCGTATGCCCACAGGAAAAGAAAGGGGATGATGCACAGCGGATGGCCAAAAATAAACACCGGTACCAGCGCGGCCAGTGCCACCGTACTCCAGCGAAACCGCAGAGGGGCCTGCCGGGCCACGCCCGCGTAAAACAAGAGCAGCGCCGTCAGCGCCTGCGGTAACTCGGACTGCGCCCAGTAGAACGTGCGCGAGGCCAGCAACACGTACAACAACGCCACCACCAGCGCCACTTGTTCGTTGCGCAGCCAGTAGGCGCACAGCAGAAAAACGGCCAGGTAGTAAGCGACAAAAACCACTGAATACAGCCGTAACACGTGGTCCAGCGACAGCCCCGCCCGCACGGCCATGAGCGTGGGCCACTGCGTGACAATGGCTACAAAGCGGCGATTCTGTACGAACAGTGCCTTGGTTTTCAGGTAAATAAAGAGGTGGTAAGCCAGGTCGTAATACGCTGAGCGTTCCAGGTAAAAGTGCCAGGCAAACACCAGCAGCACCAGCATGGTGAGCAAGGCCAGGCGCATGGGCCAGCGGGTAGCGTACTGCTTGGGAAGGAGCATAAGGGCAGGAAGGGGGAGCTTGGGAGCGAGGCTAGGGGCGGCGGGCGGCTACTGCCCCAGCAGGCCGTATTTTAAAATGCAGTAAATGGCCCGGAAACCGTCGCGCCAGCCAATCTTCTTGCCCTCGGCGTAGGTGCGGCCGTAGTAGCTGATGCCCACTTCGTAGATGCGTACGTCCTTCAGGCGGGCCACTTTGGCCGTTACCTCGGGCTCGAAGCCGAAGCGGTTTTCTTCCAGCTTCACGCCCTGAATGATGTCGCGCCGGAACAGCTTGTAGCAGGTTTCCATGTCGGTCAGGTTCAGGTCGGTCATCATGTTGCTCAGGAAGGTGAGCATCTGGTTGCCGATGCTGTGCCAGAAGAACAGGATGCGGTGCGGGTTGCCGCCAATGAAGCGCGAGCCGAATACCACATCGGCAAAGCCCTTGAGAATGGGCTTGATGAGGCGGTTGTACTCCTCGGGGTCGTATTCGAGGTCGGCGTCCTGAATGATGACGTAGTCGCCGGTGGCCTCGCGGATGCCCGTGTGCAGGGCCGCGCCCTTGCCTTGGTTCACGGCGTGCTCGAGCAGGCGCAGCTGCAGCGCGGGGTAGCGGGCGGCGTAGGCCCGGATGGTATCGGCCGAGGCATCGGTCGAGCAGTCGTTGACGAGGATGATTTCCTTGCCGATGCCGTTCACCAGCTCCAGCGCCCGCAGTAAATCCAGAATCTGGTGAATGGTGCGGGCCTCGTTATAAACCGGAATGACGATGGAAAGGGTATCGAATTTGACCACTGGAAAGGGGTTGAGCAGGGCGAAGAAGCCGTAAAGCTAGTATCAAGTAGTAAGTATTCAGTAGTGAGTATTGAGAAATAGGGCCGTCCCATTCTTGTCTTACTACTCACTACTGGATACTTACTACTAAAAACTCACAGCGCGCCCGTGCGGCCGCCGTCTACCGGTACGCTGGTGCCGTTGATGTAGCCGGCCGCTGGCGAGGCCAGGAAGGCCACGGCCGCCGCCACTTCCCCGGCCAGTCCGAAGCGGCGGGCCGGAATGGCCTTCAGCATGTCGGCCTCGATGGCTTCGGCCGACTGCCCGGTCTGGGCCACTTTCTTTTCGATGAGCGCGTGGTGGCGTTGGGTGAGGGTGGCCCCGGGCAGCACGTTGTTGACGGTGATGCCGTGCGGCCCCAGCTCGTTGGCCAGGGTTTTGGCCCAGCTGGCCACCGCCCCCCGAATGGTGTTGCTCACGCCCAGGCCCGGCAGCGGCACCTTCACCGACGTGCTGATGATGTTGATGATGCGCCCGAAGCCCGCCGCCCGCATGGCCGGCACCAGCGCCTGCGCCAGCAAATGGTTGCAGATAACGTGCTGGTTGAACGCCAGGCGCAGGGCATCTACGGGCGCGTCGAGCAGCGGCCCGCCGGCTGGCCCGCCGGTGTTGTTCACCAGAATGTGAAAGCCGCCGGGGTGCTCGGCCAGGTAGCCGCTCACCACCTCGGCCAGGTGGCTGGGGTCGTCGAAATCGGCCACCAGGTAGTCGTGCACGTGGCCGGTGGGCGTGGGCAGGGCGGCCACGGTTTCGCGCAGGCGGGCTTCGTTGCGGGCCAGCAGCGTGAGGCCGCAGCCGCGCTCGGCCAGCAGCTGGGCCACGGCCCGGCCAATGCCCTGGGTGCTGCCGCCGACGAGGGCCCGGTAGGGGAGGAGGTCGCTCATAAGGATGGGAGGAAGGAGGGGGAACACGAATAAAACGCGCCGAAAAATTAGCGCCCTGGCGGTGTGAAAAGCACGAGGCTATCCACCGGCTGTTCGTGGTAGCCGAGGGGCAGCAGCAGCTGGCGCAGGCGCTGGTGAGCGGGCTGACCCCGGAAACGCGGCTCGACTACGAAGGCGGCCGGCTGGTAGCGCCGCAGAAAATCCTGCACCTGCCCGGGGGTGGGGGCGGCACCGGCCGAATCGGGCCGCGTTTGGGCCAGCAGCAGGGCATGCAGTACGGGCTCGGCATCGAGCGAGGCAAAATGTTCGGGGCTCACCCGTGAGATGTAGCCGGTGGGCAGCTTCTTGTGGTGCAGCGTTTGGTAGAAGAGCTGCTCGGCTTTGAATTCGCCTACCCGCCGCGAGCCATCCACAATACCCAGCGGAATGGTGATGAGCGAAGTGCCGGGCAGCGCCGCCACCAGCTGGTAAGCCCGCGGCACGGCATGGATGCTTTGCTGCGGGAAGGGCCGCGGCCAGAACTCGACCAGTACCACCGCGAACAGCAGCAGGCTTAGGGCCAGCTGGGCGGTGGGTTTCAGGTGGCGGGCCCAGGCGGCTTCGAGGGCACTGAAGGAGACGATGGGCAGCAGCAGGCCCACCATCATTATCCAGCGGGTGGGGCAGCGCAGGTTGTTCAGAAACGGAATGAAGTGCAGCGCCGCCGTGGGCAGGTTCAGTCGCTCGTGGCCCAGCACCCGCACCGACGGAATGGTGAACAGCAGGAAAACCACCAGCACCCAGGCCAGGGGCCGGCCGGCCGCATCGGCAAAACGGGCCGAGGCCGGCCGACGGTGCCACCAGCGCAGCCCGCCCAGGGCCAGGGCCAGCAGCGGCAGCGCGTAGCCGATGAACACGGTATTCTCGATGGAGCCCGGCAAGTTGAACACCTTGGGGTTGTGCAGCAGCCGGGCGGCCCAATCCCAGTATATCCACCGGCTGCTGGGCGGCGGCATCAGAAACGATACCAAATCGCCGCCCCACCAAATGCTTTTTTCGGTCAGGCCCGACATGCGCAGCAGCCGCACCAGCACGTGGCCGACCGCCAGCAGGCCCGCCAGCGCCGCCCAGGTGCGCCCGGTCCGCCACCGGATACGGCCCAGGCTTAGCCCGAACCAGGCCGCGTAGGCCAGCGAGAAGTACAGCAGCCCGAACAGCACGTAGTAGTCGCTCAGCAACGTGAGGATGCCCAGCCCGGCGCAGGCCGCCACGGCCCGCCAGCTGCGCACCCGCGGCCACCACCGCCCCGGCTCAAACTCGAACGCCCGCAAAAAAGCCAGCACGTAAAATGGCACCGTGGCCGTGAGCTCCAGGTTGACGTGCTGCGACAGCCGCTGCAGCTTGTAGGGCGAATACGCGAACACGAAGCCCGCCAGCAGCGCCAGCACCGGGCTGTGCACCCAGCGCCGGGCCAGCAGGTAAGCGCCCGTTCCCGAAGCCGCCGCGCTCAGCAGCAGTCCCAGGTTCACGGCCAGTAGTGGGGTGCTCACTACCAGGCCCAGCAGGCCCAGTAGGGGCGTGTAGGCATGCAGCACCAGGCTGGTGCCGTGCGGGAAGAACATCCAAGTGGTGAAAAACGGGTTGGTGCCCGCCGCCACGGCCTGGTCGAAGTGCCACACGTTCCAGGCAAACAAGCTGGCATCGCTGCCGGGCTCGGCTAGCATAGCCGAGGTGAAATGCGCCCCCAGCGGCCAGGTAAAAACCAGGAACCACAGTCCATAGAAGGCGGCCAGCAGCGCCGTACGCAGCCAATTTTTCATAAGCAAGGCAAGCCGGGTTCCTAGCCGAAAATGCTGGCGGCCCCTGGCAGCGGCAAAGGTAAGCCGGCCCGGCAGCCAGCCAACTCCCCGCCTGGCCGTAGCTTAGCCACCGCAACCAACTTCGCCCCGCCCATGATAACGCGCCCCTTCAACCTGCAGCAGTGGATTGACGAGCACCGCCACCTGCTGAAGCCCCCGGTGGGCAACCAGCAGGTGTTCAAGGATAATAAAGACTTTATCGTGATGGTGGTGGGCGGCCCCAACGCCCGCAAAGACTACCACGTCGATGCCGGTGAGGAGCTGTTCTGGCAAATCGAGGGCACGATAACCGTCAAAATCATGGAAGACGGCCAGCCCGTCGACATCACCATCGGTCCGGGCGAGATGTTTCTGCTGCCGCCCCACGTGCCGCACTCGCCGCGCCGCCCGGCCGGCACCATCGGCCTCGTCATCGAGCGCTACCGCACGGCCGGCGAAGTCGACGGCTTCCAGTGGTACTGCGAAAACTGCGGCCACAAGCTCTACGAGGAGTTTGCCGAGATTACCGACATCGTGAGCCAGCTGCCGCCCATCATGAACGCCTTCTGGCAGGACGATGCCCGGCGCACCTGCACGGTGTGCGGTACTTATATGGAGGCACCCGCGCCGGTGGCGGCGGGGTAGGGGGTGATGGAAAAAAGAACGTCATGCAGAGCGTAGCGAAGCATCTTTACCGCCACCACTCATTCAATCGATTGAGGTGCTATTGCAGTAAAGATGCTTCGCCGCGCTCTGCATGACGTGCTACCCACGCCCTCCTGCCCCCATACCCTCCTGCCCTAAAACCCCCACCCGCCCGCGTTGCTTTCCATCGACATCCACACCCACATTCTGCCCGAGCGGTGGCCCGATTTGGCGGCCCGCTACGGCTACGGGGGTTTTATCCGGCTTGAGCACCACAAGCCCTGCTGCGCCCGCATGATGCAGGACGACAAGTTCTTCCGCGAGGTGCAGGACAACTGTTGGGACCCCGCCGTGCGCCTGCGCGAGTACGACCAGTTTGGCGTGCAGGTGCAGGTGCTGAGCACCGTGCCGGTGATGTTCAGCTACTGGGCCCAGCCCCTCGACTGCCTCGACCTGAGCCAGCTGCTGAACGACCACATTGCCGGCGTGGTGGCCCGTTACCCCACCCGCTACGTGGGCCTGGGCACCCTGCCCATGCAGGCCCCCGGGCTGGCCATCCGGGAGCTGGAGCGCTGCATGAAAATCGGCCTGGCCGGCGTGCAGATTGGCTCGCACGTGAACGACTGGAACCTCGACGCGCCCGAGCTGTTCGAGGTATTCGCTGCCGCCGAGCAGCTCGGGGCCTGCGTGTTCGTGCATCCCTGGGACATGATGGCCCAGCAGAAAATGCCCAAGTACTGGCTGCCCTGGCTGGTAGGCATGCCCGCCGAAAGTACCCTGGCTTTGTGCTCACTGATATTTGGCGGGGTGCTCGAGCGCCTGCCCAACCTGCGCGTGGCGGTGGCCCACGGCGGGGGCTCGTTTGCTTGCACCATCGGCCGCATCGAGCACGGCTGGCAGGTGCGGCCCGACCTCTGCGCCATCGATAACCCGCACAACCCCCGGAACTACCTGGGCCGGTTCTGGGTCGACTCGCTGGTGCACGACCCGCTGATGCTCGACTACCTGGTGAAGACCCTGGGCCCCGATAAAATCACGCTCGGCAGCGACTATCCCTTCCCGCTGGGCGAGCTACACCCCGGCCAACTCATCAACTCCATGCCTTTCGGCGACGACACCAAAGCCCGGATGCTGGGCCAGAACGCCCTGGATTGGCTGGGCCTCGAAGCCGCCCGGTTTCGGGAATAGCAGCGCCGGCGAAAACCGATAGCATGGCCGGAGCACGACCGTTCAGAGTATTTCACCCCAACGCAGCCCTTCCCATCCGTACAAAGCCAAAACCTTTTGCTAGCACCGCACCCGCTTTGCCCCGACCTTTGCCATCCCTTATGAACGACCCGACCACTACCGCCGCCATCCTCGACGCTACCGACCCGCTGGCCGCTTTCCGCCAGGAGTTTCACCTGCCGCCCGGCCCCGATGGGCAGCCCAGCGCCTATTTCTGCGGCAACTCGCTGGGCCTGCTGCCCCGCGCGGCCCGCGCGGCCGTCGAGCGCGAGTTTGCCTCCTGGGAAAAGCGCGGCGTGGAAGGCCATTTCCTGGGCCCTTCGCCCTGGACGCGCTACCACGAAACCCTGACCGCTGCCACCGCCCGGCTGGTGGGGGCCCGCCCCATCGAAGTAGTGGTGATGAACACCCTGACCGTGAACCTGCACCTGCTGCTCGTCACGTTTTACCGCCCCACCGCTACCCGCTACAAGGTGCTGATGGAAGGCGGCGCGTTCCCCTCCGACCAGTACGCCCTCGAAAGCCAGGCCCGCCTGCACGGCCTCGACCCCGACGACGTGATTGTGGAGCTGACGCCCCGCCCCGGCGAGCACACCCTGCGCACGGAGGACATTGAGGCCCGGATTGCCGAGCTCGGCGACTCGCTGGCCACCATCATCATGGGCGGCGTGAACTACTACACCGGGCAGGTGTTCGACATGGCCGCCATCACGCGGGCCGGCCACGCGGTGGGCGCTACCGTGGGCTTCGACCTGGCCCACGCGGCCGGCAACATCGAGCTGCACCTGCACGACTGGGACGTGGACTACGCCTGCTGGTGCACTTATAAATACCTCAATTCGGGGCCCGGGGGCACGTCGGGCGTGTTCATCAACGAGCGGTTTGCCGAGCGGCCCGACCTCGTGCGCCTGGCCGGCTGGTGGGGCCACGATGCCGCCGAGCGGTTCAAAATGAAAAAGGGCTTCCGGCCCATGCCCGGGGCGGAAGGCTGGCAGCTTTCCTGCGGGCAGATTTTCCCGCTGGCCATCCACGCCGCCAGCCTCGAAATGCTGGAGCGCGCCGGCGGCATGCCCGCCCTGCGCCGCAAGAGCGAGCAGCTCACCGTCCGCCTCGAAAGCCACATTCGCGCCCTCGGCCTGTCGGTGTCGACGCTCGAAATCATCACGCCCGCCGACCCCGCCCAGCGCGGCTGCCAGCTCTCGGTGCTGGTGCAGGAGCGCGGCCGCGAGCTGTTCGACTACCTGGCCGGCCAGGGCATCATCGGCGACTGGCGCGAGCCCAACGTCATCCGCCTCGCGCCCGTACCGCTCTACAACTCCTTTGCCGATGTCGACCGCGTGGGGGCGGCGCTGCGGTATTTCTACCGGGAGCAGGTGGCCGCGAACAGTTAGCTGGGTATTGCTGACACTGTTTGCCGCTCCCAACTGTTCACTGCTACCCGTTCACCGACAACTGACTTACTCAATGGAAGATTACGCCGCTAAGATGCTGCTGAAGAACGATGCGGCCCTGCGCGAGTACGTGACCGGCCATGTCCAGTACCGCGAGGCCGCCGTGCTGGCCGCCCTCGACGAGCTGCGCCGCCGGGGCCAGCCCGCCCCCGAGGAAGCGACCCTGCGTCCGGCCCTCGAAACCGGAGCCGCTGCCCAGCGTCTGCTCGACGAAGCCGCCGCCGCCAAAGCGGTGGCCGACCGCCCGGCCCCGGTCAGCCGCCTGGGCGAGCCGGGCGGTATTCCGGCCGATGCCCCCGCCCTGTACTCGCCGCTGGTCATCATCCTGTTTTCTGTCATGTCGGTGCCCATTGGGGGCATTTTGTTGATTATTAACCTCTTCCGGGTGGGGCAGAAGAAGGCCCTGCTGGGGCTGGTGCTTTTTATTCTGGCTTATATGGGGGCGGGCATAGCGCTGCTCGGGCTGGCGGCCAGCCAGGGTAGCTCGGTATACATGTGGGGCCTGCTCGGGCTCAACCTGCTGGCCATCTTCGTGTACCTGCAGTGGTTTTGGCCGCGCTATATTGGCAGCACGCCCTATCACAGTCGCAGTGCCCTGCTGCCGCTGGCCGTGTGCCTGCTGCTGGTGTGGGGCGCGCAGAAGCTTTCGCCCACCCTCATGCAGCGGCCTGGCAAAGTGGCCCCGGCCCCGCAGAGCGCGCCCATCCGATAGCAGCTCACGAAAAATGTTCACCGCCAACACAATGGCCACCGGCTACCGCGCCTGATGCCACTCCAGTTATTGCCCCTGCCCGGGGCCGAGCTGCTCTTCGACGCCGCTTTTCTGCCCGCCGCCGAAGCCACGGCCTTGCTGGCCCACCTCACCGCCGAGGTGGCCTGGGAGCAGCGTAGCATCCGCCTGTTTGGGCAGGTGTTTCCGCAGCCCCGGCTCACGGCCTGGTACGGCGACCCCGCTGCCCGCTACACCTACTCAGGCCTGGCCTGGGAGCCGCGCCCCTGGCTGCCGGCCCTGGCCCGCCTGCGCCAGCAGCTGGAAGCCGCCACCGGCACCCGCTACAACAGCGTGCTGCTGAACCTGTACCGCGACGGCCGCGACAGCATGGGCTGGCACGCCGACGACGAGCCCGAGCTGGGACCCGCGCCCGCCATCGCCTCGCTTAGCCTGGGTGCGGGGCGGCGCTTCCGGCTGCGCCCGCGCGCCGGGCTGGTGCATGCCCCTTTTAGCCTCGATTTGCCCCCCGGCAGCCTGCTGCTGATGCGCGGCCCCACTCAGCAGCACTGGCAGCACGCGCTACCCAAAACGGCCCGGCCCGTGGGCCCGCGCCTCAACCTCACGTTCCGGTGGGTGGGGCCGGCCGCGCCGGGCTAGCGCCGGATGCCAGGGGGGCCGCACAGGCGCGGGCAGGGCGTTCTGCCCATTTCGTTGTTGCCCACCCGCAGCGCGGGGCCCGCGGCAAAGGCCGCCACAGGGGGCGGGAAGACCACCGCTGGCGGTAGGGGCGGGTGCGAAAAGGCATCGGCTGGCGCGACCACCAGCGAGGGTCTGGGGCAACGAGAAGTAACACTGACAGGCATAAGCAGGCCGGGAAGGCGGTGGCGGGAGTCGCTCAGCAAACCAACCCCGGAAGGCCCGGCGGCAGCCCGGCCCATTCAAGGCACGCACCATTTTTTGAAGATGCCGGGGTAACAAAGCCGATATTGTTCGCGCTACCGTTCGGCTTCACGCACGAAAAAGACCCGCTCAATTGTTGAACGGGGCTTTTGGTGCCAAAGAAAATCGCCGGCTTATTTAATGTCGAACAACAGGCCGAAGTAGCCGAGGCGGCCGTAGCTAGGCGCGCCGTACACCTGGAAGTTCCGGGCATCGAACAGGTTCGTGACGCCGGCCTGGGCCGTGAGGTGCAGGGGCTTGATGAGGTAGCCCACCTGCGCATCCACGGTCTGGGCCGTGGCCACGGTGCCGGTGGCGAAGGTCGACTCGTAGAGGAAGCTGTCGACCCAGCGGTAATTCACGTTGTAGCTCAGCGTGCGGTTCAGGGCCTGGCCGTCGAGGCCCAGGTTGAACTTGTGCTTAGGCGTGTTGAAGAACGACTGCGTGCCCACCTTAAAATCCTTCGTGATGAGTTCGTTGTAGCTGTAGTTGCCGCTCAGCGTCAGGGCCGGAGCAAAGAAGTAGCTCAGCGTGAGGCCCGCGCCCTGGCTCTGCACGCGCTGGTTCACGTTGGCCGCAATCTGGATAACGCGCACATTGCTACCGGAGGTGTTGGTGGTAGCCAGCTCGGTCGGGTTCACGAGTGGCGTGCGGTCGAGGTGGCCTACAAAGTTCTGGGTGGTGATGAAGTTGTTGTACATGTTGTAGAAGTAATCAACGTCGATGTACAGCTTCTTGGCCAGCTGCGCGCGGTAGCCAAACTCAGCGCTATTCACTTCTTCGAGGCGCAGCTTATCGGTATTATAAATGTTGTTGGCATCAGTAGGTGAGTTGCCCGCCCCGCCCTTCAGGACGTTCACGGTGTAGCCTTGGAAGCCGGTGCCCACGTTGCCCAGCAAAATGGCGCGGCCCACGTCGAGGCGGATGTACTGGTCGTTCTGCGTCGGGGCCCGGAAAGCACGGCTGTAGCTCACGCGGAAGTTGTGGAGCTTGTCGGCCCCGAGCGAATACACGGCCGAAGCGCGGGGCGAGAAGGCCGTGCCGAAGTTCTTGAAGTTGTCGACCCGGCCGGCGGCGGCCAGCTTCAGGTGGTCGTCGAGCAGGGTTTTGGTGGCCTGGGCATAGGCGCCGTACTCGTAATTTTTGATGCGGTCGCCGTCCTTCGTGTCTTCAAACAGGCTGCCATCCGAGCCGAGCAGGAACTGGCGGTAAGCCGCACCCACGGTGAGGTCGGCAATGTTGTTTCTGAAGGTGTACTGGCCACTGCCCTCGTTGAGAATGGAGCGAATGATGAGGCGCGCGCCCCGGCCCGGCGTCGGGTCATGGATGATTTTGTTACGGGCTGCGTCGAAATCGGCTGACCCCGGCTTCAGTTGCGTAGCACCGGCCGCGCCAATGGCGGCCTGAATGGCGAGGGCATCGGAGGTAGGGGTTGCGCGGCCCAACTGGCTCGCCAGCGTGCCCAGATAAGTGCCCACGTAGGTCTGGCCGTAGGTGCTGGCGCTGCCAGGAACCACTTGGCTTTGCAAAAAGCCTCCCAGAAACCCGAGGTTGTACGAGCCATCGGTTTGTGGGTCGCGCCCCCCCGAAAAATCATGCGTTGAGAAAGCCCGCAGAAACCAATTACTGCCTTCAACCTGAAGCCGGCCCTGATGCGCCCCGCTGTTCACAAACCGGTAGCGGCTGCCGCTTTGGTACGTGCTGGTAGTGCTGGCGTAGCGGTAGTCGACAGTCGCTTTGACGCGATTGGTCAGCAGCACCGAAAAGCTCGGGGCAATCTTATAAGAACGGGTTTTGTTGTCGCCCGCAACCAAGTCCTGCTCGGTAAAGCCGGGCAAGAATAGCGTTTTGCCGCGCAGCTCGTTTGGCGTAGCAATGGGCTGCCCTTGCGCGTTCGTGTAAGGCCGGCGCGTGGCCGGATTGACCAACACGTTGGCGAATACGTACTGCGTATTCACATCGCCGTATCGGCTCACCGCGTCGTAGCCGGCCGGCGAACCTGCTTCATTGTTAGCCGATTCAATCAGCGTAGAGGTTGCTTCCTGGTTATCGGCAACAAAATCGTTGGCCGTGACGGCCCCGCCCGAAAGCTTGAACGCCATCCGCTCGCCGATTTTCACGGCGTAGCGCAGCTGGCCGTCGAGCAGGCGGCGGTTGCCGCCGCGCAGGCGCACCGTCAGGCCGGGATTGAGGAAAGGGTCTTTCGAGTTCGTCAGGAGCACGCCGTTGAAGGCGTTGGCGCCGTAGAGGGCCGAGGCCGGGCCGTGCACCACTTCCACGCTGGCCACGTCGAGCACTGGCATGCCCAGGATGTTGCCAAAGTTGCTGCTCAGGCTGGGCAGCTGCGTATCCATGTAGTCGGCGAGCTGAATCACGCGCTCCGAGCGCGAGGAGTTGAAGCCGCGCGTGCTGAAGCTGGTAGCCAGCATGCTCGAGCTGCTGATGTCGATGGCCTTAAAGCGGGCCAGGCCGGCTACCAGGTCGGGCGTGGTGAGCTGCTCTACCTGGCGCTGGTCTAGTTTTTCGACCGTTACGGGCACCTGGCCAATGCTCTCTTCCACGCGGGATGCCGCCACAACCACCTGGTCGAGCACGGCGCTGGGGCGTAGCGTAATCACCAGCGCGTTGTCGGGGCCGCTGAGGGGCAGTTCCTGGGTTTCGTAGCCGATAAAGGAAACCGACAGGGTCTGAGTCCCCTTCGAAAAATCCCCTTTCACGGCAAACTGCCCCTCTTCGTTGGTACTATTGCCCGTGTAAGTGCCTTTAAAAAGGACGGTGGCTCCCGGCAGCGGGACACCTGCTTCGGTTTGCACCGTGCCGCTCACGGCTTGCAGGCTCTGAGCATAACTGCTTGCCGAAAAGCAAAAGCATAGAATAAAAAAAGCGTAAACGGTGCGCATGGGTAAACAGATTGGTTAGTGGAACCTCAAAGTTACCAATTATTTTCTATCAGCACTCTTTGAATACGGCGGGGTTAAATCTTGAAAATGGTCAAATAATAGCCGTTCTTTCGATTTATATTCTGAATATATTATATTTTTTATACTAATAACGAATCTGCGGGTGGCCCAGAATTTGGGGGTCGCCTTCCGGGCTTATTACAAATTCGCCAATCCGGATAGTTGGGTTGCTCCTGGCCGGGCCGCCCAGCCCCATCGTGGGCAAACGAGGGCTCCTGGCCCGGCGGCCCGCCCGGCTTGCTCCGGCTCCGGATACCAGCGGCAGGCTCCGGCGCTGGGTGGCCTGTCGGCGCCACTGCGCGAAACCAGTTCGGAAAGCGACTGTTTGATTCATGATGCTGCTCTATATTGATTTAGCGCTGATTCGATAAAGGTTCGGAACCCGTTGCCTGAAGCGAAAGAAATACGACCAATCCGCCTGGTTATCTGCTGCATAGGGGCATTGGCCCGCCGGTAAAACGGCCCGGCGGAGGCCGGTAGGCGGGGGAGTAGTAGCTTCGCCGGGCATTTCCAGTTACCACGCTGCCATGACCATGTCTTCTAATACCTCGCCCGGCGCTGCCCCCGATGCCGTCACCATTATGGGGGCGGGCCTGGTGGGCTCGCTGCTCTCGCTGTACCTGGCCCGCCGGGGCCACGCCGTGCAGGTGTTCGAGCGCCGCCCCGACCCGCGCCGTGCCGACGTGCACGAGGGGCGCTCCATCAACCTGGCCCTCTCGGACCGGGGCTGGAAGGCGCTGGGGGGCGTGGGGGTGGCCAATGATATTCGGCAGGTGGGCATTCCGATGAGCGGCCGCGTGATGCACGACGTGCACGGCAATCTCACCCGCCAGCCCTACGGGCACGAGGGCCAGGCCATCTACTCCGTGAACCGGGGCCATCTCAACCGCCGCCTGCTCGACCTGACCGAGGCGCAGACCGGCGTGCAAATAAATTTTGACCAGCAGTGTCTGGGCATCGACCTGAAAGCCAAAACCCTGCGCCTGCGCAATACCGAAACCCGCGAGGAGCTCACCACGACTTATGCGCGCCTGTTTGGCACCGACGGCGCGTTTTCGGCCGTGCACGCCGCCCTGCAGCGCACCGACCGGTTCGACTACTCGCAGGACTTTCTCGACTACGGCTATAAGGAGCTCACCATTGCCGCCGGGCCCGGCGGCGCGTGGCTGCTCGAAAAAAATGCCCTGCATATCTGGCCCCGGGGCCAGTACCTGATGATTGCGCGGCCCAACCTCGACGGCTCGTTCAACTGCACGCTGTTTTTTCCCTTCGAAGGCCCCGAGAGCTTTGCCGCCCTGCAAACGCCGGCCGACGTGACGGCTTTTTTCAGCCGCGTGTTTCCGGATGCCGCGCCGCTGATGCCGGCCCTGACCAGGGAGTTTTTCGCCCACCCCACCGGCTCGCTGGTCACCGTGCGCTGCTACCCGTGGAAGTACGCCGATGACGTGCTGCTGCTCGGCGACGCGGCCCACGCCATCGTGCCCTTCTACGGCCAGGGCATGAATGCCGGCTTCGAAGACTGCACCGTGCTCAACCAGCTGCTCGACCAGCACGGCGACACTGCCTGGGCCACCGTCTTTGCCGAGTTTCAGGCCACGCGCAAGCCCAACAACGACGCCATGGCCGACCTGGCCATCTACAACTTCGTTGAGATGCGCGACCGCGTGGCCGACCCGCGCTTCCTGCTTCAAAAGAAAATAGAGGCAAAAATCGCGGCCCAGTTCCCTGGCCGCTGGGTGCCGCTTTACTCGCAGGTCACCTTTTCCGACACGCCCTACGCCGAGGCCTGGGCTGCCGGCCAGCGCCAGGATGCCATCATGGCCCGCCTCATGCCCCACCTGCTGGCCGAGGCCGACTACGAGCAGCCCACCGTGCAAGCCCTGGTGCAGCAGGAGCTGGCCCCGTTGCCCGCGCGCTGAGCACGGTCCATCCTGCTGGAGTGGCGGCGGCTGGCACAGCGGGCCTGTGGAGCAGACAGGGTGAAAATAGCGCAAGGGCAGCGGGGGGATAAGTCGCAGAGGGGCCATCCCGGCCAAAAAGCGGGGTTGTACGGTAGGGAGAAATGTGAGAATAAAATCACCGGACGGCCGTGGCTACGGGCCGGGGCAGCGCTAGCGAGTGGCCAGGCCGGGGCCGAGGCCTTCAAGGGGCAGGAGAGTTTCGTCGAGCTGCTGGCGCAGCAGCACGTAGGCCCGGAGCTGGCTGGAGGCCAGCACCCGGCGCACGCGGGCCAGGTAGCGCGCCTGCGCATCCTGGGCATCCTTGTCGGAAGTAGCCAGCAGCAGGGCCGCGCGCTCGGCTACGGTGCAGTGCTGGAAGGCCATTTGCTGGGCGGTACTCAGGCGCAGGGCATCGGTGAGGTAGCCGGTGATGCGTTGCACGTCGTGCACGTGGCGCGAGAGGCTGGGCGCGGCCGTTTCGTTCTGTACCTCATTTTCGGTGGCCGTGCGATACGCTACCCATCGCTGGGCCTGGGCCGGGCGGCCAGCACCAGCCAGCAGTAGGCCGGCAACAACCCAACAACCAGCGCGGGCAGCGCGCCGCGCAGGAAACAATTGCAGGAAAGGAATACTTGGCATGCACAAATCTATATAAAAATCGCCACATTGTTTTTATGAGAATAAATTTACTTCTCCGGCCGATGGCCTAACTTGCCGTCCGAACGGTTACTTTAGGCCGACGAACGACCCATTTGGAGCCAGCCCCCCGCTGGCTACCGCTCTTGCGATGCCCCCTATGCTGACCTGCGCCATCATCGACGACGACGAAATAAACCGCCTTACTCTGGAGCATTACGTGACCCTCACGCCCAGCCTGAAGCTGGTAGCTTCGCTGGCCGATGGCATTGCCGGGCTGGCCTTTTTCCGCGAAGGCAACCGGGTCGACGTGTTGTTCCTCGACATTGAGATGCCCCACCTCAGTGGGCTCGACCTGCTGCGCGTGCTGCCCAACCCGCCGGAAGTCATCATCACGACGGCCCGGCAGGATTTTGCCGTTGATGCCTTCGCCCTGCGCGTCACCGACTACCTGGTGAAACCCTTCGAGTTTGCCCGCTTCACGCAGGCCGTTGAGCGGGTGGGCAGCCGCGTGGCCAGTAGTGCCGCGCCCGCCGCCGTCGAAACCCCCACCCGCAGCGACCTGTTCGTGAAGGTGAACAGCCGCATGGTGCGCATCAATTTCGATGAGGTACTATACGTGGAAGCATTGTCCGACTACGTCAACATCGTGACCGACAAGCACAAGTACATTGTGTACACTACGCTGAAGGCGCTGGAAAGCCGCCTGGCTCCGTACATCAATTTCGTGCGGGTGCATCGCAGCTACCTGCTCAATACCCAGCACATCGAATCGATTGAGGACAACACGGCCAACCTGCACGGCGGGCACTTCGTGCCCATCGGTAAGTCGTATCAGGAAGGGTTTTATAAGAGCCTGCAGCGGATTTAGTAGCCGGCCGAAAACAAAAAAACGCTACGACCTTCCGGTTAGTTATTTTTGCCCAAAACGCAAACGCCCTTCCGGCCACGTGGCCGGAAGGGCGTTTTTGCGCGGTTGCCGGGCTATTTCACCACTTCTCAAGCGGGAGTAGTCCGTAAAAACGGGCCTTAGCGGTACCCCGAAGAAGTTGAAAAAAGATTTGGGTAAGGGCCCGCCACCGGGCGGGCTCTTTTATCAACGACCAGCAGGTACCCGCCCGCCCTCGCGGCGGGCGGGTACCTGTGCTTATTCGACCACCACGCGGCGCACGGTGGACATGTGACCGTCGGCCTGCACGTTCAGCAGGTACACCCCGCTGGCCAGCCCGACCGTGGAGAGCTCCGCCCCGCTACCGCTGAAGGTGCGCGTGCGTACCAGCTGCCCCAGCCCGTTGCGCAGGCTCAGCCGCGCCGAAGCCGCCGGAATTGCCAGGCTCACGTGCAGCAGCCCCTTGGCGCCCACCGGGTTGGGCCACACGCTGAAGGCCGTGGTATTCGTTTCCGCCGTGGCCGAAACCACCGTCACCGTGAAGGAGCGGGTGGCGTTGCTCCCCCCGCCGGCCGTCGTGGCTACGACCGGCCCGCTCGTGGCCCTGGCTGGTACGGTAAAGGTGAGGCTCGTGGCGCTGCCGACCGCGAAGCCCGTCACGGCCGCCCCGTTGAGCGTGAGCCGCGTGGCCCCCGTCAGGCCCGTGCCCGT
>JANNDE010000192.1:0-1041 GCA_031387395.1 Hymenobacter sp.
CGGCGAGCTGGAGCAGTTCAACCCCGACCTGCTGGACAAGAAGCGCCTGCTGGCCATCACCAAATCCGACATGATTGACGAGGAGTTGGAAGCCGAAATCCGCCAGACGCTCCCGGCCGAGGTGCCCGCCATCTTCATTTCCATCCTCACGAACAAGAATATCACGCCACTGAAGGATATGATTTGGAAGGCGTTGCACGAGTAGAAAAGGTGATTTGCTCAAATTTTTGAGACGAAATATTCCGCCATTTCTTGACTGTGAGTATTTCCGATAAACCCACCGTCCTTTAAGATTTTCAGAAGTTGTCCCTTCTGGCTCAGAAGTAACGAGCGTCCAGACTCTGTTAAATAGTATTGCTGAAATTGACCATTTGATTCAACAATTATATAGGAGCTTTCAACTAGATAGCTGATAATCGACTCATAATCTATTATTCCGAACAGCTTGGAAAGCGCTTTAATCAGTTCATAACTGTTTACTGAGTCTTTAGAAGAGGTGCTTCCATTATTGATAATGAGCAAAGCACATAATTACTCAGAAATGGGTGTTGGATTGTTCATAGTGCGAAAATACTGTGCTTCCATCCTCGTGCCACTATGGCAGCCCGCGCCCCTTTGGCAAGTGAATTGCGCCCGCAACGTGACTAACCGGCTAACCCCGTGAAAAACCCCTTTCGACGAATATTTCCGCAAATGGCTAACGAAAACAACCTGCCGCAGGACGACAACCTGACCGCCGACCCCACCCACGTAGCTGGCGAAATGGCCGATGCCGATGGCGGCGAAAGCACTGACCCGAACCTGACGGCCACCGGCGCGCCCCAGCCCGAAGCCTCCCGCACCGATGCCGAGCTGGCCGAAATCAAAGATAAGTACCTGCGCCTCGCCGCCGAGTTTGAAAACTACAAGCGCCGCACCAGCAAGGAGCGCATCGACCTGTTCAAAACCGCCAACCAGGAGTTGATGGTGGCCCTGCTGCCCGTGCTCGACGACTTCGAGCGCGCCCGCACCGCCACCGCTAATACCGAAGATGCTAACGCC
>JANNDE010000212.1:0-7172 GCA_031387395.1 Hymenobacter sp.
CGGACTCGCAGAGTCCACGCAACATACCAAACGCCGGCTTCCGTAAGGAAGCCGGCGTTTTTTATGTAGCCGAAGCGGGTGCAGCTTACTGCTTCACCACTTTCAGGTTCTGGGTTTCGCCCGAGGGTAGTTTCACATTCAGCATGTAAAGGCCGGTTTTCAGACCGCTCATGCCCGCAATCGGCTGGTCGTTGGTGCCCAGGGTGAGGGGCAGAACCTGCTGGCTGATTACGCGACCAGTCATGTCGGTGATGCGGGCCGTAGCGTTGCCGCTTACGGTCGAGTTCAGGCTTACGCGCAACTCCGAAGTGTAGGGGTTGGGGTAGGCAACCAGGCCAGCAGCGGTAGCGCGGCCGTCGAAGGTGATAGCGCGGGGAGCGAAGAAGGCCGTTTTGCCATCAACATCCAACTGCTGCAGGCGGTAGTAGCGCACCCCAACCTTGTTTTTTTCAGTATCGGTGAAGCTGTAGTTTTTCGCGCTGCTGCTACTAGGCGTTTCGCTGGCTACGAAGCCGATGGTACGGTACGTTTTGGCGTCGGTCGATACCTGCACGTTGAAGCCTTTGTTGTTCTGCTCCTGAGCGGTGGTCCAGGTTACGAGTGCATCGCTGCCCACGCGCTTCGCTTCGAAAGCTGATACGGTAACCGGCAGCGGCCGCAGACGGTCGGCCAGCGTCACCGTGTTAATGGCACCAACTCCCGACACCGATACCGTGCGGGTGTAGAAGCTCGAAGACGTGTTTACGGTGCCGCGCAACGACTGGAAGGGGATACCGTTGTTAGACGTTTTGAAGATGTACAGGTTGGCTTCCAGGTTGCCATTCAACTCATCGTAAGGAGCTGGGTCAACCGAGTTCAGGTAGTGGACTGCAATGGTCGAAATCGTGTTGTTGTTCACATCACCCGTAACGCCGTACTGGCGCTTAATGCCCACTGCGCTTCCCGGCCCTTTGAATGGGTCTCCAACTGTGCGGGTAACTACCGTGCTCGGCAAAGCAATACTGCGATTAGGAGTGATATCGATACCAATATTGCCAAAAGTCTGCTTGGTGTTGGCAACCAGCGGGCGGTCGGCCTGAGTGGTGCCCTGCACAAAAGCAATATTCGTTTCACCGAACATGGTGCCCGAGTCTTTCAGGTCAACGACTGAAGTCTTGGTAGTGTTCAGCGTGCCGTCGGGTAGTACGGTGCGCACGAGCGCATCGATGCCAGGCGCAAAAGTCAGCGTATTTGGTGCAGCTAGCGTGTTGTATACCGCCTTCACCCCCGTACCCTCAATGCGGATATCGGATGCAAGCGTTACACCGAAGATTTTCTGGTTGCCGCCCGTTGACTGAAGGGTACCATCAATAATAGCGGTATTGGATGCGTCGCCCGCGAAGATTATCGTCGAGTTTCGGAGCGGGTCGGCCGTGCCGTTTGTACCGCTGTTGCCTGCCAGCAAGCCGCCGGCGGTGTTAACAAGGTCGCCGTATATACGCAGGGTCGCACCCACGATTGAGCCGTTGGTTACGGTAGAGGGACCCACGCGAACCAGGCCGCGGTTGGAGTTTAGGTCGCCACGAATGGTGAGGTTCTGAACCGCGTAGGTAGCGGTAGGACTATCCAGCGTCGGAGTTGAAGTAGTGGGGTTGGTTTCGTCCTTGGCTGGAATAATGGCATTGGTGAAACGGTTCGGAACCCCGTTGCTCCAGTTGGCAGCCAGCAGCCAATCGGTGCTGCTGATGCTAATCCAGGTGGTCGATACTACCGGCACACCCTTGGTGTTGAAGCTGGCAATGTAGCTAACGGCACCGTTGCTGTCGTCGCGTAGAGGGAAGAAGGTGCCGTTGGAGCGCTCAACTTCAGCCTGGGTGTAAGCCTGAATGCGGAATATGCCCGTACCGGCATTGGTTACGTCTGAGGTGATAATGCTAACCTGCGCGTCGTTCAGCGAGAACGTGCGGCTTCCGTTATTGAGTGTGCCAGGCGCCAGCGATGCCGACTTGAAAATTGCAGGTGGCACCGTGCCAGCTTTGTAGATGCGGTAAAAAAGGGTCACGGAACGAACCTGGTCGCCGCCGCTCTCGAACGTGGTGGCGCTGCCACCATTCAGAAACAGCCGGCCCGTGTTGATTTCATATCCCCGGGTACCGCCCAGCGTTGCGCCATTGAAGGGCATCGGGGTCGAAGGATTCAGGTTGTAAGCCATGTTCTCGTTGATGTTCGGGTTGGCAGGGCTACCAATCGAAACCTGAGTCGTGTCGAAAATTACCGTCGTGTTGCTAATGTTGGTAGGAACAGGACGCGTACCGGTAGCCGTAAACACTGATTTACGGATAGCCGATGGTAGACTAGGTGTAGCACCAGTGCCTAAGTTATCTGTTGCTACGAAGCGAACGTCGAACCGGTATTGAACGCCAGGTGTACCGCCAGTCAGTGCTTGTGCCAAAATGTCGGCAGCAGCACTTGTAAGCGAGAAGGAATGTACACCATTTACGAGGCCGTTATCGACCATATTGAGGTAAGTATAGGTTTTAGCCGAAGTTGATGTGAGTCCACCTTGGAAAACACGAAAGCCAAGCTGGCCTTGGTCGAAGCTGTCACCAGCATCTTCATTAATGACAAAATTTCCTCCGTTCAGTACAAAAGCATCGGTAGCAAGACTGAAAGACTGAAAATCTTTATTGAAGAAATTATTAGCACCAATAACACCAGCTTGAGTATCGTAACTAGCAGTTGTAGCAGTGCTACTTTTCGTAGTCGTCAACGATACATCGCCAGAAGCAACAGTCGACTGTGCCAATACCGACTGCGGCGCAAAAGCACCAGCAAAAAGTGTGAGGAATGGCAACAAAAAGCTCAGAAAGCGGCGCTGTCGCAACAGCTTAGGAGTAAAATTCAGAGTCTGCATGGAATTAGGAAATTGTTGTGAAATGACGAAAAACGCTGAAGGGGGGTAGCGTATCAGGGCGCATATACGCAGGGGTTGGAAAAAAGGCGACGGGTTAGAGAAAAAAATAAAGGCGGGGAATCGGGATAAAAAGCACTGTTTTATAGGGTGATAGGCATTGGCATCGCGGCCGGCGGGCGCTCAATGCATCACGCTGTACGGCACGCTGGCCAGCGCCTTTTTCTCGGCGGGCAATTCCACCCCGAGCAAATCGTGCACGCTTACCCGGATTTTATTAGAGAGCTGCGTAATGGGTAAATCGTTGCTATCGTAGCCAAAAGGATTTTCAATTTCGTTGCCAATCATTTCGAGCCCCAGCATGGCGTAGGCCCCAATCATGGTCACGGGCACCATCCACCACCCGCACGAGTCAACGAGGACCAGCGGCATCACCATGATGAATACCGTGATGTAGCACTTGATGAAAAAGCTGTAGGAGTACGGAATGGGGGTAGACTTGATGCGCTCGCAGGTGCCGTTCACGGTCATCATGCCCAGGTAGTGCTGCTTGATATTGATGAGGTGAATGGGGTCGAAAATCTCGACCTGCCGTAGCTGCTCCACGCTTTCCATGAGCACGGCGATGATGGTGGAGCACACGCTTTCGGCTTTTTGCAGGCGGTCGATAATGTCGGGGGTCGCCTCCATCTTGTCGAAGCGCACGCGGTTGCGCAGGCTGCCTTCGAGGGCGATGGGGAAGTTGGAGATGAGGGCGGCGAAGTAGCGGCGGCTCGATTTGGCCTCACGCGGCAGCAGGGCATTCATTTCCATGGCCAGGCCCCGGCAGTGCGATACCAGCTGCCCCCACACGCCGCGGCCTTCGTAGTAGCGGTCGTAGGCCGTGTTGGTGCGAAACACCAGCAGCAGGCTGAGCAGAATGCCGAGAATAGAAAGGTATTCGCGCCCAATGCGGACGTTGAGGGTATGGAAATCGAGGCTAACGACGGCGATGGCCGAGCCGTAGAGGCCCACCAAAGCCACGCGTTTCAAGAGCAGGCGGATAACTGCGGAGGTGTGGAAGTGCCATAGGGCCCGCCACCAGTCTCCGCCCTGGTACACAATCATCGGGGTAGTAAAAACGTAGGCAATACACGAACATGAACTGGGCGCGGCCGGGATAGGCAGCCAAACGGCCCCGTGAACGGAAAAGAAAGCAAAACGGGTAGTAAAGCGGTGCTACCAGCGCGCGGGCGGCATTGGCTGCGGCCCGCGAGCGCGGCACCGGCCCAGCGTATGCAGGAAATGGGAAATTGTAGGGAGAGGATTTGATGAGAAAAACAATACGTTTTTCGGAGTAAGTGCAATTAGGTCAAGGCAATGTTACAAAGATAATGCCGGAATGGCTGTAGCCGTTATATCTCAGGCTAAAAGGATGAGAAGGCGGCTGTTTCAGCGGCGGCCCGTTTTCTTTGCAGCTCACTTTTCATCCGGCATGGAACTTCTTAAGCACTTTTTCGACCTGTTGCTGCACCTTGATAAAACCCTCGTGAGCGTGGTGCACGACTATGGCAACCTCACCTATCTCATCCTGTTCCTCATCATTTTCACCGAGACGGGGGTGATTGTGTTTCCGTTTTTGCCCGGCGACTCGCTGCTGTTCGTGGCCGGCACGCTGGCGGCCCAGCCCAACCCCGAAACCGGCCACCCGCTGCTCAACATCGGGCTGCTGATTCCGCTGCTGCTGGCGGCGGCCTTCATCGGCGATAACCTCAACTACGTAGTGGGCGACTACCTGGGGCCGCGCGTATTCCGGGAAAACTACAAGTTCCTAAACCGCAAGTACCTCGACCAGACGCAGGCTTTCTACGCCAAGCACGGCGGCAAAACCATCATCATGGCGCGCTTCGTGCCCATCGTGCGCACGTTTGCGCCGTTTGTGGCCGGCATTGGCACCATGAGCTACCGCTACTTTGCCTCGTATAGCATTGCCGGGGCGGCGCTGTGGGTGGTGTCGCTCACGCTGGCGGGGTATTTTCTGGGGCGGTTCGAGTGGGTGCAGCACAACTTCACGCTCGTGATTTACGGCATCATTCTGTTTTCGGTGCTGCCGCCGCTGTTCTCGTTTCTGAAGGATAAGTTCGGCAACAAGGCGGCGGTGTAGCGGGTTGTCATCGGAGCCCATCGGGCTACACCCTAGCAGCGCATAAATAAAAGTGCGGCGGAATCTCACACATCATCCCTTCATCTACCTGTTCTTATGCGTCAGTTCGGGCTCATTGGCCGCACCCTTCAGCACTCGTTTTCGCAGACCTATTTCACCCAGAAGTTTTATTCACAGGGCCTGACCGACGACCACCGCTACGACCTGTTCGAGCTGGCCGACATTCATGAGCTGCCGGCCCTGCTGCGCGCCCACCCCCACCTGGTGGGCCTGAACGTGACGGTGCCCTACAAGGAGGCGGTGATGAGCTACCTCGACGAGCTGGCCCCCTCGGCCGCCCGGGTGGGGGCCGTGAACGTGATTGAGCGCCTGGCCGACGGCCGCCTGCGCGGCCACAACACTGATATAGTAGGCTTTCGGGATTCGCTGCGGCAGTTTTTCCCGGGCACCGCCGATGGCCGGGCCCTGGTGCTGGGGGCCGGCGGGGCCGCCAAGGCCGTGGTAGTGGCCCTCAACGACCTCGGCATTGGGTACTGGACCGTGACGCGCGACCCGCTGGCCTCCGGCCTGACCTACGACGAGCTGACGCCCACCTTGCTGGCGGCGCACACCCTCGTCATCAATGCCACCCCGCTGGGCACTTTCCCGAATATCGACGAGTGCCCGCGTCTGCCCTACGCGGCGCTGGGCCCGCGGCACTACCTCTACGACCTGGTGTATAACCCCAGCGAAACGCTGTTTATGGCTAAAGGCCGCGAGGCCGGGGCCCACACCAAAAACGGCTTCGAGATGCTGGAGCGGCAGGCCGAAGCCGCCTGGGATATCTGGCACGGCCGGTAGGAGAGCAGCGGGCCGGTAGCGGGCCGTTGCTGCCGGTGGGCACCACCTCCCGCGCCGCCTTCGCCGGGCTGATTCGGGCGCGCCAGCCGCTGTGGCTCGGCGGGTTATCTTGCGGGATGAAGGCGATTTGGGACGAGTTTAGGCGCGAGCTGGCCACGATTGTGGCCGGGGCTTGCAACCATTGGGCGCGGGTGGGCATCCCCTTGCCGTCGGTGGTCCACGCGCCGGCGGCTACTGCTACCAACCCGCCTTCCTATGCTGCAAACGCTAACTCTTTCGATTTCTTCCCTGGCCGGCACGGGTACCGCCCCCCGGGCGTGAGCGCGGCCACCTGGTTTGCGTTCGGGGCCGATGATGTGCTACCCGACCAGCCCGCCGTGGCCCCGCGCCTGACGGCCAGCCGCTCGTCGGCCATCGCCAGCCCGCCCACCGAGGCTGAGTTGATTGACGGCTGCCTGCGCGGCCGCCAGCTCGCCCAGAAGCTGCTCTACGACAAGTACGCCGGCAAGATGATGGCCGTGTGCCTGCGCTACGCCCAAACCACCTTCGAGGCCGAAGACGTGCTGCAGGAAGGCTTTCTCACGGTGTTTCGCACGCTGGGCAGCTTCCGCCGCGAGTGCCCGCTGGAGTTCTGGATTCGCCGTATCATGATTAACGCGGCCCTGCGCCAGCACCGCCGCAACGCCTCGCTGGTGGCCGTGAGCGACGGCGACTACCCCGAAACGCTGTCGAGCGAGGAGTTTACGCTCAGCAATTTCAACTTCCACGAGCTATTGGAGATGGTGCAGGAGCTGGCCCCGCGCTACCGCATGGTGTTCAACCTCTACGCCATCGAAGGCTACACCCACAAAGAAATCGGTGAATTACTCACTATCAGCGAGGGAACCAGCAAGTCGCAATACTCCCGCGCCCGCGTCATCCTCCAAACTAAACTGGAGCGCCTCAACGCCCCAACTCGTCATGCCCGCCAATCCTATCGAAAATAACCCTACCCCTAAAGCCACCGGCAGCCTGGAGGAATTATTCCGCCACCATCTGGGCGAGGAGGCCGCCGTGCCCCCGCGCCCCCTGCTGTGGGACCAGATTGATAACTCGCTGCTGATGCGGCAGAACGAGCAGTACCGCCGCCGGCTGGTGGCCACGCGCTGGGTGGCGGCGGCCAGCCTGCTGCTGGCCACGCTGGCCGGCACCGGCTGGTGGGCCGGCCGCACCGGCCTGGTGGGTAGCCCCGAAACGGCCACCACCACTGCGAGCCGCCCGGCTCCGGCCGGCACGCTGGCAACTGGTGCTACCGCCCGC
>JANNDE010000234.1:0-7348 GCA_031387395.1 Hymenobacter sp.
ACTCGGCAGGGATGCAGACACGGCAGGCGGGAACGAAGGGCGCGGCCACGGCCGGTGCCCGGTGAGAAAAAATACGGCGGGGCCACTCCCCGCCCGCCCCGCGCCACCAAACGGCCCGGAACGGCGCGCCAAAAATAGCCCCGACGGCGGGCCGGAACCCCCGGCGGCGGGCGCAAAACCGCCGATGCGGGACTTTTCGCCGGCTAAAATCCGGCCGCAGTGCCGGAAATTGAGGACGACGGTTGGCGGCCCGGCGGCATTTGCCGTAGCTTGAAGCACTTTTGCGGCTTCCACCTCTTCCCGCTCCCATGGCTTTTCCTGATTTTCGGATTTCGCACCTGTCCCGTGTGCTTTTCGGGGGCCTAGCCCTGAGCGCCAGCGCCCTGCTGGCCGGCTGCGGCCGGCCGGCCACGGCGACGCTGCCAGCCGACTATCTGCTTTACATTGGCACCAACGTGGGCGGCGCGCCGGACAGCAGTATTTTCCTGTATCGCGTGAATGCCAGCACCGGGGCCTTCACCAGGCTCAGCGCGCAGCTGGGCGGGGCCAGCCCCACCTACCTCACGCTGGCGGCCAACCACCGCTTTTTATACGCCGTGAGCGAAACCCAGACCTTCCGGGGCGCGCCGGGCGGGGGCGTGAGCAGCTTCGCCATCGACCCGCACTCGGGCGGGCTGCAAATGCTGGGCCAGCAGCCCTCAGGCGGCGCTTCGCCCTGCTACATCAGCCTCGACCACTCGGGCAAAAACGCGCTGGTGGCCAACTATGTGGGCGGCAACGTGAGCCTGCTGCCCGTGACGGCCGACGGCACGCTTGGCCCGCCCACCACCGACCAGCACACCGGCAGCGGCCCGCACAAAAACCAGAATGCCTCGCATGCCCACTGCCTGCTGCCCGACCCGGCCAATCAGTTTGCCTTCGCCGTGAACCTGGGCACCGACCAGGTGGTCGGCTACCGGCTCGATGCCGCGGCCGGCCGCCTCACGCGCCTGCCCGAGCCGGCCTTCGTGGCCAAACCCGGGGCCGGGCCGCGCCACCTCACCTTCCACCCCAACGGCAAAACCGCCTACCTCATCAACGAGCTGAACTCGACGCTGACGACGCTGGCTTACGACGCGGCCACCGGCCACTTCCGTGAGCTGCAAACCGTATCGGCGCTGCCGGCCAGCTACGCGGGCGAAAACTCCTGCGCCGACGTGCACGTGGCCCCCAACGGCCTGTTCCTCTACGCCTCCAACCGGGGCCACAACAGCATTGCCGTGTTTGCCATCGACAGCGGCAACGGTACGCTGGTACCCATTCAGGACGTGGACACGCAGGGCAAAACCCCACGCAACTTCGCCCTCGACCCCAGTGGCCGCCTGCTACTGGTGGCCAATCAGAACTCCAACAACCTCGTCAGCTACCGCGTCGACGCGTTTTCGGGCCTGCTCACGCCCACCGGGCAGCAGGCCACGGTGCCGGCACCCATGTTCGTGGGCGTGGTCGAGGATTTTCGCCACTAGCCAGCCACTGAATGGACCCCGGAGGCGCAACGCGCGGCCCGCCCAGCCGTAAGCGGCGCAGCTGGCAACTACTTGCCGGCTGCTACTTCTGACCATGGCCGACTTCGACCCCATGCCGCCCGCCCGCGAGCTGCAGTTCCCGCTCTACGTAAAAGCCCCCTTGGTTTTATTGGGGCTGGCGCTGCTGGTGTTCGCGCTGCACATTGCAAGCGAAATCATTTTCCCACTGTTTTTCGCGGCCATCTTCGCCATTATGCTGCATCCAGTCGAGCGCTGGCTCATCCACAAGCGGGTGCCGCAGCTGCTGGCCATCGCCCTCACGGTGGTGCTGGGCGTGGCGGCGGTAGTAGGGCTGGTGTACTTCATCAGCGTGGAGGCGGCCCAATTGTCGGACCAGATGCCGATGTTCAAGAAGAAGCTCGCCGACACCACGGCCCAGGTGCACGAGTGGCTGCAAAACCGCTTCGGCCTGAGCGACCAGAAGCTGCAGGGCTGGGTGAGCGAGGCCGGCACCAAGGCCCAGGGCCTGCTGGGCGGCACGCTCTCGGCCGTGTCGGGCCTGCTCGTCACATTCACCCTCATTCCGGTCTACATCTTTCTGCTTTTCCTGTACCAGAAGCGGCTGGTCGATTTTCTGGTACAGGCCTTTTCGGGGCGACAGCGCGACAGCGGCGTGAGCGAAGTGCTGCGCGAAAGCAAAACCGCCATCCAGAGCTACATGGTGGGCCTGCTGATTGAGGGCAGCATCGTGGCCGCGCTCAACGTCACGGTGCTGCTCATCATTGGGGTGCCCTACGCCCTGCTGCTGGGCGTGATGGGCGCGCTGCTCAACTTCATTCCCTACATCGGCGGCCTCATTGCGATTGCCCTGCCTATGCTCATGGCCTTCGTGGCCCACCCTGGCTACGGCCAGGCCTTCGCGGTGCTGGGTGCCTACATGCTCATTCAGTTCATCGACAACCACTTCCTAATTCCGCGCATTGTGGCCTCCAAAATCCAGGTAAATGCCCTGGTAGCCATTGTGGGTGTGTTGGTGGGCAATGCCATCGGCGGCGTGGCGGGCATGTTTCTGGCCCTGCCGGTGATTGCCATTTTGAAGATTGTATTCGACCGCATCGAGTCGCTTAAGCCCTGGGGCATGGTGCTCGGCGATGAGGAAACCCCGCGCGGCCGCAAAATAAACCCGGCGAAAAAGCAGGTGCTGGCCGCCGAAGGCAAGAAGTACGGACTGTTTTAGTCCGTCATACCTCGCGCAGCCAGGCATCGGCCTCACTCATTTCGGAGAAACGCCGGAACCGCAGGCCGCTGGGCGACGCCGACACCACCGATTGCGTGGAGAGCCGGTGCATCGGGTCGGCCCCTTCCACGATGGCGCAGTAGCGGGCCCCGGCCTGCGCGATGGCGCGCGGAATCCAGTTGCCGGTAAGCCACTCCTGGGCCGGGCCGGACAACGGGGCCCGCTGCCCGTGGCAGGACAGAATTTTGTGGCTACCGGTGCTCAGCATCAGCCCCAATACCTGCTCGTAATATTCCTGAATGGCTGGCAGCGCGATGCGCTCGGCGGCCCAGGCCAGGCGCACCACCCGGGCGTCAGCCCGGTAGTAGAGTTGGCCAGCCGCATTCTGAAAATACAGCATTTCCGGGGTTTGGAAGAGCGAGCTCATCGTCAGTTAAAGCGGTAGAATGGTCATGACATCCCAGCTGCGCGGGCCAGCCGGAGTCAAATTTACCCCAAAACCAACGGGCCACAAAACCCCCTTGGCCAATAAATAGTCCGGTGCCGAATGGGGGTTTGCGTGCACCCCGCGCGCCCTCCGAAGCTCCGCTTCGGCACCTGCCAGCGTCCAGTCGCCCGGAAGGGCCGAAACGGCGCCTGAAGTACTCGTGCCGTGGCCCCTAGAGCACGAGGTGAGCCGTGGCGGCCGTGCTGCCGCCGGCATCGTCGTCAGTCACGAGCAGCAGCTCAAACTGGCCGGGGGCTACTTGCAGGCGCACGGCCAGCCCCTCCACCTTTCCGCAATAGGGCCGGCCATCGGCCCAGGCCAGGCGGGCAAAAGTGGCCGTGCCGGCCGCCACGTCCACCCTGCCCACAAACGAGCCCAGCACCGCGCCATCCAGCACGGCATCAGCCGTATCTTCTACCGAAGCCGACACCAACAACTGGCCATCCACGAACGTGGCCCCGGAAAAGCCCGCCGGGCAACCCGCAATCAGCGGCAGCGCAAACACGAACTGCTGCACCCTGGGAGCCGCTGCGCCGGCCGGAGCCAGCAGAAACCGCAGCGTTTCGGCCAGCGGCAGTGTGAACAGCAGCGCCGCATCGGCCCGGCCCACGGTGCGCTGAAACAGCAGTAGCTCGGTGGCCGAAGTAGCGGCCGCTTCGAGGTTGAGGACCACGCCGGCGGGCAGCTGCGCCGCCAATAGCGCATAGAGGGCGGTGAAGTCGACGGCCTCGGGCACGGGGTTTTCGATGGGTACGAACCAGCCCCGGGCGCGGTTGGGCCGGCTGCCCGAGCCCAGCAGCAGCAGGCCGGTCCGGCCGTCGGGCCAGCTGAGGGCGGCCATACACTCCAGGTCGGGCTTGTCGGGTTTAGAGAGCCGGCCGGTGGCGAAGGCCGCTCCGGCCTCGAAGAGCGGAATGCGGCCGATGGGCGCGAGCGTGGCCGCGTCGAGCTGGTAGAGCACGGGCGAGTCGTCGCCGATGACGTAGGCCACGGGGCCGATGATTTCGACGCCCGAGGCGGAGGGCAGGCCGGGAATCTGGTTTTCGGAGAAGATGGTAGCAGTCATAAACAATGATGAGCAACGAGGAAATGGCCCTAATAGCCAGGGAGCCCGGTGGCGGGTGGGGTGTAATACGCGGCCCGGGCCAGCGATAGAGCCGAGCAGCGCGGCCCAATATCAACCCGTTCTGCTCCCTATCTTGCCGCCGCGCTCGCCCCGCGCTGCTTTTCTATGCCAACTTATACGCCCGGCCTGCACATTCTGGCCACCTTCGCTGCCCCGCCCGCCACCCTGCGCGACGCCGACGCCTGCCGCGCCTTCTTCGATGCCCAGGTGCGGGCCTTCGGGCTCGAAAAAGTGGGCGAGGTCTACCACAGCTTCCCGGCCGACGAAAACGGTCCCGGCGGCTTCACCGCCGTGCTGGCCCTGACCGAGTCGCACCTGAGCATCCACACCTGGCCCGAGCACGGGCTGGCCACCTTCGACGTGTTCCTGTCCAACTTCCGGCGCGATAATGCGGCCAGCGTGCGCGGCATCTACGCGGCTACGCTGGCGTTTTTCGGCGGCACCGAGCTCACCAAAATCGAAGTACGCCGATGAGTGAAACCGCTACTCCCCGGCCCGAATCGGCCCAGTTCGACTGCCCCGAGTGCCGCACCAGCATCACGTATTACGACGTGGCTGGCAGCGAATACTATGCCTGCCCGAGCTGCCATGCGTATTTCCGGTGGTCGGGCGAGGAAACGCCCAAGGTGCTTGGGAGTTACAAGAAAGCGCCCAAAACCTCGCCCGTACTACCACTCGGCACGCTGGGCACGCTGGAGGGCGCGCGTTACCGCGTGGTGGGTGTAACGAGCCGTTGCGAGGCCAATCACCCGCAATACAGTTGGCGCGAATACCAGTTGCTACAGCCCGAAACCGGGCGCTACGCACAGCTGGCCGAGTACGATGGGCATTGGACGCTAATCTGGACGGCTAGCCATCTCGATAAGAACCGGCAGGACTTCAAGCTACCCGATTTCCGGATTTTCAACAAGTATCAGTCGCACATCAACTGGGCGCTGGGCGAGTTCGACTGGGATATTGAGAGCGACCAGAGCCTGTACGTGACGGAATACATCAACCCGCCCCTGCTGTTGGTGCAGGAGCAGCGCGGCCGGGAAAGCAGTTGGTACCGGGGCCGCCACGTCGCGCCCGAGGAACTGGCAACGGCCTTTAACATCGGCCAGAGCACGCTGCCGCACGCCGAAGGCACGGGCATGGTAGAACCAGCACCCGGCAGCCAAAGCTGGCCGGCCCTTTGGACGCTAACGGGTATTCTAATTGCCGCGCTGCTACTTACGTAGCTGATACTGGCGGTGCGCACCGGCTCACCGGTACTCAACGAAACGATTCAGGTAACGCCTGATACCACCGCCACCGCCGCTCCCGGCACTGGCCGCGTGCTGGTGTCGCCGACGTTCTATCTTGAACATCAGACCGCCCTCGACATTGAGTTGACCACCACCCTCAGTAACCAGTGGCTGGAGCTACCAGTGAGCCTGGTGAATGAGCAAACCGGACAGGGTTTCGAGTTCACCAAAAACATTGAGTTTTACAGCGGCGTGGAAGGCGGCGAAAGCTGGAGAGAAGGCAGCCGCGACGCGGAGGCGGTGCTTTCGCGGGTGCCCGCCGGGCGCTATCACCTCAACTTTTACCCCTTCACCGAAAGGGGCGTTTCGCCCGAAATCAAGGTAACGGTGTGGGCCGACCCGGCGCTGCCGTCCAACTTTTTCGTGGTGCTGGGGCTGATACTGCTGGTGCCCGGGCTCCAACTGATGCGCCGCCACTGGCACGAGCGCAGCCGCTGGGCCAACAGCGACTACAACCCCTACGCAACCGAAGAATAAGCCCTCGCCATGCTCGAAAATCTATTCAACTTCCTGCGCCCGGTGCGTCTCTACGCGCTGTTGCTACTGCTGCCGCTGGCCTGGTTTGCCTGGGGCACCGCCACCGGCACCCGCCTGCTCGGCGACGACAACGAGAGCACCGAAACCCTGAACGCACCCGGCACCCGGAGCCACGGCCACGGCGGGCGCGGCCTGTATTTCCACAAATAACCCGATTTCGCCCCTGCTATGGAATACCTCAACGCCAAAGCCCTCGCGGCTTCCATCCTCTATTCGCTGCTCGGCATCATCATTCTGGTCATCAGCTTTTACCTGTTTAATAAACTGACGCCTGGCACCCTGCGCAAGGAAATTCTGGAGGAGCACAACACGGCCCTGGCCATCCTCGGCGCGGCCTTTATGCTGGCCGTGGCCCTCATCATCAGCGCCGCCATTCATGGCTGAGCTACTCGAAGCACCCGCCGCTGAGGCGCCCGCCGGCGCACGTGTAGCGGCCGGCCCCGAGGCGCGGCTGCCGGGCCTGCTGCTGGCGGCGGTGGCCGTGATTGCCACCTGCGGGCTGATTTACGAATTGATTGCCGGCACCCTGGCCTCCTATCTGCTGGGCGATTCCGTCACGCAGTTTTCGACCATCATCGGGGCCTACCTGTTTGCGATGGGCATCGGCTCATGGCTCTCCAAGTTTCTGGAAGGCTCGCTGCTGCGCTGGTTTATCCGGCTCGAAATATTGGTGGGCATCGTGGGCGGCTGCATGGCTCCGCTGCTGTTCGTGTCGTTCGAGTACGTGGCCTCGTTCCGGCTGCTGCTCTACACGCTGGTGGGCCTCACGGGCGTGCTGGTGGGCCTGGAGATTCCGCTGCTGATGCGGATTCTGGAGCACCGCTACCCGTTTAAGGATTTGGTGGCGCGGGTGTTCACCTTCGACTACGTGGGCGCGCTGCTGGCTTCGCTGATATTTCCGCTGGTGCTGGTGCCGCAGCTGGGCCTCATTCGGACTTCGCTGGTTTTCGGGGCCCTGAACCTGGCCGTGGCCGCCGTGGTGCTGGCCCGCTTCCCCGAAACGCGGCCCTACCGGCGGCGCTTTGGGGTGGGCATCGCGGCGGCGCTGCTGGGGCTCGCGGTGCTGTTCGGCTTCGCCAACAAGCTGCTAGCCTACACCGAAACCCTGGCCTTTCAGGACCAGGTGATTTATTCGAAATCAACGGTTTACCAGCGCATCGTGCTCACCCG
>JANNDE010000236.1:0-1381 GCA_031387395.1 Hymenobacter sp.
ACGCCGGCCCGGCCCCTGGACGAGGACGCCCCGGCACCGCGGACGTTGTTTCCGGGGCCGGGCCTGATTTCGCTGCACGAGGTGCTGCACACGGTCAATCAGCAATGCCGCTTCATCGATTGCCTCACGCACTGGAGCCCGCGCAATCGGCCGGCCCGGCCGGCCGAGCGGGTGTTTTTCGCCGGTACCATGGCCTACGGCTGCAACCTGGGCCTAACCCGGATGGCGCATGCCACCAAGCACGTGGCGCTCGCCACGCTGGAAAACACGGTCAACTGGTATTTCTCGCTCGACAACCTGCGCCGGGCCAACGACGCCGTGGTGGCCCTGACCGGCAAGCTGCCCGTTAGCCGCCTCTTTCAGCGCCACCCCGAGGCGGTCCACACCTCCTCCGACGGCCAGAAGTACTACGTGGCCGTGGATTCGATTCACGCCACCTACTCCTATAAATACTTTGGGCAGGAAAAAGGCATCGTTTCCTACGGCTTTCTCGACGACCGCCACCGCCTCTTTTACTCGACCACGTTCAGCTCGTCCGAGCGGGAGGCCCCGTACCTAGTCGATGGCCTGCTGCACAACGACGTCGTGGAGTCCACCATCCACAGCACGGATACCCACGGCTTCACCGAAGTCAACTTCGCCCTCACCGCTTTTTTGGGCATCGAATTCGCGCCCCGCATCCAGTCCTTTCAAGACCAGCAGTTCTACGCCTTCGCCGGCATGGACGTGCCCGACCTGACGGCCTACGGCCTGGCCCCGGTCAAGTACATCGACCGCGCCCTTATCGAGGCCCAGTGGGACACGCTGCTGCGACTAGTCGTCAGTCTCAAGCAGAAGCACGTGACGGCTTCCATGCTGCTGCGCCGGCTCAATTCCTACTCGCAGCAGCATCCCGTGTACCTGGCCTTGCGCGAGTTGGGCCGGGTGGTGCGCACCGAATTTCTACTCCGGTATATGGACGACCAGGCCCTGCGCAAGCGCATCGACGACCAGCTGGACAAGCTCGAAAGCACGCATACCTTCGCCCGGGCCGTGTTTTACGGCCAAAACGGGCAGATTCCCTACGCCAGCAAGGAAGAGCAGCAACTGGCCGATGCCTGTAAGCAACTGGTGCAGAACGTGATTGTGTGCTGGAATTGTCTCTATTTAAACCAGTACTTATTCCAGGCCCCGCCAGCCGAGCGCCAGTCGGTGGCGGACGCCATTGCGGCTAGTTCGCCCGTGAGCTGGCAGCACATCAATTTGCACGGCGAATTTGACTTCTCCGATGAGGCCCTCAAAGACTCCCTCCGCTTTGACCTCGAAGCCCTCTTCGCCTTCAACTGGGAGCAGGCTCCGGCTCCGGCCGATTAACTTTTGGACCAAACTTTTAACCAAGGCC
>JANNDE010000289.1:0-2266 GCA_031387395.1 Hymenobacter sp.
GCGAACGACTGTAGCGCGAACTTTGTAGTTCGCGTCCCCACGCCGGTTCAACAGGTTGAACGCATTAAAAATGCGGATAATGATTCCAGCTACTGAGGGCACTTTTATTGCTATCGTTTTAACGACTTTGAAAAAAGCAAAATGCCTTTGGGCACTAAGAAGGCATATTCCCTGTTTTTAATGCGTTCAACCTGCCGGTTCAACGATTATCGTTCCGGGACGCGAACTACAAAGTTCGCGCTACGGCTGCTCAGGCGGCGTAGGCGACAACCGTAGCTGCTTGCCGGGCTTTTCGCGGGGGTAATTGGCAATAATATCGCGCAGAATAAGCATGTCCCTGGGGCAAGCCTGGGCGAAGGTTTCCCAGTGCTACAAGACCACGCAATCCGGCAGTTCGACCATGGCGATGAGGAAATCCCAGAAAGCGTCCCAGTCTTCGCCGTACCAGTTGGGAAAGTTTAGCTGGCTTTTCATCGTGTGGTGAAAAACCGCTTTGGTGTCGACGAGGGTGAGGTCGATGGTTATGGACTATGCTCTACTTGTAATAGCTACTGCTCGGAGTTACCACTTGTTAGTTCAGCTTCTGCAACCTGCTTCCTCAATGATTCAAAGGTCAAATATTGAGTGCTGCCCGAAACATGATTCTTCTTGCCTATGGCTAAAAACTGCTTGGCTTGTTGATACTGTTTTAAATTAAGCCGAATCGCAATTATCTCCTTTACTTGCTCCAAATCATTGTAATCAGGATTGACTAATAATTGCGAGAGTCGCTCCCGCGTTTTCTTTAGCGCCTGACAAGCATCGCAACGAACTCGCTCCGCTTGTATCCAAAACACTAGCTTTTCATAATAGTGAGCCTGTTCCTCTTTTGAGAACTGGAAATTTATGCCGCAGTCACAGCAAATTACTTGTTTGTCAGAATAGGCAAAATGAGGTGTGATGTCGCAGAATAATTGACGCTTTGGCTTGCCTCGTAATGCGCGTTTTTGTTGCAGGCAAATATCACAAGCCCAATCAACCTTGTTCTTTTGTGCATCAAGCCAATACAAGTTGCCAATTGTGTCCCCATGTAAGGTGACGTAATACTTGTTCGGCACATCGTGGGCAATCTGACTGATAAATACGCAGCACTCGGACTCAGGCCGTAGTTCGCCGCAGCATGGGCACTTTAATGGCTTAGGTTTTCCTGCCTTTTTTATTTCATATTAAACAACCAACTCAAATCCTGAGCAAAAGGTACACTTATTTCCGAAAGGTGGAATTTTCTCACGAAGCCGTATCCAACACGTCGTCCCCCGTCATCGGCCATCGTCTTGGCCAGCATTTCGATATTTAAGCTGCGGCCCGAGGCGTCGAAAATCTCGCGGTAGGTGCCTTTCATATCGTAGAGCTCGTCGTGGGTGCCGCTTTCCACCATGTGGCCTTTTTTCATGACGTAGATGCAGTCCGAATCCACGACTTGGGCGAGGCTATGGGAGATGATGACCACCATGCGGCACTGCCCAATGATGTAGAGGCTGGCGGTGGGCTCGTTGGGGAAGATGATGGGCGGGGGTGGGACATTATTATAAGGCCCGGGAATGGCGCGAGATAGCCCACCGATGCAAGTAATTATCATTAAATTACATAAATAAGAAGTGGATTTATTTGGTAAGTGACAGAATTATAGCGGTTAATGACTGTGAAGTTGAAAAATAATTTCTGGTGGCTTAGGTGCTTGCCTTCAGTAAGTAAGCTTTCGCAGATGCTGATGCCGCGTCCGCATCGGACCAATAAATAATTCGGTAGCGGTAATAATCGGGACGGTTTTGGCGTTGAAATAACAACGGCGGCCCGCTTCAGCGGGCTGTTGCGAGCTGAAAACTCACTCCCTAAACCCCTGTGTATGCTGCGTACTTTCATGTTGTTTCTGATGCTGTTGGGTGCCTGCGCGGCCGATATGCAGACTGCTTCGGCGGCTCGCCGCCCCATTCACCGGCACAAGCCCACGGCGGGCAACTACGTGCCCGTGTACCGGTACTACCGCGGCTCCGGCCGCCACAAGAACCGGTTCCATGGGTTCTCGAAGCGGCGCTCGGTCAAAGGCGGGTTCTTCTCGCACCTGGGCCGCAAGCGCCGCGGCACGCTGTAGCGCCGGCCTCCGGCCCACTGAGCTCACCCGATTGCATCGGGGTGCAAACAAAGGCGGCGGTCTCCAACCCGGGGGCCGCCGCCTGTGTTTGCCGCCCCGGGCGGGGTGCGTCGCCGCGCCACGCGGCCAAGTTGG
>JANNDE010000359.1:0-1137 GCA_031387395.1 Hymenobacter sp.
GCGGGCGGATTCCTGCGAATTGGCCCTGCTCAGGCGCAGTACGGGCGCGCCGCCGAGGGCCTCCACGGCATCCATCACCCAGGGCAGGGCGAAGGGCACTACTTCGAGCGGCAGCGGGAAGCGGCCGAGCTGGCCCACGGCCTTGGTGGAGTCGGCCACGATGAGCAGGTAGTCGGAAGCGGTGGCGATGACCTTTTCGCGCAACAGGGCCCCACCCCCGCCCTTGATGAGGCGCAGCTGGGCGTCGAGCTCGTCGGCCCCGTCCACCGTCAGGTCGAAGCGCAGGCCCCGGCGGGGCTCCAGCAGCGGGATGCCCACCTGGCGGGCCAGCTCCTCGCTGGCGCGGGACGTGGCGGTGGCTTCGATGCGCAGGCCGCCCTCGCGCACGCGCTGGCCGAGCAGGGTGATGAAGGGCGCAGCCGTACTGCCGGTGCCCAGGCCCACGCGCATACCATCGCGCACCCAGCCCACGGCGGTGGTGGCGGCGAGCAGCTTTTCGGCGGCTAAATCGGGGGCGGAAGTCGGCTGGAAGTCGGACACGGCAAGCAGGAGGTGTAAGCGCCGACACAACCGGCGCTGGTGAAGGAATGAAGCGCAAAAAATCGACAAGCACGCTCCCGGCCAATAGCCCGGCGCGTGGTTGCCGGGCCAAAAGTAGCCCCCTGACGTTGCCAAAGCCTGCCACTACCGCCGCAAATATTTCAAACCAATGACACCGCTCGCGTCAGCTAGCCCGTTTCGAGTGACTACCCCGCCACATTTGCCGTAGCTTAAGGCACTTTTGCGGCTTCAGCCTCCCATTGCTCCTATGACTGTTTCTGTTTTTTGGTTTTCGCGCACTTCCCGTGCTCTTCTGAGCGGCCTGAGCCTGGGCGCGGGCCTATTGCTGGCCGGCTGCGGCCGCCCCGCCACCGCCACGCTGCCCACCGATTACCTACTTTACATCGGCACCAACGTGGGCGGCGCGCAGGACAGCAGCATTTTCGTTTACCGCGTGAATGCCAGCACCGGCGCTTTCACTAAAATCAGCGCGCAGCTGGGCGGGGCCAGCCCCACCTACCTCACGCTGGCGGCCAACCACCGCTTTCTATATGCCGTGAGCGAAACCCAGACCTTCCGGGGCGCGCCAGGCGGCGG
>JANNDE010000409.1:0-16417 GCA_031387395.1 Hymenobacter sp.
GCATTCTGGGCGGGCACGGTGGTGCTGAGCTGGCTGATGCAGCTGCCGGCGCACGTGATAGCGGGCGTGCCGCTCTACGCGGGCGGTATTCTTTTGGTGCAGTTACCCGCCTCGCTGCTGCTCGTGTACCCGCTGCTCTACGGCATCGTGCCGCGGCTGCTGCGCGGACAGCTGGCGCTGGGGCTGCTGTTGCTGCTGGCATGGGTGCCGGCCAGCATCCTGGCCGTCAACGTGCTGCGCGGGCTCTACGACCTGGGGCCGGGACCCGCCTGGTTTGGCGAGCCCGCCACGAGCTCATTTCAGTGGTCGAGCTACCGCGGTTTGGGCTTTGCGTGGTTTGTGCTGCTGGCCACGGCCGGCGCGGCCAGCACCATCAAGCTTCTGAGCGGGTGGTTTGCGCAGCAGAAGCAGAGCCAGGCCCTGCGCCAACGGCAGGCCCAGGCCGAGCTGCAGCTCCTGAAAACCCAGCTGCAGCCGGCGTTCCTGTTCAGCACGCTGCACACGCTGCGGACGCTCACGGCCGCAAAGTCGGCCCAGGCCCCGGGGGCGGTGCTGCACCTGGCCGGCCTGCTGCGCTACCTGCTCTACGAAAGCCCGCAGGACGCCGTACCCCTGGCCGCCGAAGTAGCCATGCTGCGCGACTACGTGGCCCTGGAGCAGCTGCGCCTGGGGGCCCGCGTGGAGGTATCGCTCGCCTTCAGCGGCAACCTGGGCCCCCATTCCCTGGCCCCGCTGCTGCTGCTGCCGCTGGTGGAGAACGCCTTTCGGCACGGTACCGGGGCCGGGCTGGACTGCGCCTGGGTGAGCCTCGACCTTGTCGTTAATATAAATTATATTATATTTAAAGTAATTAATAGCCGGGACGATGCGGCAGCCGGGGACGAGGCGGGCGATGGCCCCGGCCTGGGCGCGCTCCGGCAGCGGCTGGCGCGCCTCTACCCCGCCCGCCACGCGCTGAAAACCTGGGCTGAGCCCGACACGTTCGTCGCGTCCCTCAAACTGCAGTTCGCGCCAGCCATCTCAGCCTTGCCGGCCGGGGCCCGGGCCCAACCCATCGCCACTTCCTGACCCGCCATGAAAACCCGCTGCCTGATAGTCGACGACGAGCCCCCGGCCCTGGAAGTGCTCGAATCCTACGTGCGCGAAGTGGTCCAGCTGGAGCTGGTGGGCACCTGCGGCAACGCCCTGGAGGCATTCGACCGGCTGCAACGGCAGCCGGTGGACCTGCTGTTTCTCGACATTAAAATGCCCAAGATGCTGGGCACCGATTTCCTGCGCAGCCTGCGCCACCCGCCGCGCGTCATCTTCACCACGGCCTACCGTGAGTACGCCTGCGAAGGCTTCGAGCTCGATGCCGTCGACTACCTGCTCAAGCCCATTTCGCTCGACCGCTTCCTGCGGGCCGTGGCCAAAGCCACGGCCCCCGAGGCGGCCCCCGCGCCCCTGGCCGAGCACGCCGCGCCCAACCCCGAGGCCTTCCTCTATTTCCGCATCGACCGTAAAATGGTGAAGGTGACGCTCCGCGACATCCTCTACGTGGAAGGCCTGAAGGATTACGTGAAGATTTACCGGGCCACGGGGCCGCCGCTGGTGGTGAAGCAAACCGTGAGCAGCATGGAAGAAAAGCTGTCGGAAAGCAACTTCCTGCGCATCCACCGCTCGTTCATCGTGGCCCTGGATAAGATTCGGACCTACAGCGCCCGGCACATTGAAGTAGCGAATGAGGAACTGCCCATTGGCCGACTGTTTCGCCCACGGGTGGAGGAAGTGCTGGGGTGATTTGCGGGGGGTGATTCCAATAACACAGGAACGTATTGCTGAGCTTGCCGAAGCATGACCGTTCTTTTCATCACCCCTGCTCCCATCGCCCTCATCACCTCCTCACTTAAACCGCAGCTTGGCATCAATATTCTGGGCCACCTTTTTCCCCTGCAACAAGCCTTTCTCAACCGAAGCCCGGTAGTGGATGCCGCCGTACAGCCGCGATATTCCGGCCTCCGCCGCTGCTTGCTCGAAGGAGGGATATGCGCGGGCAGCCTGGCCGAAGGGCACGTAGCTCTGGTCGGTGAAGGGATAGTTGGGGCCGTAAATTTCAGTAAGAGCCTCCCCCGCCGCCGCCGATAGCGTGGCGTGGTTGGCACTGTATTCGGGGAAGGCGGGCGTGGGAATGAGCGGCAGCCAGGCGGGCTGGTCCAGCGTGGCCCGGATGTAAGTCACCGGCCGCAGCACGTTGTAAGTAAACTTGGTTTTCATGGAGCTGATGAGCGCGTCGTTGAGGCAGATGCCGAGCTTGGCGTGGGCGAACAGGGCCTTGTCGAGCGCGGCCTCGTCGCGGGCCAGCACCTGGGCCAGGATGGACACCCAGTGACCCGGCGGCGTGAAGCTGCGGCCGTTGGGCACGTCGTTCCAGAACAGGGCAATGGCGGTTTGCGCGGGGGTGCGGGCTTGGGCGATGCGCAGTACCTCGCCGGCCATGTTGTAGAAGGGCGAGCCGGGGGCGGTGTTGTAGGCCAGCGGCGGGCCGGGGTCGGCCCCCTCGCCGCTGCCGGCCACCAGAGGGCGGCAGCTGCCCCAGTTCGGAAACACGGCGGGGCTGAACTGCGGGGGCGTGGGCACCCACAGACCCGGCCCGGTGGGCGCGGTGTAGGGGGCGGCATTGTCGTGGCCGTCGGTTTTGGCCCAGGCAAACACGGCCGCTGCCACCTGCTTGCCGAAGTCGACGGAGCGGCGGCTGGCCTCGGCCCCCAGGCTGCCCTGCAGCGCGGCTAAGTTGGCGGCCTCCAGCGAGTCGACCGCCGCCAGGCCTGCGGGCGAGGCATTGGCAAACAGGCTGCGGCTGATGGCGGCCAGGGCGGCGTTGGCGCTCAGGGCCCAGTTGTAGGCTTGGGCGGGGTCGGCAGCGGGCAGTGCGCCGAGGCCATTGAGCTGGCCAGCCAGCGACTTGTAGCCGGCCATGCCGGGCACGGCCGCCTCGTAGCCGGCCACCCCGGCGTAGGCGAAGGGCCGACCGAAGGTGAGGGCGGCCACCGGTGGCGTGAGGCGGACCAGCCGCAATTCCAGGTTCATCCAGCTCAGGGCCACGCCGGCGCGGTAGGTGGCGGCGGCCGGTGAGGGGTTGGGAGCGGGCGCGGGGCTGTCGGAATCGGAGCAGGAAGCAATGAACAGCAAGCTACTGAATAGCAGCAGTTTTAAGCAGCTGGCCACTCGGTTCAAATGATTTAAGTGTGAAGCGTTTTTCATGGCTGAAACGGAAACAGGTGGCACGAATAGCAGAATCGGCGCGGAGGAAAACCGGGCGCGAATTCCTTCCAAAAATGCGGGCTGCCCCGGGCCATTGCTTGGTTTATCGCCCGGCAACGCGCTGGCGAAGACAGACAACTAGTGAAGAGCGACCAGCGACTGCGGCCGCAGTAGTAGTGGCGGGGAGTTGGCAAGCCCCCACTTTGGGCCTGGGTTCGCCGATTAGCGCCCGGGCCATCACGCCGTTTTTGCGTTCTTTGCTCCCCCTATTGCAAATTCCGGGTCGATGTGCACAGTTAAAAGTTGAGAGTTAAAAGCTAAAAGTCAATATGTCTGTTTTTTAACTTTTAACTCTCAACCTTTAACTGTGTATACTGACTCCGAAAATGCTCTAACTGCAAATCCCCCCAGCCGTACCCCAGCCATGCCCACCCACCTTATTTCGCCCGCGCAGCCCCTCACCCTGGCCGGGCTGGCTGAGCTACTGGCCGACGGCCGCCCCGTGGCCCTCGGCGACGATGCCAAAGCCCGCATTGCCGCCTGCCACGGCTACCTGCACCGCCGCCTGGCCCACGACGACACCCCGATTTATGGCATCAACACCGGTTTCGGCTCCCTGTATAACGTGAGCATCGCCCCGCCGGAACGCGCCCAGTTGCAGGCCAACCTGATGATGTCGCACGCCTGCGGCACCGGGGCCGAAGTGCCGCAACCCCTCGTGCGCCTCATGCTCTTCCTCAAAGCTCAAAGCCTGAGCTATGGCCACAGCGGCGTGCAACCCGCCACCGCCGAGCGCCTCGTGGCCATGTACAACCGCGAAATGCTGCCCGTGGTGTACGAGCAGGGCAGCCTCGGGGCCTCCGGCGATTTGGCCCCCCTGGCCCATTTGTGCCTGCCGCTGCTGGGTCTGGGCGAAGTAAACTACCAGGGCTACCGCCTGAAGGCCGCCGATGCGATGAGCCTGTTCAACTGGGAGCCGCTGGTGCTGCAGGCCAAGGAAGGCCTGGCCCTGCTCAATGGCACCCAGTTTATGCTGGCCTACGCCGTGGATGGGGTGCTGCGCGCCCAGCGCCTGGCGGCCGCCGCCGATGTCATCGGGGCGCTGTCGCTGGAAGCCTTCGGCGGCTGCGCCGACCCATTTAATGAGCACCTGCACCGCATCCGGCCGCACGCCGGCCAGGTGCTGGTAGCCCGGCGGCTGCGCGCGCTGCTGGCTGGCTCCGAGCTGCAAACCCAGCCGCGCCTGGCCGTGCAGGACCCCTACTCGTTCCGCTGCCAGCCGCAGGTGCACGGGGCCTCGCGCGACGCGCTGACCTACGTGGCCCAGGTGGTCGAAACCGAGTGCAACGCCGTGACCGACAACCCCAATATCTTCCCCGACGAAGACCTGATTCTCAGCGGCGGCAACTTCCACGGCCAGCCCCTGGCCCTGGCCCTCGACCACCTGGCCCTGGTCGTGGCCGAGCTGGGCAGCATCTCGGAGCGGAGAACCTACCAGCTCATTTCGGGCCAGCGCGGCCTGCCCCAGTACCTCGTGGCCGAGCCCGGCCTAAACTCGGGCCTGATGATTCCGCAGTACACCGCCGCCGGCATCGTGAGCCAGAACAAGCAGCTCTGCACCCCCGCCTCGGTGGACAGCATTGTGAGCAGCAACGGGCAGGAAGACCACGTGAGCATGGGGGCCAACGCCGCCACCAAGGCCCGCCGCGTCATCGAAAACGCGGAGCAGGTGCTGGGCATTGAGTTGATGACGGCCGTGCAGGCGCTGGCCTTCCGCCGGCCGGCCCGCAGCTCCGAAGCGCTGGAGCGCGTGGTGGCAGCCTTCCGGACCGAGGTAGCTTTTGTGGGCCACGACCGGGTGCTGTACCCCGACCTGCACCGGGCCGCCGCCTTCGTCCGTAAGTTTGACTGGGCGGGGGTGGCGTAACATAAGTAGCGCGAACTTTGCAGTTCGCGTCTCCGCACCGCCAACTCGTTTCGAGGCGCGAACTACAAAGTTCGCGCTACAACCTGCTTCCACGCGCGATTTTTGCCGACGGCGCGTTAGCGCGCTGCAACTGCTGCTTATGAGAATTCTGACCTGCTGCTTTTCCCTGCTGCTACTGCTGTGGTTCGCGGGGGCTGGGCCGGCCCGGGCGCAATCGTGCCTGGCCGCCAACCCACCAGCCTGCACTTTTGAGCTTATCGACGACAACGGCCTGTCGGTGAATGCGCTGTGCGTGGGCAAGCGGGTGCGGTTTCAGCCCTGCGCCAGCCGAAACCCCGATATCTACCGCAACATCATCCGGTATGGCGTGCTGCCGGGTGTTGGGTCCACTTTCCTAAACTCGACCCCGCTGGCCTGCACCCCCGACCGCATCTACCCCGCCTTCTACACCCCCACGCTCGCCGATGTGGGCATGGTCACGGTGTCGGAGCTGGCGAATGATAACGGCAGTAAGTACTACATCCGCACCTTCCGGGTGTACGACGCCACCCCGCCGCCCTTCACCATCGCACCCTGCCCCACGGGCGCGGCCCTGATTACGGTCACCGACACCAAATTCGATTCGTACCTGGTGCAGGCCGGCGGCAACACCCAAGCCATCGCGCGCAACCAGCCCACGGTGCTGGCGGTGCCGGCCGGTACCAGTGTCATCACCGTCACCGGCCGCTACGCCATTCCGGAAGCCTGTGAAGGCAGCAACACCCAAACCATTCGGACGGCAGCCGCGCCCGTCACGCCGGGCTTCGGCAGCCTCACGCTGGCCGGGCCGCTGCCCGGTGGCGCGGCCACGCTGGCCGTCAGCCAGCTGCCGGCCGACTACCAGTACGCCCTGCAGCTGGCCGATGGCGCCGCTCCCGGCGGCTTCCGCACCGTGGCGGCCATAGCGCCAGGCAGCACCAGCGTGAGCCTGCCGGCGCCGGTGGCGGCGGGCTGCTACCGCATTTCGCGCACCGACCTGTGCGGCACCAGCCCCGCCGCTTCGCCCCTTATCTGCACCCTGAGCCTGAGCGGCACGTCGGCCCGCAACCGCAACCAGCTGCTGCTGGCCGATGCCGGCGCGGGCAACACGTATTTCGTCACGCGCAACGGGCTGCCGCTAACTACCTTCACGGCCATCGCGGGCGGGCTGGAAGATGCCGACGTGCAGTGCGGCAGCACCTACACCTACGTGGTCAGGGCCCGGCAGCCGGGCGGTGGCGATGCCATTTCGAACCCGGTGAGCATTACCACTGTGTCGGCGCTGCCGCCGCAGCAGCCGAAGCTGGTGGCCAGCTTCAACGCGCGCAACGTGGTGGAGTTGACACCGCTGCTTACGCCCCCGGCGCTGCCGGCCGGCAGCCGCCTGCGCTACTTCCGCACCAGCGGCACTGCTACCGCCGATTTCGGCACCGCCACCACCCTGCGCGCGCCCCGCGACTCGGCCGACCTGGATGCGCTGCGCGCCGCCCCGCCTTGCTACACCGTGCGCCTGCTCGACGTGTGCGGCAATGCCTCACCCCTGAGCTCGCCCGCCTGCCCCAGCCTGCTCACGGCCATCGCCGCGGGCCCCGACGGCACCACCACCGACCTCACCTGGACGCCCTTCAACGGCCCCGACCCCACCGTGCCGGCCGTGTATGCCCTGCAGCGCCTTAACCCCGATGGCACCGTGCGCGGCACCCAGCCCGTGGCCGGCACGGCCTACTCCGACCTGGCTCCGCCTACCGACCAGACCAGCCGCTACCGCCTGCAAATCGGTGGGGCGGGCCTGCTGGCCGGGGTTTTCAGCTATTCCAACTTCGCGAGCGTAACGCGGCAGCCCGTGCTATCCATCCCTACGGCCTTCACGCCCAACGGCGACGGCCTGAACGACGTGCTCGAAGTGAAGGGCCGCTTTTTGGAGCGCTACACGTTTGTGGTGGTTGACCGCAACGGGCAAGAGGTGTTCCGGGGCACCCAGCGCAGCGACGTGTGGGATGGCCGCATTGCCGGCCGCGCCCCCGTGCCGGGCAGCTACGTGTGGCGCTTCCAGCAGACTTCGGATGATGGCCAGCCGTTTGTGCGCTCGGGGGCGATTACCATTTTGCGGTAGAAGCCCGGCAAACCACCAACTTTGCGGGATAATTCCGCATCCAACGGCATCGGAGGCATCCTTTTGCCCCCGCCAACTGTTTATTACCAACTGATAAGTAGCAGGACAGAAGTAACAAGTAGCAATATTTAGCTCAAGCAATTGACTTTTATAGCATTACAATCTTAATACTTGCTACTCAATTCTGGCTACTTCCTTAACTGTTAATTGAGATAAATATGGCATTCGACCTGACCGGGATGATGGGCAAAGTGAAAGAGCTGCAGGACAAGATGCAGCAGGCCCAGCAGGAAATTCAGCACCTCACCGCCACGGGCGAAGCCGGCGGCGGCCTGGTGCGCGCCACGGCCAACGGCCACCGCAAAATCCTCAAGCTCGAAATCGACGAAACCCTGCTCACCCCGCAGGACCGCGACATGCTGGCCGACCTCGTGGTAGCCGCCGTGAACAAGGCGCTCGACGAAGCCGCCGAGCTGGCCCGCCAGGAGCTCCAGCGCAAAACCAGCGGCCTGATGCCCAACGTACCTGGCCTCGATTTGAGCGGTTTTGGGGCCTAACGCTGCGGCCGCCAGCGGTGCTTGTACCGACGTGGCCATCGTCGTTCTGAACTGGAACGGGGCGGGCTTTCTGGCCCGCTTCCTGCCCGGTGTGCTCGCCCATGCCGACGGCGCCCGCGTCATCGTAGCCGATAATGCTTCCACCGACGGCTCCATCGAGCTGCTGGCCCGCGACTTTCCTACCGTGGAGCTGCTGCTGCTGGAGCGCAACTTCGGCTTCTGCGAGGGCTACAACCAGGCCCTGGCGCAAGTCGACAGTCCGTTTTTCGTGCTCCTGAACTCCGACGTGGAAGTGACCCTGGGCTGGCTGCGCCCGTTGCGCGGCCTGCTCGAAGCTAACCCGCGCATTGCCGCCGTGCAGCCTAAAGTGCTGGCCCACGCCGACCCCACGCTGTTTGAGCACGCCGGCGGCGGCGGTGGCTACCTCGACCGTCTGGCCTACCCCTTCTGCCGCGGCCGCCTCTTTGATACCCTCGAAAAGGACCTCGGCCAGTACGACGACCCGCGCCCCGTGGCCTGGGCCAGCGGGGCCTGCGTGCTGCTGCGCCGCGCCGCCTGGCTGGAGCTGGGCGGCTTCGAGCCCGCCTTTTTCGCCCACATGGAGGAAATCGACTTCTGCTGGCGGCTGCAGAACGCGGGCCACGAAGTGTGGTACCACGGCGGCAGCGCCGTGCACCACGTGGGCGGCGGTACGTTGCCCAAAACCAACCCCCGCAAAACCTACCTCAACTTCCGCAACGGCCTAGCCCTGCTCTACAAAAATGCTGCCCCTGGTGAGTTGCTCGGCCCCATGTTTCAGCGCCTCGTGCTCGACGGCGTGGCGGGCCTGCACTTTCTGGCCGCCGGCGAATTTGGCAATTTCCGGGCGGTGCTGCGGGCGCACTTCAGCTTCTACGGCCAGTTTGGCTACTGGCGGCAGCGGCGGGCGGCGGCCAAGCCTCATTTGCGGGTGCGCGACCGGGCCGGGGTGTACAATGGCAGCTTGGTATGGGCATATTTTGCCCGGGGCAAGCGCAGGTTTTCGGACCTTTGCCTGCGCTAAGCCGGCCCCGGCTCAGTTGCTGGTTGCCCGGCGCGGGTTTACTTTGCCTTTCCTCAACCCAACTATTCTGTTTCAACAATTAACATGAAAAAGAACGCGCTTTTGCTGGTCGTCAGCCTGGTATTAATCCTGAGTTCGGTCGCTCCGGCAACGGCGCAGTGGTTTCATCGCATCGGCCACGTCAGCAAATCAAAAACCAAGAAGTCGGAGCACTCCAACAAGAGCATTAAGTACGGCGAAAAGCATAAAACCAACAAACGCAAGCCCGACCACGACGAAAGGCGCCGCCGCAGAGAAGCCAAGCGCCAGGAGAAACGCCGCGCCGAAGGCCCCCGCCCGCAGCCGGCCGCTCCGGAGCCTCAAGCGGCCCCGAAATCAGAAAAAATCACCCCATAAAAAGCGGGGTTATCCAGTGCCGCAACGCGGTAAGACCGCGACCCTTCGCGGCTGGTCGCCTGCGCCACCGGCATGCCGTTCAACGGGGTGGAGACGCGAAGGGTCGCGTCTCCACCCCGTTCTGGCAGCTGATTACAAATCCCAAACCGTGCTGCGCTGCTGGCGCATGGCCCGGCGCACATTCATCCAGAAAGCCCCGGCGAAATAGAGCACGATGGGCGAGCCAAAGGTGAAAAACGAGGCGTATACGAAGGACAGCCGCACGCTGCGGGTACTGAAGCCCCATTGCCGGGCCAAAGCCGAGCAAAGACCAAAAGACTGCGATTCGAGGTAGTCGGTGAAGCGTTTCATAGGCGTAATCGGCTAGCGAAAAACAGTTTGTCCGGGCTAAGATAAGGCATTGGGAGGGCGAAGACAAGCTCGGCAGTGTAATTTCGCCTTCCCGGTTTCGACTAATTCAACGAATTTTTCGTTGTAAGGGCTGAATTTTGATTTTCCGCGTTGCACGATTTGATGAGTAATTCTTTGCGGCCGCTGGCCTATGGGCTGCTGGCCGCTACCGCCGGCTTTACGGCCTGCTCCCCCCTGCCCAAGATGCTGCAGCAGGCCGAAAGCAGCCGTTTGGTGAGCACCCGCCCGCCGGTGCTCAGCGCTTCGGGCGAGGCCGTGCCCTTCGAAGTGACAGCCCGCGTACCCGCCGCCCACCTGCGCAAGGGTGTGGCCTACGAACTGCTGCTGCGCTACCGCTACGAGCACGGCCTGCGCGAAGACACCCTCGGCCGCCTCACCTTCGCGCCGGGCAACTTCGTGTACGACGACGAAAACAAGTCGCTGCTTGTGGCAACCCAGAAGTTTACCATTCCCAACACGCCCGGCCGCAACCCCGGCGAGCTGCTGGCCCGTGCCCAGGTGCGCGAGCTGAAAAAGAACGGCAAAACCCTGCGCGCTCCCGCCGATGTGCGCGTGGCCCGCGGCATTGCCGACCCCGCCCGCCTCGTGTTTCGGGAAGATACCGTGCTGGCCCTGCTGCCCGAAAAGGCCAGCAACGTGATGAGCGGTACCCGCGTGCTGCCCTTCTTTTTCGATGAGGACCAGTGGTTTATCCGCGGCTACCTGGGCACCAACGTGCAGGCCCTGGAAGACCTGATTGACGCCAACCAGCACACCCGGCAGGTGCTCATCATCGCCGGCCACTCGCCCGACTCCACCGATGCCCACAACCGCTTGCTGGCCAGCAAGCGCGTGCGCATGCTGCTCTACTACTACAGGCAGCGCGTGAAGAATTTCTCGTATCTGAATAAGAACGAGGCCATTCGCTTCGACACCCTGGCCCACGTGCGCAAGTGGGACACCTTTCTGCAGAAGGTGACGACCTCGGCCCTCAAGCCCGACCAGATTGACTCCGTTATCACCATCATCAACGATACCCGGGGCAGATTCGAAACCAAGGAGAAGGCCCTGCACCGGCTGTCTTACTTCGACTACATCGAGCAGTACATCTACCCGGTGCTGCGCTTTGGTACCGTGGCCGTTACCTACACCGCGCCGCCGCGCTACAACTCGGAGCTCTACCTGCTCTCGAAGAAGATTGTGGAGAAGCAGACCGAGGCCGACGCTCTCACGCCCGAGGAGCTGCGCTATTCGGCCAACCTCACGCCGCTGCTGGCCGAAAAGCAGCGCATCTACGAAGTGTCGGCCGCCAGCACCGGCAGCTGGGAAGCCTTCCACAACCTGGGCGTTATCCTGCTGCAACGAGCTGAAAAAGAGCCCCTCGGTAAAGTCCGCAAAGCTTATTATCGCCGGGCGGGCACCAATTTCACGCTGGCCGCCCACCGCCACCCCACGGCCGAGTTCTTCTACCACGCCGCCACGGCCTACCACCGCGCTGGCGACCGCCTCGAAGCCCTCCAGAACTACGACTACGCCATCAAGCTCGGAGGCGAGCGGCCCCTGTTACGCAAGGTTTTCTCCGACCGCGCCGCTCTCGAAATCGAAGTCGGCCAGCCCGACGAGGCCCTGCGCAGCCTGCAATACGCCGGCCCCAGCTACCAGAATGCCCTCAACCACGCCCTCATCGAGGTGGGCCGCGAGCACTACGCGCTGGCTCAGGAGCAGTACCGCGTGGCCCAGAGCCTGCGCCCCGCGGCCGCCGCGCCCGTCTACGGCCTGGCCGTGGTGGCGGCCCGCCAGCAGGATGAAGCCGCCGCCGGCACCCTGCTCAAGCAAGCCGTGGCCCTCGACCGCAGCTACGCCCAGCGCGCCGTCGAGGACCTGGAATTTCAGGATTATGCGCAGGGCAAGGTGTTCAAAGAGGCGTTGCGGTAGGTTTAGGGAATTGAAAAAGAACGGTCATACTGAGCGCAGTCGAAGTATCTCTACCGCAGTGGTAAAATTGATTACTTGCCCGGTAGAGATGCTTCGACTGCGCTCAGCATGACGTTCTCGCACCCTCCTACCCTATAGTTTGCCCAACGCCCCGGCCTGTTGTAGCTTTGCCAAATGGCCCGATTGCGGCTTTATCAAACGAAAAACATGCGTCAGATTCAATTCCGTGAGGCCTTGCGCGAGGCCCTGTCCGAGGAAATGCGCCGCGACCCGCGGGTGTTCCTGATGGGCGAAGAAGTGGCCGAATACAACGGTGCCTACAAAGTGAGCCAAGGCATGCTCGACGAGTTTGGTCCCGAGCGCGTGATTGACACCCCGATTGCCGAGCTGGGCTTTGCTGGCATCGGTGTGGGTGCGGCCGCCAACGGCCTGATTCCCATCATCGAGTTCATGACTTTCAACTTCTCGTTGGTGGCTATCGACCAGGTCATTAACTCGGCTGCCAAGCTCTACTCCATGTCGGGCGGCCAGTACTCCTGCCCTATCGTATTCCGCGGCCCGACGGGCAACGCCGGCATGCTCAGCAGCCAGCACTCGCAGAACTTTGAGAACTGGTTTGCCAATACGCCCGGCCTGAAGGTGGTGGTTCCCTCGAACCCCTACGACGCGAAGGGCTTGCTGAAAGCGGCCATCCGCGACCCCGACCCGGTGATTTTTATGGAGTCGGAACTGATGTACGGCGACAAGGGCGAAGTGCCCGAGGAAGAGTACCTGCTCGAAATCGGCAAGGCCAACGTAGTGCGCCAGGGCAAGCACGTCACGCTCGTGAGCTTCGGCAAAATGATGAAAATTGCCTATACCGCCGCCGACGAGTTGGCCAAGGAAGGCATTGAAGCCGAAGTAATCGACCTGCGCTCGGTGCGCCCGATTGATTACGACACGCTGGTGAATTCGGTGAAGAAGACCAACCGCATGGTGGTCATCGAAGAAGCCTGGCCCCTGGCCAGCATCTCGGGCGAGCTGGCCTACATCGTGCAGCGCCGCGCCTTCGACTACCTCGATGCCCCCGTCATCCGCATCACCTGCGCCGACGTACCCCTGCCCTACGCCCCCACCCTCATCGAGGCCTCGCTGCCCAACGTGGCCCGCGTAGTAAAAGCCGTGAAGGAAGTGACCTACGCCAAAGCGTAAACGCGAGGCTTTGCCTCGCTTAATGAAGAATGAAGAATGAGGAATGAAGAATTGAGCGCACGTTTGCTCATTCCTCATTCCTCATTAAGCGCAGCGTTATCACTGCGGGGCCTCACTGGGGGGCCGCCGCTGCCCGGCCGTAGCCTCCGATAGTTGCCAGCAGCCCCAAAGCCAGCCAGCGGCCAGGACCAGCACGGCGAGCCGGCGCACCAGTCCGCCCAGGGCCCGCCACCACGCCAGCGGCTGCCAAGTAGCGGCCACGCCCGTGAGCAGCAGCAGATGCAGCGGTAGCAGGAAACGGCATTCCATCAGGGTTGGCAGCGTTAGCAGGCACGGCAGCAACAAAGCGCCCAACACGGCGGCAGGCGAAAGCGTAGCCGGTACCTCAGAAAGCGGCGGCTGTTGGCGGGCAGCACGCCAGCGCGCCCCCACCAGCCAGAGGCTCAGCCCCAGCAGCCCATAATTTAGCAGGCGCAGCACCGCCTGGCCGGGCGGGTGCAGGCGTGTGGGGTACGGCGTGGGGTAGCGGATATCGAGGCCGTTGAACAGGTGGCGGGCATACCGGGCGGCACCATTGAGCGGGTGCCGGACCAGAAATCCCAGAACCTTGAAATAGCTACTGAATTGCCCGCCGGGCACCGTCGTCAGCGCCCGCTGCCCGGCCGAGTCGGCATACACCAAAGAGCGCGGGATGCCGGGCACGAGGCTGGTTTCATACCGCTGAAAGGCGGTGCCCCAGGCCAGCTGGCGCAGGTAGAGCGGCTCTTTGCCCGGCCGTTGGGCCAGTACCAGCGGGGTGTTTTGGCCAAAATGGCGGCGGTTGATGAGCAGCTGCGGCAGCAGCACCAGCGCCGCGCCAGCCACCAGCGCGGCCAACGCACGCGCCAGGTTCGGACGCGGGTAATGCCCCCCATTGCCCGCCACCAGCCACAGCGCACCGGGCAGGCAGGCCACGTAAACCGGCCGGATATTGACGGCGGCGGCCAGCAGCAGGCCCCCCAATCCGGCCCAGGCCCAACGGCGCCGGCCCAGCGCGGCCAGCCCCAGCAGCAGCAGCGCCAGGGCCGGCACATCGCTGAGAGTGAAGTTGAAATAGTCGCGCCAGAAAATAAAGCTCAGCCCCAGCAGCACCAGCCAACGGCCACCGCGCAGCGCCCGGCCGGTGGTGCAGGTCCACAGCGCCGGAATTGCCACGCCAAAGAGCAGCGCCGCCCAGCCGGCCCCCAATACGCGCGCGCCGGCCAGCATGCTCCAGCCGGTGAAGTGGCAGAGCAGCCGCGCCGGCAGCACCAGCAGCGGCCCCAGGTAGCCGCGCAGGGGCTCATCAAAAGCCAATAACGAGAAGCCAACAGGCGGGGTAAATTTCAGCGACAGCTCCCAGTACTCGGCCGCGTCGAAGCGGAACTGGCCCGGGCCGTAGCCGCTCAGCGGCAGATAGATGGCGTAGAGGGCCAGGGTAGCCAGCACGCGCCAGCCCCACGGCCACGCCACTCGAAACAAAGAGGAAGCTTGGGGCATAGAGACCGCAAAACTAGACACCCGGCCGTGTCTGGCACGGTTTCGGCCGCGAGCAGGACTATGATTGCCATTTGGTAGCCGAAATGTTGCCGTACCTTTTGCCTCCCACCCGGCTACTGGCCCACTCACCGCTTCCCACCCGCATGAACCACCGCCTGCACCTCAAATTCGAACAGCTCGAACGGGCCACTGAACGCCTCATCGCCTCGGCCGAGGCATTAGGGACTGATAAAAACACGGCCCCGGCCGCCGGCAAATGGTCGGCGGTGCAGGTGGTGCACCACTTGCTGCTCATCGAAGGCAACATCGTTCAGTACCTGCAAAAGAAGATGCAGTCGGAAGAAGCCCTGCCGAAAGTGGGTCTCTTTACCCGGCTGCGGGCGCGGGCTGTGCGCCTGCTGCTGCGCCTGCCGGGCCTTAAGGTGAAGGCTCCGCGCGGCGTGGCCACCCTCACCGATGCCGGCAACCTGCCCGGCTTGCCCGAACTACGCGCCACCTGGGAGGCCTCGCGCCGCCAGCTCGAGCGCCTGCTCAACGAGTTTCCGGGCCGGCAGCTAAACCGGGCCATTTTTCCGCACCCACGCTCGGGCAAGATTAATATTTATCAGGTGATGGAGTTTCTGCTCGACCACCTGCTACACCACCAGCAGCAGCTGGACCGCATCACCAAAGCCCTGCGCCCGGCGGGCCCGGTGCGCACCGCCGACGCACAGGCGTAGAAACGAATACCCCGGGTCGAAACCCCTGAGCACCCGTTCTGGTGATGTTATTTCACCGGGGCCTCGTAGGCGGGCAGCGCCCGGAAGCTGTCGGCCAGCACGGCCGGCGGGGTGGTGAGCTTGCGCTTGTCGAGGTCGAGCCAAGCCCCGTCGACGGTAACGGTGGCGGCCACGCGGCCGTCGGTTTTATAGATGGTGTGCAAAATGCTCCAGCGGGTGCCATCGTCGTTTACACTGCGCAGGCGGCTGTCGACGCGGATTTCCTCGCCGATGTGCACTTCCTTCAGAAACACGGTTTCTTCGCGGAAGAGGATGGGCCCGAGGCGCAGCCGGGCAAATTCTTTGATGTCGAAGCCCCATTCGGCGAGCAGTACGAGGCGCTGGTCGGCGGCGTAGTCGGCGTAGGCGGAGTGGCGCATGTGGCCGTTGGGGTCCATGTCGGCCCAGCGGGTGCGGTAGGTAGTGGCGTTGGTCATTTTTTGAATGAGGAATGAAGAACGAAGAATTGAGGTGGGAGAAACGGCTGCTGCAATTCTTCACTCCTCATTCTTCATTCCTCATTAATTTAGAGGTATCAGGCGGACCAGGTATTGGTCATTTTCATCTTCGCTGAGAAATTCGGCGGTGTAGCCGGCGGTTTCGGCCGCGTCGTGCAGCAGAGCCGCATCCACGAACAGCCAGGGAAAGGGTTCGCCCGTCTTGCCCCGGTAGCTGAGCGTGTATTCGACCTCGCCGTAGTACGGGCCGTTGAGGTTGATGCGCAGAGCCCCGTCCTCGTCTTCGTAGAGGTAGCGCACGTCGGAAGAAGTGGCCAGAATCTGGCCGTCGGGGGCCAGCAGGGTGCGGGCGTGGGCCAGGAATTTATCGAGGCCTTCGAGGGTGCCAGTCAGGCCCAGGCCGTTCATCAGCAGCAGGATGGTATCGTAGGGCAGCTCGGTGGCGGGGCGCGGGGCAAACAAGTCGTGGCGGGCCACGGTGCGCACGCCGCGCTCGGTCATCACCTGCACCGCTCCGGCCGATACGTCGACGGCCTTCACAAAATCGAACCCCCGGCTTTGCAGCTCCAGGCTGTGGCAGCCAGCCCCGGCCCCAAGGTCGAGCACGCGGCCCCGGCTCTCGTCGAGGGCCAGGCGCTCTAGCTCGGGCATCTGCAACACCGTACGGAAGAAGTAGGCGGCCGGCAGCGGCTCATCGTCGGCGGCCGAGCAATGCACCGTCACGGTGGCTTTGGGCTCGCCGTGGTGGTAGTCCAGCAGGGCCTGACCCAGAATATCGGGCGCGGTAGTGGTCGTCATAGTCGAAGGAGAAAAACGGGCATACTCCCGGGCGAGGGCAATGGTTACGGCAGCCCGGACCCGGCCACCTGGGACG
>JANNDE010000421.1:0-1287 GCA_031387395.1 Hymenobacter sp.
ATCAGAAAGGCGGGGTGGGCAAAACCACTACCTCCATCAACCTCGCGGCCTCCCTGGCCGCCCTGGACTACCGGACCCTACTCGTCGACGCCGACCCCCAGGCCAACGCCACCTCGGGCGTAGGCTACGACCCCAAGGACATCCAGAACAGTATTTACGAGTGCATGGTCGACGGCATCAACGCCCAGGACATCATCGTGCCCACCAACATTCTGCCTCACCTCGACCTCATGCCCTCCCACATCGACCTGGTGGGTGCCGAGGTGGAGATGATAAACCTGCCCAACCGCGAGGAGAAAATGAAGGAGGCCCTGCGCCCCCTCGCCGCCGAGTACGACTTCATCATCATCGACTGCTCGCCCTCGCTCGGCCTCATCACCGTCAACGCCCTCACGGCGGCGCACTCGGTTATCATCCCGGTGCAGTGCGAGTATTTCGCTTTGGAAGGCTTGGGTAAGCTGCTGAATACCATCAAAATCATCCAGAGCCGCCTCAACACCGAGCTCGAAATCGAAGGCATCCTGCTCACGATGTACGACGTGCGCCTGCGCCTCTCCAACCAGGTGGTGGAGGAAGTGCGCATGCACTTCCAGCAGCTGGCCTTCGACACCATCATCCCGCGCAACGTGAAGCTGAGCGAGTCGCCCAGCTTCGGCATCCCCGTCATCCTGCACGACGCCGAGAGCAAAGGCTCCATCAGCTACCTCAACCTGGCCCGCGAAATCGTGGAGAAAAACAGCGTGGAAGCCACCGAGGAAACGGCGGAGGACGAGCGGATTTAAGGCATATGGCGGCTTCGCCTGAATCAATGGGTTTAGCACCGGACTTTCAGGTAAGCTACCGACTCTTCAGCGCTGAAGAGGGTGGGCGAAAAACGCCGCATTTCCAGCACATTCGCTGGGATTTTTCTTACGAGGACGAAAAAGTTGGCAAGCCCAATCAGGTTTTTATCATCTGGCCGGAGTTCGTTTCTGATTCCGGCCAAATCCTGCCCGAAGGCGAACCGATGCCCAAACAGGGCTTAGCCGATATGTTTATTGTGAACCCGGCATTTCGAGCGTTTCATAGCCAGCATGCAAAAGTGGGCGTGCGTGGCTATTTTAGAGAAGGTTCTCGGAAAATAGCCTTATATGAAGTCGTTGAGATACTTGAGCTTCACCAAAATCCTAAGGCGTAAACCAATTCTTTCAGCCCCAGCGGGGCGACATATTGGTAGCAACTCCAGCTTCTCCAACTTCTCAAAGCCCCTTGGGGGCGACATTCGTTGCACGAGTGTCGCCCCCAAGG
>JANNDE010000465.1:0-3623 GCA_031387395.1 Hymenobacter sp.
GCGGAGTGAGCCTGGATGTAAGAAGCGGCTTCCTGAAGTTTGGCGGGCATAGAGGCGACGAAAAGCGCACAGAGTTCACGGAGTTGCACAGAGTTTTTAAAACTCCTTTAACTCGGTGAACTCTGTGCGCGAATTGATTTACTTGATTTCAAGTGCGTACGGCAGCCTGGCCTGCACCCCACGCAGCTGCAGCAGCTGCTGATACTGGGCATAGGCCGGGTACAACGGCCCCAGCTCGGCCTTGATGGCGCGGACTTTCACCTCGGCATCGTCGCCGCCACCAAAGCGAGCCATCAGCGCTTCGAAGGACGAGCGTTGGCGCGGCAGGCGCTGCACGCGGTAGTCGTCGGCCTTGAGGTGGGCGCGGGCGGCGGCAATGTTCAGGGCATCCTGGTAGTCGCCGAGCACGTCGACCAGGCCGTTGCTTTTGGCTTCGAGGCCACTCCAGACGCGGCCTGAGGCCAGACGGCGCAGGCGCTCGACGGGCATGTGGCGGCCCAGGGCAGCCTTGCTGGTGAAGTCGGCGTAGATGTTATTCACCTCGCCCTGCAGGGTGCGCTTCTCGAAATCCGAGAGCGGGCGGGTGATGGTGGGCAGGTCGGAGAATTTGCCGGTCGTCACGCGGTCCACGGTGATACCGAGCTTGTCGGCCAGGAGCGGCTGGATGTTGGGCAGCACCCCAAAAACGCCAATGGAGCCCGTAATGGTATTCGGATGGGCCACGATGGTGTCGCAGGCCATGGCAATGTAGTAGCCGCCCGAGGCCGCCACGTCGCTCATGCTGGCGATAATCGGCTTCACTTTTTTGGTGAGGGCCACCTCGCGGTAGATGATGTCCGAAGCCAGCGACGAGCCGCCGGGCGAGTTGATGCGCAGCACCACGGCCTTCACCTTATCGTCGAGCCGGGCCTTGCGGATGGCCTCGGCAAACTTGGTGCTGCCGATATTATCGTCGGAGCCCTTGCCGGTTACGATGTCGCCCTCGGCGTAAATCACGGCGATGCGGTTGCCGCTGGTGCTGCCCTCTTTCTCGTTGGCTTTGTCGTCGTCGGTGTAGTCATCGAGGCTTACCAGGTTGGTTTTTTTGTCCTTGGCCAGGCCCAGCTTGCCGCGCATATAGTCCTGCACCTCATCGAAGTAGCCGAGCTTAGTCACCATCTTCAGGCGCAGGGCGTCGGGCGCGTTGTGCACCAGCATCGAATCGGAAATGACTTTCAGGCGCGCCGGGGCAATGCCACGCGATTTGGCCACCTGGCCAATCATGTAGCCGTTGATGGAGTTCAGGAATGACACCGTCTGGTAGCGGGCCGAGTCGGAGAAATTCTCACGAAAAAACGGCTCCACGGCGCTTTTGAAGGAGCCGACGCGGAAAATGTAGGGCTCAATACCCGCCTTCTCGAACAGGCGCTTATAGAACATCACTTCCGAGCTCAGGCCGTTGAATTCGAGCGTGCCCTGCGGGTGCAGGTAGATTTCGTTGGCGACGGACGACAGGTAGAAGCTCTTCTCGGAGCTCACCTCGTGGTAGGCCACCACGAACTTACCCGATTTTTTGAAGTCGAGCAGCGCGTCACGCACTTCCTCCAGCGAGGCCATGCCGCCCTGCACCAGCTCCAGGTTCAGTAAAATGCCTTTGATGTCGCCATCAGTTTTAGCCCGCCTGATGGCTTCCTTGATTTCGATGAGCCCGGTGGAGCTGCTGCCGCCGAAAGGGCCGAACTCCCGGCCACGGCCGCGCTCGGTCAGGGGCTCGTTCAGCTTGAGCTCCAGCACCGAATTGGCGGCCACTTCCTTCTTGCCGTCGCCGCTGGCCGCCGCGCCAATAATACCCGCGAAAATCAGGAAACCGATAAAACTAAACGCGAGCAGCCCCACGATGGTAGCCAGCACGAATTTGAAAAATTGACGCATAGGACCGCAGATTTAACTGATTTTAACGGATGAAACGGATTTTTTGTGGGTCGGCACGCACGTGGCCATTGTGGCCGGCAGCAGTTTTTCCAATTGGTCGGCAAGTTACACGTCCCTGTATCGTTCGGCCGCCGCCGCCATTACAATGCGGGCAAAATAGAACTCAGAACCACGAAGAATCTGCTTCATCCGTTAAAATCCGTTAAATCTGTGGTCAATACCCGTACTTCTCGCCCCACCAGCCGCGCAGCCGTTCCTGAATCTTCGCCTCGCTGGCGTTGTGGCCGGGCTCGTAGAAACGTTTGCCGCGCAGCGCGTCGGGCAGAAACTCCTGCGCCTCGAAGTTGCCTTCGCCATTGTGCGAGTAGGCGTATTCCTGGCCGTAGCCGAGCTGCTTCAGCAGGCGCGTAGGGGCGTTGCGCAGCGGCACCGGCACCGGGTACACGCCGTTGGCCTTCACCTCGGCCTGCGCCGCCCGGATGGCCAGGTAGGCGGCGTTGCTTTTGGGGGAAGTTGCTAAGTAGATAACGGTTTGGGAGAGAATCAAATCCGACTCGGGCAGGCCGATAACGGTGCAGGCCTGAAAGCAGCTGGTGGCCAGCATCAGGGCATTGGGGTTGGCGTTGCCGATGTCTTCGGAGGCCAGAATAAGCATGCGGCGGGCGAAGAATTTCACGTCCTCGCCGCCCTCCAGCATCACGGCCAGGTAATAGAGCGCGGCGTTGGGGTCGGAGCCGCGGATGGACTTGATGAAGGCCGAAATAACGTCGTAGTGCATCTCGCCGCCCTTATCGTAGCGGGCCATGGGGCGCTGGGCCACCTGTTGCACTGCTGCATCGGTTATTTCGACCACTCCCTTTTTATTGGGCGGGGTGCTTTGCACTACAATTTCGAGCAGGTTGAGCAGCTTGCGGGCGTCGCCGCCGCTCAGGGCCAACAGGGCGTGGTCTTCTTTCAGGACAACCTTTTTCTGCTTCAGCGCGGCGTCTTCGGTCAGGGCCTTCTGCACGAGGCCGCGCAGGGTATTCGCGCTCAGCGCCTCCAGCACATACACCTGGCAGCGCGAGAGCAGCGCCGGGATGACTTCGAACGACGGGTTTTCTGTCGTCGCGCCAATCAGCGTCACGGTGCCGTGCTCTACCGCGCCCAGCAGCGCATCCTGCTGCGCCTTGCTGAAACGGTGGATTTCATCAATAAACAGCACCGTGCCGCGCTGACGTTTGGCGCGTTCAATCACGTCGCGCACGTCTTTTACGCCGGCATTGATGGCGCTCAGCGCCGAAAAGGGCTGTTTCAGCTCGCTCGCCAGCAGATGGGCCAGGGTAGTTTTGCCCACGCCGGGCGGACCCCACAGTATCAGGCTGGGCAGGCGGCCAGCGTTGAGGTAGCGGCGTAGCACGCCGGTTTCACCCACCAGGTGCTGCTGGCCGGCGTAATCGGCCAGGCGGCGCGGGCGCTGGCGCTCGGCCAGCGGCGCGTCGGCGCCGGGCGCGGGGGCCGGGGTAAAGGCGGCAGGTTCGTCGTCGGGGAAGAGGTTCATCGGGCGGTAAGCTTTAGCTTGCCGTTGAAAGGGGGCAACAAGCACCGCAAAGTTCGGGTTAAAGGCCGACGCTTTCGACTACCACCCGATAGCGCAAGCTGACCCTTAAGCCACATTTATGCGCAATTCTCTCCGCGTGCACGCGGCCCTGTTTTTTGTTGCCCTCATTTAC
>JANNDE010000481.1:0-1168 GCA_031387395.1 Hymenobacter sp.
CCACGCCGTAGGCGGTGCCTTCCTTGTAGTATATCGGGATGGGCTCGCCCCAGTAGCGCTGGCGGCCGAAGATGGCGTCGCGGATGCGGAAGTTGGTTTTGCCCTTGCCGATGCCGCGCTGCTCCAACTCCTGAATCAGGGTTTGGGTGGCCTGCTTGTAGGTCTGGCCTTCGATGAGGCCGTGCAGGTAGACGCCTTCCTTGGTCGGGTCGGCCTGCTCGTCAATCTGCTGCTGGTCGACCACCTGCACGATGGGCAGGCTGAAGTGCTTGGCGAATACGTAGTCGCGCTGGTCGCCGCTGGGCACGGCCATTACGGCGCCGGTGCCGTAGCCGGCCAGCACGTAATCGGCAATCCAGATCTGGATGGGCTCGTTGCTGAACGGGTTGAGGGCGTAGGAGCCGGTGAAGGCGCCAGAAACTGTCTTGGTATCGGCCATCCGGTCGCGCTCCGAGCGGCGCTTGGTGGCGTCGATGTAGTCCTGAATGGCAGCTTGCTGTCCGGGCGTGGTCAGTTCCTGCACCAGCTCGTGTTCGGGCGCCAGCACCAGGAAGGTCGCGCCGTAAATGGTGTCGACGCGGGTGGTGTACACCTTGATCTGCGCCTGCTCGTGGTTCTGGACCTGGAACGTGACTTCGGCTCCGATGCTCTTGCCAATCCAGTTGCGCTGCATTTCCTTCACGGCGTCGGGCCAGTCGAGCGTGTCGAGGCCCTGGAGCAGGCGGTCGGCGTAGGCGGTGATGCGCAGGTTCCACTGGGGCATCAGGCGGCGCTCCACGGGGAAGCCGCCGCGCTCCGAGAGGCCGTCTTTCACCTCGTCATTGCTCAGTACCGTGCCCAGGCCGGGGCACCAGTTCACGTAGGTGTCCTGCTGGTAAGCCAGGCGGTTAGGGTGCACGACTTCCAGACGCTGCTTTTCCGAGAACAGCTTCCACTGGCCGGCCGTGAAGCTGTGGCGCTCCTCGTCGCCGCCGGCCGCCCGAATACCCTCGTTACCATTCTGCTCGAACTTCTCCAGAAGCGTTTTAAGTGGCTCGGCGCGGTTGGTGTCGAGGTCCCAGATGTGGCCGTCGGGGTTGAACACCGGGGACAGCTCGACGCCGATGAAGCGGTCGACCGCGGCGGCGATGCGCCCGTAGGCGTCGACGACGTCGTGGGTGGCCGTGGA
>JANNDE010000554.1:0-15080 GCA_031387395.1 Hymenobacter sp.
CAGCTGCTCGCTCAGGCCGTCGAGCGGCAGGCGGCCGACGGGGCCGCCGGTGCCGGCCGCCTCCCAGGCGTAGGTTTTGCCGAACAGCGAGAAGTGGTTGATTTCGGCGAAATCGTGGTCCTCGGTCGCCATCCAGTACACCGGCACGAAATCGTGCTGGGGGTATTGGATGGCCACCGAGGACCATGATTGTGCCGAAATCAACCACTTCTCGCTGTTCGGTAAAACCTACGCCTGGGACGCGGCCGGCACCGGCGGCCCCGTCGGCCGCCTGCCGCTCGACAGCCTCAGTGAGCAGTTGCTGAGCCAGCTGCCGCCCGAGGTTCCGGCTGCTTTTCACGAGGCGTATTCGACTTCAACCAACCTGGCCGAAGCCACCCGCAAGCTGGCTGATGCGCTGTTCGGCGAGTTTGGGCTGGTGACGCTGGACGCCGACCGCCCGGCCCTGAAACAGGCCCTGGTGCCGCTGCTGCTGAAGGAAATCGGCGAGCAGGTGTCGAACGCCGCCGTGCAGACGACCAACGGCCGCCTCACCGCCGCCGGCTACAAGCCGCAGGTGTATTCGCGCCCCATCAACCTGTTTTTCATCACCGACGAGGGCAAGCGCGAGCGCCTGGAACCCGACGCCAACGGAGCCGACTGCGTGGAAGTGACCATCCGCAACACGGCCAGGTGCCACAGCCAGGCCGAGCTGCTGGCCCTGGCCCAGGCGCATCCCAAGCAGTTCAGCCCCAACGTGGTGCTGCGCCCGGTGTACCAGGAAATGCTGTTGCCCAACCTCGTGTACATCGGCGGTGGGGCCGAGGTGGCCTACTGGTTCCAGCTGAAGGACGTGTTTGCCGCCTTTGGCGTACCCTACCCCATCGTGCTGCCGCGCAACTCGGCCGAGTACATCAGCCGGGCCAACGGTGGCAAGCTGAAGAAGCTGAGGCTGACCACGCACGAAATTTTCCGGCCGCTGCCGGAGCTAAAAAAGCAGGTGGGCGCGGCCCAGGGCCAGGAAGAAATCAGCCTGAAGGAGCAGCAGGCCGCCCTGGCCGCCGCCTTCCAGCAGGTGCAGGACGTGGCCCAGCGCCTCGACCCCACGCTGGTACGCACCGTGGCCGCCGAAGCCCAAAAAGCAGCCGCCAGCCTCGCCGGCCTCGAAAAGCGCCTTAGCAAAGCTGCCGAAACCAAGCACGAAACCGCCTACACGCAGTTGGCGGCGCTCAAGGACAAGCTGTTTCCCGGCGGCGACTTGCAGGAACGCAGCGAAAACGTACTCAGCATCCTCATCAACAACCCCGATTTCATCGCGCAGCTGATTGGAGCGTTCGAGCCGCTGGCGCTGACGTTCACGGTGCTGGAGGAAGAGTAAGGCGCTGGGCAACCTGCCCTCGCAAACGCGCATCATGGGGAACATCGGCCGGGTTTTGGGCTGGTGCTCCTCTTTTTCACGCTGCTCCTATGCGCTTCCTTTTTCTGCTCTCCATGCTATTCGGGCTCGCCGGCCGGCCGGCTTCGGCCCAGCTTATCAACGACACCATCCGCGACGCGGCCACCCACGCGGCACTGCCCTATGTGAATATTGGCGTGGTGGACCAGGACCTGGGCACCGTGGCCGACGAGCAGGGCCGCTACACGCTGGCTTTTCAGAAATCATTAGCCACCGCCACGGTGCGCATTTCCAGCCTGGGCTACGCGCCGCGCAACCTCACGCTGGCCGAGCTGGCCGCCCAGCCCAACGTCGGCCTTGCACCGGAAGCCGTGGCACTGGCCGAAGTGCAGGTGCGCGGCAAGGCGCAATTTCGCCGCACGCACACGCTGGGCAACACGGGCAACGCCGAAATGGCCAGCAACACGCTCGGCAGCAATAGCCTAGGCAGTCAGGTGGGCACGGTCATCAAGCTCAGCCGGCAGCCGACGCGCATTGTGAATGCCGTGTTCAACATTGCCCGCAAATCACCCGGGCAGGTTACTTTTCGGGTGAACATATACCGGCTGGGCCCTGATGGATTGCCGACCGAAGTGAAGCTTTTGCCGCGCGAGGTCATCGTGACCAGCCCTATCGTGCGCGGCCCTATCACCGTCGATTTGAGCGCCGACCAGCTGGTACTGAACGAGGATTTTTTCCTGGCAATCGAGTTGCTGAAATGGGATAACCCCGCCCCAAACGGGTCCGAATTTGCCTTTTCAGCCGCGCTGGGCTATTTCCACAACGAAATCTACCACCGCTACACCAGTCAAGCGCCTTGGAAAAGAACTTCGATTGGCGCGCTGATGGCCGGCATGCAGCCCCGCCTTAGCTTCTACGTGACGGTGAACGACTAAACTACTCCGTGAGCTCGGCGCTGAGGCCGGCCAGGGCACGCTCTACGCCGGCCACCAGCTGGGCCAGGGCCTGGCGCAGCACGGCCGGGGATTCGGGCGCGGCGGCGGGCTCGTCGCTGTGCAGGCGCACGAGCACCTCCAGGGCCGGGCCCACGTCGCAGATGCCCAGCGTGTGCAGGTTGGGCTTGATGTGGTGGGCGAGGCGGCCCACCTCGGGCCAGTTGGCCGCCGCGCCGGCCGCTTTCAATTGGGCCAGGCTGTTGGGCATATTGGCGAGGAACGAACGCACGATTTTGTGCACGAAAGCCTCACGGCCTTTGGCCATCTCGCGCAGCGGGGCCAGGTTGTAGGCCGGCGCGGCGGGCGGGGCGGCGGGCAGCAGGGCTTCCATGGTCTGGTAAAGAGTAGCTTCGTCGTAGGGCTTGGTGAGGCAGGCATTCACGCCGGCGGCGAGGTAGCGCTCGATATCGGCCCGGAAGGCATTGGCCGTGAGGGCAATAATGGGTGTGGCGGCCCGGCGCGGCTCCGGCATCTGGCGCAGGCGCTGGGTTACATCAATCCCGCTCAGGCCGGGCATCTGGATATCGGTGAGCACCAAGTCATAGTCGGTTGCGGTGAGGCGGTCCAGGGCGACGAGGCCATCTTCGGCTTCGTCCAGCTCCACGCCCCAGGGCTCCAGCATCATGCGGGCCACGGTGCGGTTTATCTCATTGTCTTCGACGAGCAGCACCCGCGCGCCCACCAGGCGGCCGGTGTTGTAGGCGGCCTCGGCCGCGGCGGCCACGGTAGGGGCGGGCGCTTTCGGGAAGCGCAGCTCGAAGTCGAAGCTGCTGCCCTGGCCCGGCGTGCTGGCCAGGCGCAGCTGCCCGCCCATCTGCTCCACCAGGGCCCGCGAGATGCTCAGGCCCAGGCCGGTGCCGCCGTGGTGGCGGGCGGTGTCGGCGTTGGCCTGCGTGAAGCTTTCGAAGATGAGGGCCTGCTTGCCGGCTTCGATGCCCGGGCCGGTATCGGCCACGCAAAAGCGCACGCTGAGCGTGTCGGCCGTTTCGTCCATAAGCGAGCTGCCAACAGACACGCTACCGGCCGCCGTGAACTTGATGGCGTTGCTTACCAGGTTCAGCAGCACCTGGTTGAGACGGTGCGCGTCGCCCACCACCCAGGGCTGGGGGTAGGTATCGTGCAGGGCCTGGCGGTTGAAGGCCAACCCCTTTTCGCAGGCCTGGGCCGCCAGCGGGGCCAGGGCCTCCGAGATGGAGTCGCTGATATTGAAAGCCATGGCTTCGAGCTCCAGCTTGCCGGCCGTGATTTTGGCCATGTCGAGCACGTCGTTGAGTACGGCCAGCAGGTGGCGGCCCGACGAGCTGATGACGCGCACCAGCTCCTGCTGGCGGGCATCGAGGCGGGTTTTGGCCAGCTGGGCCGTCATGCCCAGCACGCCGTTCATGGGCGTACGGATTTCGTGGCTCATGTTGGCCAGGAAGTTTTCGCGGGCGCGGGCCGAAGCCTCGGCCTCGTCGCGGGCGCGCTGGCTTTCGCGCTCGGCCAGCACGCGGTCGGTGATGTCGTGCGAGTGCGAAATGATGTAGGGCTGCTGGCCCGGCTCGCGCATCACGAACGTGTGGTAGAGCAAATGGCGTAGCTCGAAGCTGCCGCGCGGCAGCGCCCGCAGCACCCGCAGCACGCCCTGGGCCTCGCCCCGGGCATCGATGCGGGCCAGGAAATCGGCGAAGCCCACCTGGTCCTCGGCCAGCAGGTAGGTAGTCATGGACTGCCCCAGCAGGTCGGCGGCGGGGTGGCCCAGCAGGGTGGCCAGAGCAGGGTTTACCGAAAGCAGGTTGCCCCCCAGGTCGTAGGTGCAGATAAGGGCCTGGGCGTAGTGCATCAGGTCGCGGTACTGCTTTTCGCTGCGGGCCAGCGTGTCCTGGGCCTGCTTAAGGTCGCTAATGTCGGTGCTCACGCCCAACACGTGCACGCTGCCGTCGGGGCGCAGCAGCGGCCGCTTCACCGAGTGAAACCAGCGCATTCCGCCGGTAGTCAGCGGCAGGTAGTCTTCGGAAGTAATTTCCTGACCGGTAGCCAGCACCAGGTCGTCGCCGGCGGCGTAGCGGGCGGCAGTGGCGGCAGCGGCCGGCGGACTGGTACGCCAGGTGCCGGCCAGCTGGGCCATGGCGCGGTTGCTGAACACGAAGTTCCCCTCGGCATCGCGCACGTAAATGGCGCTGGGGTTGGTGTCGAGCACCTGCTGCATGAATTCCTGCTGCTCCCGCTGGGTAGCTTCGCTGCGCTGGCTGCGGGCTTCGGCCTCCACGCGGGCCGTCACATCGAGGCCGTAGCCCAGCATGAAGGGCTCGCCGGCCCCCACCTGGGCCAGCAGCTTGAAGTGGCGCTGGTGGTAGCGCGGGCCTTCGGGGAAGGGCGTGCAGTCGTCCCACACCACTGGCCCGGCACTGCGCAGGGCCTGGCCGAACATGCGCGAGCGTTGTTCGGCCAGCTCCATCGGGAAGCCGTAGCGCTCGCAGAACTCTATTACCGTGTGGCCAACGAGCCAGGCCCGGTGCTCGGGGTCGGGCACGGCATGGGGGTTGGCGTAGATATAGCGAAATTGCTCGTCGAGCACCACCACCTCCACGGGCAGCTCGTCGAGAATGGTTTCGTACAAAGCCCGCGGCGCGGCGCGCGCGGTCGCGGCCATCTGGCGCTCCAGCTGGTGCAGCTGCCGCAGGGCGGCTACCTCATTGGCACGGGCCTGCGCCAGCTCCTGCTCGAGTTGGTCGAGGCGGGCCTGAACGGCGGGGGTAGGAACGGGCGCGAAGTTGGAGGAAGTCACGTATCGATAGGGAAAGGATGACGGTTTATTGTAAGCGACGGCTGGCACGGCCCGGGGCCGCACCGCCAACGCCTGCCGGGGGCACGGCGGAACGATTTGGCGCGGGCCACACCGCCCACAGCCACTGCTACGGGGTTGCGCAATTTCGAAACAATCGTCCAAAAATATCCGGTCGGCGCTTTCATCCCAACGCTACCGGGCCAATGTCGCCCCCGGCCAAGCCAACGGCCCACGCACCGGGCCGGACGGCCGGCGGCGGCGGGGCATTGCTTTCCGGGTGCCTGCTCTGGCCGCAGGGCGGGCAGTGAGCGGCATTGGAACCGGCAGGGCGTACTTTTAGCGGCGCACCACACCGCCCGTCCGGTTTCGCCCATGCTTTCCAAAACGCTGCTCCGCCGTGCCGCCCTGGCGCGTCGCCAGGCCCTGCCGGCGGCGGTGGTGGCGGCGCGCAGCCAGCAGCTGGCCGGGCAGCTGTTCCGGCATTTCCCGGTGGCCGGGTGGCGGGCGCTCCACCTGTTTCTGCCGCTGGCCCGGCGCAACGAGCCCGACACCTGGCCCATTATCCGGCGCATCTGGGCCGAGCTGCCGGCCCTGCAGCTGGCCGCGCCCGTGGTGCAGGCCGATGGCATTTCGCTGAAAAACTACGTGCTGCGCCCTGGCACCTCCCTTATCAACAATAGCTGGGGCATTCCCGAGCCCGCCGCCGACCCGGCCACTGAAGTACCGCCCGAAGCTTTTGATGCCGTGCTGGTGCCGCTGCTGGCCGTGGACGCTACGGGCCAGCGCGTGGGCTATGGCGGCGGGTTCTACGACCGGCTGCTGGCCCGGTGCCGGCCGGGCACGCCGTTCATCGGCTTGAACGTGCTGGATGAGCCACCGGTGGCGGGCATTGCCGACGTGCTGCCCACCGATGTGCCGCTCACGGCCTGTCTCACGCCGGGCGGCGTGTGGCGCTTCTGAAGCATCGGGAAGGAACGTTGACGCGGGCGGCTTAGTATGCGCCGCGCATCGAAATATATTTTCATAAAAACCTCACAATAAGCGCTTCCGGCGAAGCGTTGACCAGGTAATTCTTGCTTTTTATCAGGACGAAACCCATGGCCGAAATCCAGCCGCAAGCCGCCGGCAGCAGCAAGCCCGGCAAACGACGGGCAAAGAAGATGGCGACCCGCATCGACATGACGCCGATGGTGGACCTGGCGTTTCTGCTCCTCACCTTTTTCATGCTCACCACCACCTTCGCCCGGCCCTACACCATGGAGCTGACCATGCCGGTGAAGAATGGCCCCGACACCCCCGTGAAGGAGTCGGGGGCTGTAACCATCCTCCTGGGCAAAGGCCATCAGGTGCATTATTACTTCGGCAGCAACCCGGCGGGCAGTGTCGCCGCGGCACCCAAGCTGCACACCACCAGCTTCGCCCCGGCGGGGATTCGGCAGGTGCTACGCGAGCGCCAACGGCAAGGCCCCATCACGGTGATGATTAAGCCTGGTGCCGAATCGAAGTACCAGGACCTGATTGACATCCTGGACGAGATGAGCATTACCCACCAGACGCGCTATGCCCTGGTAAAAAACACTTCCGAAGATTTGACCTTACTTAAAACCCTTACTCCATGATGAACAATGCCCAGCTGGCCACGGCCAGCCTCGACGACATCGTATTTGATGGTCGCAACCGCCACTACGGAGCCTACGAGCTTCGGGCCCTCTACCAGCGCCACATGACGCGCGCGCTGGTGATTGCCACCGTGCTGCTGGCCTTGCTGCTGGTGTTTCCGGCCGTAGCCAGCCTGCTGGCCGACAAAGCCGTGCCGGTGGCCAAGCACTCAACCATCATCGAAATAATGTCGCCGCCGCTCGACGCCAAAAAAGTTATTGAGCCCCCGGTAGCAGCCCCCGCCCGCCCGGCTACTCCGCCAGCGCAGCAGCATGTCGCCACCACGCGCTTCACCACCTGGAAGCCGGCTCCCGATAAGGAGGCAATTGAAGACGTTCCCGAACAGGAAAAGCTGACCACTACCACCGTGGCCGCCGTGACCCAGGCCGGCACCAACGACCCGGCCACCCTCCCGATTGAGCCCATCGAGAAAGCCGGCAAAGGCGATGGCGTGGTCGCCGACAAGCCCTACTACTCCGTAGAGCAAATGCCTGAACTGCCCGGCGGCGGCGGGCAAATGGCCATCGTAGCCGCCATTCAAAAGGCCGTACGCTACCCTAGCAGCGCCCTGCGCAATGGGGTGGAGGGCAAGGTTTTCGTGAGTTTCGTGGTAGACCCCAAAGGCGAGGTAACCGACGTTAAAATCGTGAAGGGCCTGGGCTCGGGGCTCGATGAGGAAACCATGCGCGCTATCAAGACGCTACCCCGGTTTATTCCGGGTAAGCAGAATGGCCGCGAGGTCAGCGTGGCCTTCACCGTACCCATCACCTACCAGATTCAGTAACTGCTGCTGCTGGCAAAGCGGCTGTTATTGCGGCAGCGCTACAACTGCTAAAAACCCCTGCCGGAGCAATCCGGCAGGGGTTTTTAAGTAGTCAGTCATAAGCAATCAGTAGCCATACTTTGTTTAATGCGCTCATAACCAGATTTTTATTATCTGACTACTCTATTCTGACTGCTTAGTTGGCCTGGGCCGGCGCGGCCGCCACGCCCGTGATGCGGGCCTGGCCCCAGGGCGCGATGCTGACACGCACCCGCAGCGGGTGCCGTCGGCCGGCTTTTTCGAGGCGCAGGCCGCTGCCTTCGGGCACGTAATAGCGCTCGAGGTTGAAGCGCAGGTTGAAGGAGGATGGGTACACGTCGGTAACCCAGCCGCGCAGCACGGCCTGGCCCAGGCTGGGCGTGGGGGCCCGCGGGTACACGCCCACGGCGGTGCTGAGGCTATCGGCCCCGGCGGCCAGCAGCACGAACACCGACTGGCGACGCGTGGGCGGCGTCGCGCCGTGCCAGCGGCTCAATGAGTTTTCGCCGATGGCGTAGCGCAGGCGCACGAAGTCGCCGTAGAGCAAGTCGCGCGGGTCGATGGGCGTGGTGGCCAGTATCACCCGCTTGCCCAGGGCCGTGGTGGCGTAGCCCGCGCCGGCCACCCCCAGCACGTAGAGAACCTGCGCCGCCACCAGTGCCCGCAGCAGCGGCCGACGACGGGCCGGGTTCGAGAACCAGGAGAGCAGGTCGGTCATTCCGAAGAGTTGAATGTTGAGTTATGAAGGTTGAGTTGCTTCTGCGGCATCGGCGGCCACGGCCGGTGCGCCGGCTTGCTGGGCCACGGCCGGGGCGGCGGTGGCCAGCACCAAGGCATTGCGGCGGCGCAGGTACCAGCTCAGGGCCAGCAGTAGCATGCCGCCCAGCAGGAAGAACAGCGACTTATCCATGAAGCCCCAGGTGAGCTTGAAGTAGGCCACGGCGGTGGCGGCCACAAACAGCACCGCGCCGATGGTAAGCTGCTCGGAGTCGTGGTCGCGGTTGGCGCGGGCCAGCACCGAGCCGGCGTGGGCGTATAGCACCACCAGCGTGGCCACGGCCAGGCTCAGCCCGCCCGACAGGTAGAAGCCCGGCAGCAATAGTAGCCAGTCGGGCAGGCTCGCCAGCTGGCCCCGCACCCGCTTGCCGGCCGCCGACACGGCCAGCACCGCCGCCAGCGCCCCCAGGTAGGGCAGCAGCGGCGGCCGCAGCACGTTGGCGTAGGCATCGGCTTCGCCAAATACGGCCAGCCCGAACATAAACAGGTAGGCCGCGACCAGCGGCGGCACCTGCAAGGCCCGGCCCCCGAGGCGGTTGGGCTGCCAGTCGCCAACGGCATAAATGCCCATGGCCGGCACAAAAAACCAGGTGATTTTGGCGTGGAGCACGATGATGAGCAGGCCCGCTTGCCAGAGCAGGCCGGCGGCCAGCACGTAGCTGCCCACCACGTCGGGCCGCCGCCACCAGTAGTAGCCCAGCCCGCCCGTCACCAGCCACGCCGTGACGTAGCTAAAGATACCCAGCGACTCGACGCAGTACGTTTGCACCACCGCCCCAATCAGCACCGTGAGCAGCACCAGCAGCCGCGAGCCGTACACGTAACTCAGGCCCACGCCGGCCACCACCCAGGCCAGCAGGCCGCTGGCATCGTAGCCCACCAACTGGTAGAGCTGGCTGACGAGGATGATGCTGGCCCCGAACAAAATCAGCCCCAACCCGATGAGGCCGTGGCCCAAATCGGGGTTGCCGCGCCGCAGGAAGTGGCTGCCCGCTGCGTAGCTGCCTACCAGGCTGGCCAGCAGCAACGCCAGCCGCAGGGCCGTGGGCAGCCCCTGCCAGTTGGCGGCCACCACGCTCAGGCCGCTCAGGCCCACCAGCACACTACCCAATATCGGCAATAGCCCCAGGGCCGGCGCCTGCTGCGGATAGCGGGCTAGCAGCTGCTGCCGCTGCGCCTCGCTGATGAGGCCGTCGGCCACCCAGCCAGGGCTTTCGGTATCAAGGAAGTTGCGGGACAAATGGCAATGGGTGAATGAGTGAATGGGCGAATGAGCACGCCTGTAGTTTTCAGCTGGCGCAAAGGAACATCATCCTGGCTTTACTCATCCATTCGCCCATTCTCTCATGCACCCATTGCCTTCACCGCTCGCGTCATCTCACGCTTGCCGAGGGGGCCGGGCAGCTTCTCGGTGCGCCAGCCGGCGGCGCTCAGGTTGCGGCGGAACTGGCCCTGGGCGCAGTAGCTCACCAGCACCGCGCCGGGCGCGGCGGCGGCGTAGAGGCGCTCGAACATCGTTGCAGTCCAAAGCCTGGGTTGCTTTTCGGGGGCGAAGGCATCGAAGTAAATCAGGTCGTAGTGGGCAGCGGGCAGCTGGGCGGTTTGCGCCGGCTCCTGTCGCTTAAGCAGCGAAAACTCGACGCCCAGGTCCTGCACTACGTTCCAGGGCAGGGCGTGCAGCTTGCGGAAGTAGTGCAGCATGTCGGGGTCGGCGGCCCAGTCCTGGGCCAGGGCCTCGACGATGGCCGCCGGCAAGGGCAGCGTTTCCAGCGCATCGTAGCAGATGATGGCCCCTTGTTCGGCGTTGGTGACGGCCTTCAGCGTCAGCAGGGCATTGAGGCCGGTGCCCAGGCCCACTTCGAGCACGTGCAGCGGCGGGCGGTTGTAGTGGCCCAGGCCGGCGGCCAGCAAAGGCCGCAGCCCGGCAGCAATAAACACGTGCTCCGACTCTTGCCAGGCCCCGTTGCGCGAGTGATACTGCTCGTCGAGCGCCGGCACGTAGAGCGTGGACGAGCCGTCGGCCGTGGTTCGCACCTCTAACTTTGACCCGTCGGCCGAAGGCTGCTGGCCCTTGGTGCCTGCTTGCTGGTTGCTTGATTTACTCATTCGTTCATTCACTCATTCACCCATTGCCACGATGCCCCGCGTAAAAGTAGCGCTTCCCGATTCCTTCTCCTTCACCACCGAAATTCCGGTGCGCATCACCGACCTCAACTACGGCGGGCACGTGGGCAACGACGCCCTGCTGGGCCTGCTGCACGAGGCGCGGGTGCGCTTTCTGCGCTCCATCGGCGTGCCGAACGATTATGACGCCGTCACCAAGCTCGGCCTCATCATGGTCGACGTGGCTGTGGAGTACAAGGGCGAGGCTTTCCACGGCGACGTGCTGCGCGTGCAGATGGCCGGCACCGACCGCAGCAAATACGGCTTCGACGTGGTGTACCACGTGCACAACCAGGCCGGCAAGGAGGTGGCCCGCGCCAAAACCGGCATGCTCTGCTTCGACTACAACACCCACAAGCTGCGCCTGCTGCCCGAGGAGCTGGCGGCGCAATTGTAACGCGGACTCTGCGAGTCCGCGAATTGAGCGGTGTACTCGCGGACTCGCAGAGTCCGCGCTACGGAACGTTACTTTGGCGCTCAGTTTCACCATACCATCCGCCCATGTTCGGCCTGAGCTACGCCAAGTTCGATTCCATGACCTACGTCATGCTGTATAAAAACGGCCGGCTGGTGCGCGAGGGGCGCGGGCTGGCCTTTTTTTATGCCACGCTGGGCAGCTCCATCGCGGCCGTGCCGCTGGGCTCCAACGACCTGCCGTTCATCTTCAACGAAACCACGGCCGACTATCAGAGCATCAGCATCCAGGGCCAGCTCACCTACCGCATCACCCAGCCCAAGCAGCTGGCCGAGCTGCTCGATTTCACGGTGAGCAGCAGCGGCATCTACAAAAAGAACGAGCTCGAAAAGCTGCACCAGCGCCTCGTGAACGAAGCCCAGACCGCCACCTCGGCCTTCGTACACGGGCTGGGCCTGAAGGATTCGGTGCGCTCGAACAAGGCTATTGAAACCGAAATTGTGGCCGGCCTGCAAAGCTCGCCGGCGGTGGCCCTGCTGGGCATTGAGGTGCTGGGCGTGAACATTCTGGCCGTGCGCGCCACCCCCGAGATGGAGCGCGCTCTCGAAGCCGAAACCCGCGAGCGCCTCCAGCAGGAAGCCGACCAGGCCGTGTATGAGCGCCGCAACTTTGCCGTGGAACAGGAGCGTCGCATCAAGGAAAGCGAGCTGAATACCGACATCGCGGTGGAAGAAAAGCGCAAGCAAATTGACGAGAAGCGCAGCGAAACCCAGCTGCAGCGCGCCGCCAACGAGCGCAAGCTCCGCGAGCTGCAGGTGCAGGCCGACATTGCCCTCGAAGCCAGCCGCGCCCAGCTCCTAGAGCAGCAAACCGCCAACGAGCGCCTCGCCGCCGACGCCCAGGGCTACGTGACCGAAACCACCCTCCGCCCCTTCCAAACCATCGACTGGCGCACCCTCACGGCCCTGCAAAACAACCCCAACCCGCGCCTCAACATCGCCCTGGCCTTCCGCGAGCTGGCCGAAAATGCCGGCAAAATCGGCACCCTCAACATCACCCCCGACCTGCTCGACGGCCTGCTGCGCGACGAAGGCGTGCCCGACGGGCCGAAGCCCGAGGTGCCGCCCGCGCCGCCCAAATCCGGCCGCCGGTAACCTCACCCATGAGCGAAAAGCTAGAATACGCCATCGTCATCAAGAGTAAAACCCGCTACGAAGCCCTGCTGGAGCGCTTCAACACGGCGGGGCAGGCCTGCTTTTACCTCAAGCGCAAGGCCGGCCAGGAGGCCGACAGCGACGCCGAATTCGAGGAATACGCCCAGGAGCACCAGCGCATTGAGGCGGCCGTGGCGCGGGTGCAGCGCGAGCTGACCGGCGTGGTGAAAAGCAAGGTGGTGGACCGCGCCTTCCTGCCCTCCTTCCTGTTTGCCGACAACCAGCTGGTGATTGTGGTGGGCCAGGACGGGCTGGTAGCCAACGCCGCCAAGTACGTGCGCGGCCGCCCCCTGGTGGCCGTGAACCCCGACCCCGACCGCTACGATGGCGTGCTCCTACCCTTCCGGCCCGACACCTGCCGGGCGGCCGTGCAGCGCGTGGTGGCCGGCCGCGCCCCCCTGCGCGAGCACCGCCTGGCCGAAGCCCGCCTGAACGACGGCCAGCGCCTACTGGCCTTCAACGACCTGTTTGTGGGGGCGGCCTCGCACGTGTCGGCCCGCTACCGCATCAGTTTCGGCGAGGCGCACGAGGAGCATTCGTCGTCGGGCATCATCGTGGCCACGCCGGCGGGCAGCACGGGCTGGCTCAGCTCGGTATTCAATATGACGGCGGCCGTGGAGGACTTCGCGGGCGGCCTGGGCCGGCTCGACACCTACCCCCGGCCCACCGCCGACGAGCTGCTATTTGTGGTGCGCGAGCCGTTCCGGAGCAAGCGCACGCAGTGCGGGCTGGTGGCGGGCCGGGTGCGGGCCGGCCACCCCTTGCAGCTGGAGTCGCTGATGCCCGCCGGCGGCGTTATCTTTTCCGATGGGGTTGAGGCCGATTTCCTGCGCTTCAACGCCGGGGCGGTGGCAACCATCGGCCCGGCCGAGGAAGTGGCCCGACTGGTGCAGCCGGGGTAGCGGTGGCTTGATTTGAACCATCTACAACGCCAATATCTGAGTTGGCCCGCGGCAAAACCGGCATGCTCTGCTTCGACTACAACACCCACAAGCTGCGCCTGCTGCCCGAGGAGCTGGCGGCGCGGCTGGGGTAGCCAGGCCGCCGAGCAATAATTTAAATCCAACCCTGTTTTAAGGAAAAGTCTTCACCCATCCGCTAAGGCCGTGTCTATTCGACCAGTTATCTTCCTGATTATCATAGTATACCTGAACCTGCAAGAAACTGCTGACACATTTGCTCAAATCAGCCCGTCCCCCGAAAAGGTATATACAATGTTTATTGCACAGCCGCCTGAATTACCAGGCGGTGGCGGATTTAAGGCTATTTCATCTGCCATTCAACGACGTGTTGCGTACCCACCCAAGGCGGAGAAGGACAACATTGAGGGAAAGGTATTAGTCAATTTTACAGTTTCTTCCACAGGCACAGTTCATGACGTTGGCGTTTCTAAAAGCCTAAGGCCCGACTGTGATTCCGTGGTAGTGCGGGCGGTGAAGCTGCTACCTCGGTTTAAGCCAGGCCGGGAAGCTGGCGCCCCAGTAGCGGTGCGGTTTACTGTGCCCGTTACTTTTCGGTTAGAAGAAGTAACCGAAAAGTCTAAAGGCGCTAGGCACAAGTAGCTCTTGCAAATAGGTTGAGATGCCCCAGGGAACCCAACGCCCTACCAGCTTGTATCTTTGCACTATGTTGCTAGAACTGCCCCTCGCCCCCACCGTTAAAAAGCGCGATATCCGCAAAACCTCGTCCGATGAGCTCAAGGCCTTTATGGTCGAGCACGGCGAGAAGCCCTTCCGCGCCAAGCAGGTAAGCGAGTGGCTGTGGAAGAATACCGCCGCCACGTTTGAGGAGATGAACAACATTTCGGTGGCCACCCGCGAGCTGCTGGCCGCGCACTTCGTAATAAACGGCGTAACGGTACAGAACAAGCAGCTCAGCAGCGACGGCACTATTAAGTCGGCCTTTAAGCTCTACGATGGCAATATTGTAGAGGGTGTGCTCATCCCCCACGATACGCGGATGACGGCCTGCATTTCGAGCCAGGTGGGCTGCTCGCTCACCTGTAAATTTTGCGCCACGGGCTATATGGACCGCAAGCGCAACCTCGACGCGGCCGAGATTTACGACCAGGTAGTACGCATCCGGGAGCAGTGCGAGGCCCAGTACGGCACGCCGCTCACCAACATCGTGTACATGGGCATGGGCGAGCCGCTGCTCAACTACGCCAACGTGGTGGAAAGCGTGCGCCGCATCACTGCCCCCGACGGCCTGAACATGGCCCCGCGCCGCATCACCATCAGCACGGCCGGCATTGCCAAGATGATTAAAAAGCTGGCCGACGACGACGTGAAGGCCAACCTGGCCCTCTCGCTGCACGCCCCGACGGATGCCAAGCGCAACGAAATCATGCCCATCAACGAGGCCAACTCCCTGGCCGCGCTGAAGGAGGCCTTGCAGTATTACCACCAGCAAACCGGCCGCAAAGTCACCTACGAGTACATCGTGTTCGACGGCTTCAACGACGGGCTGGACGATGCCGCCGAGCTGCTGAAAATCAGCAAGTGGCTGCCCTGCAAAATCAACCTGATTGAGTACAACCCCATCGAAAACGCCGACTACCAGAACGCCGAAGCCGACAAAATCACCGCCTTCCATAAGTTCCTGGCCGACCGCGGCGTGCAAACCAACATCCGCCGCTCGCGGGGCAAGGACATTGATGCCGCCTGCGGGCAGCTAGCGGTGAAGGAGGAGAAGACGGCGGCTTAAACTGGTTTATTTCAACGCAAAAAAGCCCGCTGGCCAAGTGCCAGCGGGCTTTTTTGCGGCAATGAGCGGCCAGGGCGCTTAGTCAGCCAGGCCGTCGTGGTTGCGGTCTTTGGCTTCGCCAGCAGCCTTGTACAAGTCTTTGCCGGTGACGCGGCGGACGGTGTCGCGGGCGAGGCCGGCGGTGGCCGAGTCGCCACCCGCTACGCC
>JANNDE010000573.1:0-8407 GCA_031387395.1 Hymenobacter sp.
GAAAACGAATGATGAGGCGCTGATAATTTTGATCAAACATACGCTGGCGTGGTAAGGAATCTTCGTCGCTTAATGCATGAAATGTTCAGGATAACGGTTTCTACCGCAACTCCAGCAGCACCACATTCTCCACGTGGTGGGTATGCGGGAACATATCCACCGGCTGCACGCGCGTCACCCGATACGCGGCGTCTAGCAGCTCCAAGTCGCGGGCCTGGGTGGCGGGGTTGCAGCTGATGTAGACGATGCGGGGGGCGCGCAGCTCCAGGAGGCGGGCCACCACGTCGGGGTGCATGCCGGCGCGGGGCGGGTCGGTGATGAGGACGTCGGGGCGGCCGTGGCGGGCGGTGAAGTCGGCCGTGAGGATGTCCTTCATGTCGCCGGCGTAGAACTCGGTGTTGGTGATGTGGTTGATTTCGGCGTTGACGTGGGCGTCGGCCACGGCCTGCTCCACATACTCGACGCCGATGACTTTGCGGGCCTGGTGGGCCACGAAGCTGGCGATGGTGCCGGCCCCCGTGTAGAGGTCGTACACGAGCTCATCGCCTTTTAGGTCGGCGAAGTCGCGGGCCACTTTGTAGAGCTGGTGGGCACCTTCGGAGTTGGTTTGGTAGAAGGACTTGGGGCCGATGCGGAAGCGCAGGCCTTCCATCTCTTCCTCGATGTAGGGCTTGCCGCGGTAGGTGATGACGTCGAGGTCGTGGAAGGTTTCGTTGCCCTTGCTGTTGAGGACGTAGTTGAGGGAGGTGATGCCGGGGAACTTGGCGTAGAGGGTGTCGAGCAGCGGCTCGATGGACTCGTGGGGGCGGTAGCACTGCAGAATCACCATGATTTCGTCGGTGCTCTGGGCCGTGCGGATGATGAGGTTGCGCAGGTTGCCGGTCTGGCGCACCATGTTGCCGAATTCGAGGCCGTGCTCACGACCGTAGTCGCGGATGAAGAGGCGGATTTCGTTGCTGGGCTCGGCCTGGAGGTGGCAGTGCTGCACGTCGATAATCTTATCGAAGCGGGCGGGGGTGTGAAAGCCCAGCACGTTGCGGTCGAAGGTCTGGGTATCGTCGTCGATTTGCGCCTGGGTCAGCCAGCCGTTGTCCGAGAAGGTATATTCGAGCTTGTTGCGGTAGTAGGTGCGCTGGGGCGAGGCGAGAATGAACGGAATCTCGGGCAGCTCGACTTTGCCGATGCGGGTGAGCTGGTCAATCACCTGCTGCTGCTTGAAGTGCAGCTGCGAATCGTAGCCCAGGTGCTGCCACTTGCAGCCGCCGCACACGCCGAAGTGCTGGCAAAAGGGCGTGGTGCGCAGCTCGGAATATTTATGGAAAACCGTGGGCACAGCCTCCAGAAAGTTCTTTTTGGCGCGGATGATGCGCAAATCTACCACGTCGCCGGGGGCCACCTGCGACACGAAGATGACGAGGTTGTCGAGGCGAACCATGCATTTGCCTTCGGCCACCATGTCCTGAATCAGGATGTTCTGGAGGGCGTCGGCGGGTAAACTTTTAGAAGCTTTGGTGATTTTGCGGGACATATCGGGAGCGGTAAGTCTGCAAAGGTAGACCACGGATTAGCACGGATTTTAGCGGATTGCACGGATTTCATGGGTGAACCAGTAAAGCGCGGGCGCAAAAAAGGCCCGCAGGTGGCGGGCCTTTTCTGAGTAACGAACGCAGTCGGCTACAAAATCCGTGCAATCCGCTAAAATCCGTGCTAATCCGTGGTCTATTTCACCACCTCGAACCAGTTTTTGCGGGTGCTGCCGTCGGGTAGGGTCAGCAGGTAGAAGTAGTTGCCGGCGGTGAGGCTGGCATCCTGGCCCCAGTCGTTCTGGTAGTTGGTGGTTTTGTACACCTCGCGGCCCCAGCGGTTGAAGATGGCGAGGGAGCTGCCGGGGTAGAGCTGGACGTTGTCAATCACGAGCACGTCGTTTTTGCCGTCGTGGTTGGGCGTGATGATGTTGTAGGCACTGATGGCGTTGGCGAAGTTGGCCGCCGCCTCGTTCGAGTTCGAGCGCAGGGGCGTGGCATCGGTACTCAGCGCCACTACCCGGAAGTTTTCGACGAAACCCAGGCCGGTGGCCGTGCGGCCGGGGTCGGTGTTGGTCGTCTTGTAAGTGCGCGTAGTGCGGGCTACGGTATCCAGCAGCATGCTGGTGCCATTGTCGAGGCGGCGGTAGATTTCATACCGCTTCACCGCGAAGCCCACGTAGCCATTCCAGGCGAGCGAAACACTGCCCTGGTCGCGGCCGCCGGGGCCGGCCGTGGGCGTGGCGGCCAGGCGGATGGTCTGGGCAATACCGGTTGCCAGGAGGGTGCCGCAACCGTTCGTCAGGTCGAGCTGATACTCGTAGGAGTTGGCGTTGGCATCCACCGCGTTGTTGTCGGTGTAGGTAGTCGCGTTAGCGGCCACCGTGCCCACGGGCGCAAAGGTGCCCGCGCCCGCCACGCGGCGCAGAATCCGCACCGGGTTGGGGGTATTGGCACTGTTGGGGGCACTCAGGCCCACAATAACGCGGCTGTTGCTGGTGGCATCGACCGACACATTGGTGAGGGCCAGCGCGGGGTTGTCGGGCAGAATGACGCGGGTGGTGGCGGGGCCGGCGCACAGGTTGGGCGTGGCGCTCACTCCCACGGCACTCACCGAATAGGGGCCGGTGGGGTTGAAGGTGATGGTAACCTGCGGGCCGGTGCCGCCCGCCGTCACTGCTCCGCCCACAACCGTCCACCGGTAAGTATCGTCGGCGCTGGGGTTGGCAATGGCGTACTGCTGCTGCGGTGAAGCCGCGTTGCACAAGAAGCCCGTGCCCGAAATAACCGGGGCCACCGGCAGCGGGGCCACCACGAAGGGCGTGGTATAGAGCGGCCCCACGCAGCCGCCCGGGGCAGCGGTGGTTTCCTGCGCCGTGAGGGTATAGGTGCCCGGCGCGGGCAGGGTAGCCAGCGTGCGGGTGCTGCCGGTGCCGGCCAGGGTTGTGCCGCTCAGCTGGAACACATAGCTGGAGCCGGCGAAGCCGCCAGGCATGCTGAACGTGGCCGGGCCGCTGCCCGCGCACACCCGCGCCGGGGCCACGATGGCCAGGGTGGTACGGGGCGAGGGATTGATGTTCACGTACAGCGTATCGGAAATGCCGCGGCAGATGCCGCCCGCCGGGTTGCTGGTTTCGGTGGCTACTACCTTGCCAATGGTGGGCACCGTCACCGGGTTCCAGGCCACTGCCACGGTGTTGCGGCTGCTGCTCACCTGCGTGCCGCCGATGATGGTCCAGGAGTAAGATGAGCCGTTGGCGAAAGTGCCGCTGGTGTAGGAGTAGGGGCCATCGGCCTGGCACACGGCGCGCGGCAGTGGGGCCACGGCCACAATGTCGCCGGGGCCGGTGGGCCGCACCGTTTGCAGGCGCTGGTTGATGGTGACGGGCAGCACCGTAATATCGGAGGAGCAGCCCAGGGCGTTGAATCGGTACACTTTCACGGCCCCCGTCGGGCTGGCCGTGCCCCAGTTCACGGTGATGCTGGGCGTGCCCTGGCCGCTGGCCACGCTGCCGCCCACTACCAGCCAGCGGTAGTCGGTAGCCGCCGGGCTGGGCACCGAGTAGGCCACGCCCGTCGCGGTGGGGCATACCGAAGTAGGTCCCGCAATGGCTTCAGCCACGGGGCGCGGGTTCACGGTGATGACCACGGCATCGGTATTGAAGCAGCCGTTAGCGTTGGTCGCCGTCACGGTGTAAGTGGCCGTGAGGGCCGCGCCGGTGGTGTTGGGCAGCGTCAGGGTGGGTTGGGCGGCGGTGGCGCTGCTTAGGCCGGTGGCGGGGCTCCAGCTGTAGGTGTAGCCGGGCAGGGCGGGCGTGCCCAGCGCGCCCGAAGCTGCGCCGGGGCACACGGCCAGGGCCGGGCCGGCATTGGCCACGGCGGGCGCGCTCACGGTTACGCGCACGGTGCCCACGCTGCTGCAGTTGGCCCCCGCCAATACCGTGAGGGTATAGACCTGCACGTAGGCCGCGCCGGTGGTGTTGGGCAGCGTCACGGTGGGGTTGGCCCCGGTGGTGGTGCTCAGGCCCAAGGCCGGGCTCCAGCTGTAGGTGGCCCCCGCGACGAGCGCACCACCGAGCGGAGTCGAAGCCACGCCGGGGCACACGACGCGGTCGGGGCCGGCGCTGGCCACGGGCAGCGGGGTCACGGCCACGGTGAAGGTGGCCGTGGTGGAGCAGGTGCCGTCGGTGCCCGTTACGCTGTAGGTGGTGGTCGTGGTAGGTGCCACGGTGATGCTGGCCCCGGTCAGGGGCTGCCCGCCGCCGGTCCAGCTGTAGGTCAGGCCCGCCTGGCCGGCCACCGTCAGGGTCGTCGAAGCACCGAAGCAAATGGTGGGCGCCGTCGCCGAAACACTAATCGCCAGCGAGCGGATTTCAATGCTTTTAAAGACCGAGTCCGTCAGGCAGCCCCGGGCCGACACGCCTTTCAGCGACACGCTGCCCGTGGTGGCCGTGCCGGGCCAGGTCACGCCGATGCTGGCCGTGCCCTGGCCGCTGCTGATGGTGCCGCCCACCACGCGCCAGCGGTAAGTGGGCGAGGCGGGGCCAGTGGCCGTGTAGGTGCGCACCGTGGTGCGGTCGCACACCGTAGTGGGGCCGCTGAAACCGGTGGGCGCCGCCGCGCGGACAACCGTGATGCGGAATACGTCGGAGGTCAGCTTGCCGCCGCAGCCGTTGTCGCGCACGGTCACGCTCAGGTCGTAGGGCGTGTCGCGGCCATTGCCGCAGGCCGAGTTGAACACGAACGTGCCCGACACCGAGCCGGTGCCGGTGGCCGTGGCCGTGCCCGTGAGGTTGCCCGCCTGCACGGTGCCCGGGTTGCCATTGAAGGTCGTGTTGAATGGCCCGCTGCCGTCGAGCAGGGTACTGTTCACGGTCAGCACCAGCGGGTGGCCGGTCGTGGCCTGGGTGGCCGTAATCGGAATACTCAGGGTGGCGCCTTCTTCAATCGTGTAGTTGCGTGGCGTCGTTACGGTTGGGGGCAGTACGGGCGGCGGCGTGGGCGGGCAGGTCGACACCACCAGCTGCAGGTCGCGCCGGGTGGTGCCAATCAGCACCTCGCGCCCGTTGATGGTGCGGTACTCTGCCACATCTACCGCCACGCTGTAGAGCCCGTTGGTGGTGGCCCCGTACTTGGCAATACCAGTATTGGCGTTGATAATGGCGAAGTTGCCCGTGCTGAGGCCAAACGGGGCAGTGCCGCTGTAGCCCGCGTTGTAGGGCACCGACTGGGGCAGTGGTGGAAAAGTGGCCGGCGTGGTAATGGCGCCGTAGGGGGTGCCAAAAGAATAGACCAGCCGGTCGCCGTCGGGGTCCACGGCGTTGTTGAGCGAGATGGTGGTGTCGTTCTGGCACACGATGGCCACGGCCGTATCAGAAAACACCGGCGAGCGGTTCGAAATCAGCGGCGGGGCCATGCTCACATATAAGGTCAGGGGCACGGTACCGCCGGGGCCGGTGGGGCTGCCGGCGTTGCTGATGTTGGTGAGCGTGGTGTTGCGGGCGGCCAGCGAGAACACCGCATAATAGCCGTCGAACGACACCGGCAGGTTCACGACCTGTACGTACTTGACCAGGTAGAACGGCTGGCTGGGGCCCTGCACGGCGCAGCCCTGCGGCGTGGGCGGATACACCGGGTTGCCCAGCGCGGCGACGCGCGGTGCCAGGACCACTAAAATCCGGGTCGTGCTCGACTTGTTATACAGGTCGAACTGAATTTTATCGGGCGGGGCCGCAACGCCGTTGGGGTTGGCCGGCGTGTACAGGCCATTGTAGTACACATTGGCCGTGATTTCGTAGCGGAACGGCGTGGCCGCCGGGCCATTGGCGTCGAGGTAGCGGTAGCTCATCTCGCCGCCCAGCAAGTGGGTAGCCCGGGCCTGATACCCGGCCGAAATAAGCAAGACCAGCAGCAGCAGCGACTTCCGCAAGCGGCCTAGTAAGGTTGAAAACATAAACAGGATTGAAAAGAGAAGAGGATTGATTACCGGACAGCCTACTGCCGCACCACGCGGCGCGTGGCGGTCTGGCCCCGGGCATTGCGCAGCTGCAGCACGTACACGCCGGGGGGCAGGGCGCTCAGGTCGAGCCCGGCCTCGGTGGTGCCCAGGCGCAGGTCTGTGTGCAGGACCAGGGTCCCCAGCAGGTTGCGAACCTCGGTGCCGTACTGGCCGGCGGCGCGGGCATCGGTCAGGGCGAGGCGCAGGTGGCCATCCGGGGTGGGAGTGGGGTAGAGGCTGAGGCTGGGTAGGGCCAGCTCGCTGCGGGTGGCCAGGGGCTGCACGCGCAGCAGGTAGTCCTCCACCTCGGCGTTCAGCAGGTTCACGCTGCAAGGGCTGGGCACGTTGGTATTGGCGTTGGCCTGCACCAGCACCCGCATGCGGGTGGTGAGGGTGCGCGTGACCGCGGGTGCCACAAACGAGCCCGTGAAGGTGCCCGCCGTGGTGCCGTTGGTGCTGATGCCCGTGGCCACGAGCTCGCTGGCATCGAAGGCCCCGTTCTGGTTCAGGTCAAGCCAGACGGCGGTGCGGTGCACCACGCCCACGTTGGTGGCCACCGTGATGGGCACCGTGGCCCCGGGCACCACCGTGATGGGGTTGGTTACGTAGCTGGCGTAGCCGCCGGGGCTGTTGTCCGAGGCATTCACGTAGCTGGCCGCGGGCACGCTCAGGCTCGTAATCCAGAACGGGCTGCTCTGCACCGGACCGCTGGGGCCGGGGGGGCCTGCGCCGTTGGCGCTGCAGTAGTTGATGCAGGGCACCTGCACGCTCACGGCATTCTGGCGCGTAACCGAGTTGGTGCCGAAGGTATTGGTGGCGGCCAGCGTCACGTTGTAGGTGCCGGTAGCGGCGTACTGGTGCGAGGGGTTTTGCTGGGCGCTGGTGCCGCCATCGCCGAAGCTCCACAGCCAGGAGGTGGGCAGGTTGGCGCTTTTGTCGGTGAACTGCACCGGGTTCACGCAGCTGCCGGACACGTAGTTGCTGTTGAAATCGATGCTGGGTGGCAGCGTGTTGGCCCGCACGATGACGGTGTAGTCTTCGGCCTGGCCGCTCGCCGGGTTCGCGCAGGGGCCGGTGGTATTGCCAATGGCATCGGCCACTACGCGCAGGCGCAGGGGCTGGTTGAGCACGATGCCGGCGGGCAGGTTGAACGTAGTGGCGACCCCGGGGGTGGGGGTGATGGCGCTGGCATAAACCTGCTCGGCGGCCGTGAGCGTGCCGTTGTTATCCTGGTCGAGATACATCCGCACGTCGTGCAGGTTGGTGCCACCCGTCGTGATGGTCAGCGGGTAGTTAACGCCGGCCGTCAGCTCGGTGCGCTGGGGGCAGGTGAAATCCTGGTAGCCGGCGCTGCCATCGGCCGAGGAATTGTCGATAGTGCCCAGCCGGAAGCGGGTGATGCCGTAGTTGGCAAAATAGCTCTGCGTCACGGGCGTGCAGCCGGCCGCCAGCGGCACCGTGGTGTTGTAGGTGATGGCGGTGGCGGCGCTGGTGGTGTTGCCGGCCGCGTTGGCGGCCTTCAGCGTTACGGCGTAGGTGCCGGCCGTGGCGTACTTGTGCGCGGGGTTTGGCAGGGCGCTGGTGGTGCCGTCGCCAAAGGTCCAGAGCCAGCTGGTGGGCACGTTCTGGCTGGCGTCGCTGAACTGCACGTTGCCGGTGCAGGTAGTGCTGGCATTCACCGTGAAGGCGGCTATCGGGGGGCTGCTGTTGGCCGAAAGGCGGATGCTGTAGTCTTCGTCCTGCGAGTACTGGGGCGTCGAGCAGGCGGTGGGCACGATGCCGTTGGCGTAGTCGGCGGCCACGCGCAGGCGCAGGTCAGTGTTCAGCACGGCCGTGGCCGGTGGCGTGAAGGTGCCCGTGTGCAGCGTGGCGTTGTCGGAGCTGAACACCAGCTCGCCGGTGCCGGCAAAGGCCCCGTCGTTGTTGTAATCAATCCAGACGCGCACGTTTTCCATGGCGTTCGGCCCCGTGCGCACGCTGATGGCGCAGGGCTGGGCCACGGTCAGGGCCGCGTTTTTGGTGCAGCTGTTGTCCTTGTAGCCTTCGGTATAGTTGGGCGTGGTGCTGTTGATGAGGCTGTTGCCCACCGTCACGTTGAGAATACCCATGCCGAAAAACGAGGCCTGGCTGCTGCTGGCGCTGCCCGGCGTGCAGGAGGCCGCGATGGGGCAGGAGGTTTGGGCCTGGGCCGTTGGCATCGTGCCCGCGGCGAGTACCAGCCCGGCCAGCAGCGGCCAGCCCTGCAACCAGGAACGTAGGTGTAGAGTCATGCTTTTAAGCGCAGAGAAGAAAATGGATAGAATTCAATGGTTAAATGTAAGCATAAACCGGCCACGCAGCGGGCGCAACCGGCTGTTGGCGGGTGGAAAGCGCCTGGCCGACGGCC
>JANNDE010000312.1:0-8522 GCA_031387395.1 Hymenobacter sp.
TGAGCAGCCGCTGCATGATGGTGAGGTCATACGGCTGGTCTTTTTTTTCCCGAAAATGTTCTTCCCAATCAAATTTGCCTTTGTCGAGGGATGCCCACCAGAAAACCCCGGCGAGCGCGGCGACGATGGCAATGATGGCAATATTGGTTGAGCGGTTGGTCACGAGGAAAAAACTCTTTGGGCAAATGACGAAATTTTAGTTGAAACAACCTGCAACCAATTTCAGGAATCGGGCCTTTTACAAAAAAATAATCCGCCCGCCCGTTCAACCCGCTTTGGATGGGGAATTTTTACTTTTGCCCACCCACTTTTGGCCAAAACAAACAACAATTTCAAAAATGAAAGTAATCGACTATCTGGAAAAAGCGGCCGGTCGGACGCTCATATCATTCGAGGTTTTGCCGCCGCTGAAAGGCGGTTCCATGCAGACTATATTTAAACTGCTCGACGAATTGATGGAATTCAAGCCGCCGTTCATCGACGTGACCTACCACCGCGAAGAATATGTGTACCGCCACCATCCCAACGGCCTGCTGGAGAAGAAAACCGTGCGCCGCCGCCCCGGCACGGTGGGCATTTGCGCGGCCATCAAAAACCGGTTCGACGTGGACACCGTGCCCCACCTCATCTGCGGCGGCTTCACGAAAGAAGAAACTGAGAACGCGCTGATTGACCTACACTTCCTGGGCATCGATTCCATCCTGGCCCTGCGCGGCGACCCCATCAAATCGGAAGGCCATTTCAAGGCCGAGCCCGACGGGCACGCCTACGCCTGCGACCTCATCGGCCAGGTGGCCAACCTGAACAAGGGCGAGTATCTGGATGAGGAACAGGACGATACCTGGGCCACCAACTTCTGCATTGGCACGGCCGGCTACCCCGAGAAGCATTTTGAGGCCCCGAATTACGCCTCCGACCTCCGCTTCCTCAAGCACAAAGTGAACCGTGGGGCCGAGTACATCGTGACCCAGATGTTCTTCGATAACGAGGAGTTTTTTAAGTTCGAAAGAGCCTGCCGCGATGCCGGCATCACCGTGCCCATCATCCCGGGGCTGAAGCCGCTGACGACCAAAAGTCAGCTCACCATGCTACCGAGGACCTTTTTCCTCAACCTGCCCGAGCCGCTGGTGGAAGCCATCAGCCAGTGCCGCGACAACGAGGCGGCCCGCGCCATCGGCATCGAGTGGTGCCTGAACCAGAGCCGCGAGCTGATGGCCCACGGCGTGCCCTGCCTGCACTACTACAGCATGGGCAAGGCGGAGAGCATTCGGCGGGTAGCGGCCGAGCTGTTTTAGCAACCGCCGCCACGGCCGCTTGGCCACCATCGCAATGGGCAGATAGCTGATGAGCTGTCTGCCCGTTTTTTGGGCAACCACGCTGGTAAGTAGCAGGTCAGCAGTAAACAGTAGCAAGATTTTGTTCATGCAGTTGACCGTTATGCCATGACAGTTTTACTACTGGCTACTTCATTCTGGCTACTCACTGATTGATGTTACGCAGCTTGGTGGAGATGGCGCGGGGCTGTGCCCCGTGCCGGTTATTTGTGGGCCTCTGGCCCACCCGTTAGCACGATAGGCGCGGGTGTCGGGCAACGGCTGCAGGCCGGAGGCCTGCCAATAACCGGCACGGGGCACAGCCCCTCGCCATCTCGTGTTTTACTACTGGCTACTTCATTCTGGCTACTCACTGAATGTGGCGCGTTTGTAGCCGACGGCCGGCAGTGCGGCCGCCGCTGCCAGCTACCAGGCTGCAAGCGCTGAGCCATCGGGCGCGGCCCGGGCAGCCATGGTTTAATGCTATTCATCTGGCAAATCAGCCGTGGCTTTGGGGCTGGAGCAAACGTATGCTCAGTGGCTGTTTGCGCCCAATATGACGCTGCGGACAACCGGATAAACTATTTTTTTAGCGCATTATGGCGTCGTTTAAATATGACTTTTCAATTAGCTTCTTTACCCTCCGATAAAGGGCATCTTTTTCCACACTTTCCAGACCAGCTGTGTGGTTAAAATAATACATTTCGCATATAGCTCCCGCTCAGTAAGTTATACACTGAATTTATAATGAAATTTGAATATTAATTAGCTTATTAGTGACATTTTTCAAGAAGTAGAGTCAGCGGTCAGCTGCTTCATAAATAGAACTTTTTATTACCTTTCGATTCCGCAAACGTTTTCGGACGGTATTGGTGGCCCCTCGTTCTTCAAGCCCTATCCACTGACTATGAAAAAGCATGCCTACTCCCTGTTTATTCTATTTTTGTTTTTTGCGGCCGGACCAGTTTCAGGGCAGAAAATGCGCACTACCAAATGGGAAAGCGGCATGTTGGAAAAGCGTATTAAGGTAGGCGTGTGGGAATACTACGGCATCACGGCGTCGAAGGAAATGGTGGTGGTGCAGCGCTACGACCATACGTCCAGGCAGCTGCTGTTTTACCGCCCCTCGGGCGACCTGACCTACAATACCGAGTTGGCCCCGGGCCAGTGGCAGCGCCGCATGGTGGACCGGCCGCCGCTGTATATCGGTGGCGATGCTGCTATGGTGGCCTACACCAGCCAGCTGCAGTATCCACAGCAGGCCCAGGAACGCAACGTGCAGGGCAGGGTCACCATCGGCTTCACGGTGGATGCGCAGGGCAAAGCCACCAACCACCGCGTGTTGCGCGGCATTGGGGCGGGCTGCGACGAGGAAGCGCTACGAGTGGTAAAAACCATTCCCGACGAGTGGGTACCGGCCCAGGTAGCCAACCAGGATATCGTAGCCGAATACGAGTTGACGCTCACCTTTCGGCTGGCGCAGCAGTAGCGGGCAGATGCGGCCGGCAGGGCCGTAATTTGCGCCCTACTCTTACTGTGCCTGTGCTATGAATAGTGAATTGTGTAGTCCGCTGCGACGCCTGAAATCTTACGGCAGCGTGCTGCTGGCCACGCTGCTGCTCACGGCCTGCGACTCGACGCCCAACGAGCGCCGGGCAGCCGCACGCGAGGCCGGCCACGAGCTGGACACCGCCGCCCGCACCGCCGCCCACAAGCTGGCCCGCGTGGGCAAAGCCACCGCTGCCTACAACGAAGCCAACCGCGCCCGCCGCGCCCGGCCCCTCGACCCGCGCCAGCAGCTGGCCATGGAGGCTAAGCTGCTGGGCCCCTACAATGGCCAGATTAACGCCCTCACCCCCCAGGACCTACCCGCCGTGTATGGACAGCTGGTGCGCGAAACCCGCGCCCGGCGCACCACCTGGACCGACCGTGACTGGGACTACGCCCGCGCCGTGTACCAACGCCTGAACGACCAGCTGAAGCAGGTGCGCCTCGACATGCCGGCCCGCGACGAAGTGCGCGTACGGGCCCGCCAGGCCGAATTCGTGGGCCTGCAGGCCAGCCGCGCCGTGCAGGGTATCGATGCCGCCACCCGGCAACAACCAAAGTAATCAGGGTTAAGTTTTAAGGGTTGAGGGTTGAGTTGGCAGCCAACCATTATCCTTTGTTGGAACCGACCTGCCCAATTCAACCCTCAACCCTTAAAACTCAACCCTTCGCAAAGTGTCCAGCCCCGATTCCGTCGTTTTTCTCGAATCGTTCTACGAGCCGATAGCGGCCAACCTGGCCCGCACCCGGCTGGAGGCAGCCGGTATTCCGTGCTTTTTGAGCAATGAGAATCTGGTGTCGATGATGCCGCTGTACAGCCCGATTACGGGCGGCGTGCGGCTGCACGTGCGGCACGCCGATGCAGAAGCGGCGCTTGAAATCCTGCGGGCCGAGCCCCTGCCCCGGGCCACCGGGCCCGATGTGGCCTCCTTCGCCGCCGATGCGCCCGACCCGGTGACGCCCCGCTGCCCCCGCTGCGGGTCGTCGGATGTGGCCTACGGGGCGGCTACGCGCAACACCTACGGGTTTTGGGAGTCGGTGCTGTCGGTCCTGCTGCGGTTTCCGGTGCGCGGCAAGCGCTACCACTGCTTTCACTGCGGGCACGAGTTTAAGTAGGTTTCCCACAGGCAACGACCCGTATTGGCCACATATCATCCGAGCCTAAATCTTTGTTATAATGGGCTTTAAGTTAGTGTACAGGATGTAGAGGCGCCTCTACATCGCACTTCCATTGACCTGGAAACCGCACTGTGGGTGCTATACCTGAGCTGCGCTATTCCGCTGCACGATTGAGGCTTTAGCTGCTGGCAGCGGGGCTTTTGGGCCTGCCGGTGAGTGTAGCACAGGCGCGGGCACCATTGGCAACCGGCAACGGCGTGGTGGGCGAGCACACCGCCAGCTTTCGCGGCAATGCGCCAAGACCGTATGTCTCTACCTCACGGCCCACGGCGTGGGTACGGCTCAGCTTTGGCCGGTGGGGTGCGGTGGTACCCAGCCCGTAGCCGACAATGCCGACCCCGCCCAGCGCCCCCGTAACCGCCGCGTGGCACTGCGCCGCCTCAGAGCCCGCGCTGGAGCCGAATGAGTAAATAACTGACGTTAAGCAGCTTGGTGAAGATGGCGCGGGGCCGTGCCCGGCAGGGTCGTGCCCGGTAGGGTCGTGCCCGGTAGGGTTTTGCCCGGTAGGGTTTTGCCCCGTGTCTACTATTTGTGGGCCTCTGGCCCACCCGTTAGCACGATAGGCGTGGGTGTCGGGCAAAGCCTGCAGGCCAGCGGCCTGCCAATAACCGGCACGGGGCACGGCCCTGCCGGGCACGGCCCCGCGCCATCTCGTCCCGGGTGCGTAACAGCAGTAAATAAGCGGACCGGCGGCAGCCATTCGCGGGTTTTCTGCGTAAGCCGGGCATCACGTTTTCCTACCCGCCATGCCTACGAAGAAAACCCCCGCGGCTGCTGCCGCCCTCAAGAAGCCGGCCGTGCCGGCCAAAAAAGTCGCCTCCGCCAAGCCCGAGCGCCCCACGGCCAAGGACATGAAGGCCGCCGCCCAGAAGCTGCCCTACCCGGCCAGGCAGGCCGATATGAAAATGCAGCCGCAGTCGGACCTGGCCAGCTACAAAGCCGCTGGCAAGCTGAAGGACAAAGTGGCCATCATCACCGGGGCCGACTCGGGCATTGGGCGGGCCGTGGCCATTGCCTTCGCCAAAGAGGGCGCGCACGTAGCCATCGTCTTCAACGAAAACGTGGAAGATGCGGAAAAAACCAGGCAACTGGTCGAAAAAGAAAAGCGCAAGTGCCTGCTGCTGCAAATGGACGTGCGCGACCCCGAACAGTGCAAGCAGGCCGTGCGCCGCACCCGGGCCGAGCTGGGCGGGCTGAACATTCTGGTGAACAACGCCGCTTTCCAGATGAGCCAGGCCAAGTTCGAGGACATTCCGGAAGAGCAGATTCGCCGCACCTTCGACACCAACATTCTCGGCTACATCTGGATGGCGCAGGCCGCGATTCCCTACCTCCAGAAGGACGACTGCATCATCAATACGGGCAGTATCGTGGGCATTACGGGCATTCCGATTCTGGTAGATTACGCCTGCTCGAAGGCCGGTATTCATGCCCTCACCAAGAGCCTGGCGCTGTATCTGGGCGAGAAAGGCATTCGGGTGAACTGCGTGGTGCCCGGCCCGGTCTGGACGCCCAACATCCCCGCTACCATGCCGCGCGAGGAAATTGCCAAGTTTGGCCACGAAGTGGCCCTCAAGCGCCCCGGGCAGCCCGAGGAGCTGGCGCCGGCCTACGTGCTGCTGGCCTCGCAGGACGGCTCGTTCATGACCGGCTCGCTCGTGCACGTAACCGGTGGCAAGCTCAGCAGCGACGAGTAACGTTTCGCTAATGAGGAAGGGAGGATGAGGAGTAAAGAATTCTCATCCTCCCTTCCTCATTAAAGATTAAAGGCACCTATACCAGTTTAGCAAAGTTTTCGCGCCGCGGATAGTTAACCACCTAATCAGCGGATTACCTTGCCACTTGTTGCCCATTTCCAGAACGTTAGATATAGCAGCAACGGTATTTTTCATTTTCTCTCAACTCAATTCCCGCTTTTTACATGGCCGAAACCTCCTCATCTCTGCTCGACCGCAGCCGCACCGTGGCCGGCCCGGGCTACAACCGCTGGCTGGTGCCGCCGGCGGCGCTGGCCATTCACCTGGCCATCGGGCAGGCCTACGCGTTCAGCGTATTCAACAAGCCGCTGGGCGCGCTCATCAGCGGCGACCCAACCAAGCCCACGCCCGACGACTGGACGCCGCTGCAAATCGGCATCACGTTTTCCATTGCCATTGTGCTGCTGGGCCTTTCGGCGGCCATTTTTGGAAAGTGGCTGGAGCGCGTGGGGCCGCGCAAAGCCATGCTGGCCTCGTCGCTCTGCTTCGGCGGCGGCTTTCTGATTGCCTCGCTGGGCATCAGTCTGCACAATATCTGGCTGCTGTATTTCGGCTACGGTTTCGTGGGCGGCATCGGGCTAGGCATTGGCTACATTTCGCCGGTGAGCACGCTGATTAAGTGGTTTCCGGACCGCAAGGGCGTGGCCACGGGCATGGCCATCATGGGCTTTGGTGGGGGCGCGATGATTGGCTCGCCACTGGCCAACAACCTGATGACGCACTTCAAGGGCTCGGCCCCGCTGGGCGTGGCCCCCACGTTCATCGTGATGGGCATCATTTACCTGATTTTCATGCAGTTTGGCGTCTGGACCATTCGCGTGCCCGCCGACGACTGGAAACCCGCCGGCTACGTGCCCGGCACCGAGCACAGCGACCTGATTACCACGGCCAACGTCTCGGCCGACAATGCCATCAAAACGCCGCAGTTCTGGATGCTGTGGGTGGTGCTGCTCTGCAACGTAACGGCCGGCATCGGCCTGCTCGAAACGGCCTCGCCGCTCATTCAGGCCGTTATTTCCGGCACGAATAAAGGCAAAGGCATGGATACCGCCGCCCTCGCGGCGGCCGGGGCCGGGTTTGTGGGCCTGCTCAGCCTGTTCAATCTGCTGGGCCGCTTCTTCTGGTCGTCGGCTTCGGATAAGCTGGGGCGCAAGACGGCGTATGCCATTTACTTTGGCCTCGGCGTGGTGCTCTACATCCTGGCCCCCACGCTGGGCATCAATGCGCAACTCACGCTGTTTGTGGTGGTGGCCTGCGTGATTATCAGCATGTACGGCGGCGGCTTTGCCACGGCTCCGGCCTATTTATCCGACCTGTTTGGCAAATACCAGGTAGGAGCCATCCACGGCCGCCTGCTCACGGCCTGGAGCACCGCCGGCGTGCTCGGTCCGCTCATCGTGCATTACCTGTCCGATAGCCGCAAGGCCGAAGGCTTTACCGGCGCGGCCATGTACCAAACGGTGTTCTACACCATGGCCGGCCTGCTGGTGGTGGGCTTCATTGCCAACATCATCGTGGCGGCCGTGAACGAGCGGTACTACGAAAAAGGTCCGGTCACGATAGCGCCCGGTGCCCACTAAGCCTCCGTCTTTCAGCCTCTAAATTGAATTCGATATGAATCCGCAACCTAATTCTGTCACCCCTCCCGCCGCCGAAACCGGTTCGGGCGGCTCCGCGGCTCTGGCCTGGCTCTACGTGGGCCTGCCCCTGGCCTGGGGCGTGTCGCAAACGTTCATTAAGGCGCTGGCGCTGTTTAAGTAAGCACTGCCCGCGTCTGTTACTTTGAGCAAGCAGCCGGCCCTGAGGTCGGCTGCTTTTTGCTTTATCCGCGCACCGTGAAGCCCGTTTTTCTGGTGCACAGGACGCGGGGATACTGTCGTTTCGGCCATTTTTTTTCAGTATCGGGGCCCAGCCCGGTACCAACGTCCAGCCCTGGGACGATTTTGCTCGTAAGCAGTTATTAGCTGAGCCGTTCCGGGCGGCGCGGTTTTAGCCCCGGCCTTTCTTCTTTACTGATGCCCAACCCTACTTATTCCAGCGGTACCGTGCGTGCGCTGCTCGATACGCCGCACGTTTCCGCGGCCACCCGTGCCGCCGTGCAGGCCCGCCTCGACGCGCCCGCCGCCTACACCCCGCAGTTTCTGCCCCCCGAAAACTATGCCCTGCTCGAAGCCGTGGCCGCCCGCCTTTTCCCGCAGCCCGACCGCCCCGAAGCGCCCATTGCCCTGGCCCCGACCGTGGACCAGCGCCTGGCCGAAGGCCGCGCCGATGGCTGGCGCTACGACGCCCTGCCCCCCGACCGCGAGGCCTATCGGATGGGCCTGGGCGGCATTCAGGAAATCGCACAGGCGCAGTTTCAGGCTGATTTCACGGCGCTGAATACTGAGCAACAGGATGCGGTGCTGCACGCGCTGGCCAGCGGCACCCCGCCCGGCACTACTTGGAACACGCTGCATGCCGGCCGCTTCTTCGAAGAAATGCTGGCCGAGCTCACCGAAACTTACTACGCCCACCCGCTGGCGCAGGAGGAAATCGGCTACGTAGGTATGGCCGATTTGCCGGCATGGACGAAAATCGGCCTTAATGAAAAAGAAGACCGGGAGGTGGGCGAGGGTGTAATATTGTATTGGTTTATTTAACCCACCCCACCACCCCCCCTTTAAACCACCAAAACCAAAAACCCCAACACCCACACACCCCCAACACCCCAAAAACCAAAGCCAAA
>JANNDE010000604.1:0-8078 GCA_031387395.1 Hymenobacter sp.
CCTCATTCCTCATTCCTCATTCCTCATTCCTCATTCCTCATTCCTCATTCCTCATTCCTCATTCCTCATTCCTCATTCCTCATTCCTCATTCCTCATTCCTCATTCCTCATTCCTCATTCCTCATTAAGCGTAGCGTTACAGTCCTCCGGCCCGGCGTAGCTCGTCTTCGGCTCCGGCGGCGCGCTTGCGGGCGGCGGCTACTTTGCCGTTGCCGAAACGGTAGGTGAAAGTAGCCGTGATGGCCCGCAGGTCTTCGCGTCGGGTAAAGGTTTCGCGGAAATTGACAAACGTGGAAGTGGCACTCACTGGGCTGGTGTAGAAGATATCGGTGGCGCTCAGGCGCAACGAGCCCTGCTTGTCCCAGAAGCTGCGCTGCAGGCCCACACCCACCTGCCCCCGCGCGGTAGAGCGCTCGAAGCCCCAGATTTCACCCGACTGGAATGTGCCCGTCAGCTCACCCGACCAGCCGTGGGGTAGCGTGAACGTGTTGTTGGCCGACAGCTGGCAGGCGGGCTGGTCCTGGTCGAGGGAGGTACCGGCCAGGCGGCCCCGAAACCGGGCGTAGTAGAACACCCCGTTGGCGTAGAGCGTCCACCACTTGGCCGGTTCCAGCGGGGCCGTCAGGGTCAGGGCCACGTAATCCTGCGAGGTCAGATTCACGTCCTGGTTCACCACCAGGCGGCCGCCGTCGGGCGAGGGCTGCACGGCATTCACAATGGGCTGGTCGGTGCGGGCGTAGGCCAGGGAGGAAATGAATTTTTGGCGATAAGTATGTGTCAGCTCGGCCGAATAGCTGGTTTGAGCCACCAAATCGGGGTTGCCGGCGCGGTAGGAGATGGGGTCGACGTAGAACCGCAGCGGGTTCAGCTGCCCGTAGTTGGGCCGGTCGATGCGACGGGCCAGCTCTAGGCCCAGCGCATGCTGCGGGCTGAGCGTGCGCTGCACCGATACACTCGGAAACAGCTGCGTGTTGTGCCGCTCGCGGGCCGCTTCGCCGCTGGGCTCGGCCCGCGTGTTGGTTTGCTCGGCGCGCAGGCCGGCCTGCAGGGTAGTGTGCGCCGTTGCCGCGCGCAGGCTCACGTACGCGGCATTCACGTTTTCAGCGTAGCGAAAATCCTTCGAGATAAGCGGATTATAAGTCGTAACCCCGTTTTCGGTAGTAAAAAAAGCCACGGTGTTGTCGCTGCGCACGCGGGTAGCCTTGGCTCCCGCGTCGAGGCGCGCGCGGTGGGGCAGGGGCTGGCTGAAATCGAGTTTCAGGGCACCGATGGACAGGTCGGTGCGCTGGTCGCCCGCCAGCTGGGTGGCGGCGTACCGGGGCTCGAAGTAGTCGGCGTGCTGGGCCAGCAGGCGGGTGGTGTGGTAGCGGCCATAGTCGGCATCGAAGAGAATGGCGGCGGCGTTGGCCGAGTCGGCCAGGGCATGGCGCAGGTTCAGGTTGGCGCTGCCGCTGGGCCGGTCAATTTTCTGGGTCGTGCCGGAGGTGTAGCGGCTTAGCGGGGTGCCATCGAGCCCCCGAAACTCGCTCTGGGTGTCCACGCTGTTATCAATATGGCTAAGCAGGCCCGTCAGTGACGCACCCAGCTGCGTGCGTTTCGAGAGCGTAAAATCAAGCCCGGCCCTGGCCGCGTGCGAGCGCAGCTCCGACACCTGGTCGTTGTATTGGCGGCTGGCGGCGGCGGGCAGCAGGCTGGTGGCCGCGTATTGGCGGTCGAAATCGTAGCGGGTGAAGTAGCGCCGCCCGGTGAAGGTGTAGTTGCCGTAGATATTCATGTTCTGGCGCCGGTGGTTCAGGGCCAGGCCGCCCGTGTAGCGGCCATAGCCGCCGCGACCCACGCCCAGCGCGGCGCTGCCGTTGGTGCCCAGGCGCTGGTCTTTTTTTAGGTTGATGGCGATAACGCCGGCCCCGCCCTGGGCATCGTACTGCGCCGGCGGGTTGGTGAGCAGCTCGATGCTTTGCACCTGCCCGGCGGGCAGCGATTTCAGGTATTCGGCCAGGTCGGCCCCGACCAGGGGCACACGCTTGCCATCCACCACCACCAGTAGGCCCTGGCGGCCGCGCAGGCTCAGGTTGTCCTTGCCATCGGTGCTCACGCCGGGGGCGCGGTCCAGCACCTCCAGGGCCGTGGCCCCGGCGGCCAGGGGGCTGTCGGCCACGTTTATCACGGTGCCGCCGGCCTGGCGCTCATACAGTGGTTTGCGGGCCGTTACGGTTACCTCCTGCAGCGTTGTAGCGGCGCTGGGCCGCAGGCCAATGGCGGGCAGTTCCAGCCCGCCGGCCGGTACGGCCAGCACCGGGCTCCAAAAGCGCCCGTAGCCGACCTGCGCCGCCGACACCAGGTAGCGCCCGCTCACCGGTGCCGCGAACCGAAATTGCCCCTGCGCATCGCTGAACTCGGTTTTCACTACTACTGAATCGACGGCCCGGTGCAGGGTGAGGGTCACAAACTCCAAGGGTAGGCCCGCCTCGCTGCGCACGGAACCCGCAAGCGGGGCCGTTTGCTGGGCCGCGCCGGCCAGTGGCAGCAGCCCCAGTCCCAGTAGCAGCGGCCAGATTAGTCGAATTTGAGCGGGGCCGTGAAAATGCAGCGACGGAGTAAAGCCGGGCATGGACGAAAAGATTGGGTAGAAATGGGGAGATAACCGCATTACGGCCGCCGTTCCGGGGCAATTACCGGGCGAAGTCCATCCAGTGGGGAAAGGACGGATTCGGGAACAGGCGATTTGTACTGAACGAATTAAGCAGCACAGCGGGCCATAAAGATGAGAACGTGCGGGCCGTATTTCAAAATCCGGCCCGCGCAAAGTGCGTGCCGGGCGGTAAATTTGCCCCATGCTACCCGCCACCATCTCCCTGCCCTCGCTGGCCGAATTGACCAGCGCTGCCGCGCGGCTCCGCGCCGCCATTGCCGAAGCCGCCTGCTCGGTAGTTGCCTTCGAGGGCGAGATGGGGGCCGGCAAAACCACGCTTATCCGGGCGCTGTGCGCCGCCCTGGGCGTGGTCGACGACGTGAGCAGCCCCACCTTCGCGCTGGTGAACGAGTACCGCGACGCCCGCGACCAGCCCGTATATCATTTTGATTTCTATCGGATTGATTCGGAAGATGAGGCCGCACGCATCGGAGCCAGCGAGTATTTCGATTCGGGGTATCTTTGTTTGGTGGAGTGGCCTGCCCGCGTGGCGGCTTTATTGCCAGTGCCCTACCTCGAAGTACGCCTAACCGTGCAGGCCGACGAAAGCCGGGTTGTTGAATTGAAAATTATAAATTGAGAATTAAAAACGGCTTCTGCTCTGCTTGACTGTTATTGATTGTTGGTAATTTTTAATTCTTGTTTTATAATTTTTAATTTTCAGTAATGCCCGAGCAGCTACCTTCCGGATTTGAGTCCCTGGCCACCAGCCGTGCCTACTTCACGCAGGAGTCGATGCTGGCCGTGGAAACGCGCAAGCGCAAGCTGTTCATCGGTCTGCCGCGCGAAACCTCGCTCCAGGAAAACCGCCTCGGCCTCACGCCCGAAGCCGTGCAGCACCTCGTGTCGGCCGGGCACGAAGTGGTGATGGAAGCCGGCGCCGGTGAGCCCAGCAAGTACGCCGACCACGCCTATTCCGAAGTCGGGGCCCAGATTGCCTACTCCACCGAGGAGGTTTTCAAGGCCGATATTCTGCTGAAAGTGGCCCCGCCCACGCTCGAAGAAATCGAGCTGCTCCACCCCAACCAAACCCTGATTTCGGCCCTGCAAATGGGCTCGATGACCCCGGACTACATCGCGGCCCTCGCCCGCAAAAAAATCAACGCCATCGGCTTCGAGCTGATGAAGGACCCCAGCGGGGCCCGCCCCGTGGTGCGCGCCATGAGCGAAATCGCGGGCTCGACCGTGATGCTGATTGCGGCCGAATATCTGGCCCGCTCCAACGAGGGCAAGGGCATTATTCTGGGCGGCATCACGGGCGTGCCGCCCTCGCAGGTCGTTATTCTCGGGGCGGGCACGGTGGCCGAGTACGCCGCCCGCGCCGCCACTGGCCTCGGAGCCGAGGTGAAGGTGTTCGACAACCACCTCTACAAGCTGCGCCGCCTCAAGCACAACCTGGGCATGCAGCTCTATACCAGCACGCTGGATACGTTTGCCCTGAGCCAGCAAATCCGGCGGGCCGACGTGGTCATCGGCGCTTTAGCCGTAGAAGACGGCCGCATTCCCTTCATGGTGCCCGAGGAAATGGTGGCCAGCATGGCCCCTGGTTCCGTCGTCATCGACGTGAGCATCGACCAGGGCGGCTGCTTCGAAACCAGCGAGATGACCAGCCACAGCAAGCCTGTGTTCCGCAAGTACGACGTGGTGCACTACTGCGTGCCCAACATCGCCTCGCGCGTGCCCCGCACCGCCACCAACGCCCTGAGTAATATCTTCACGCCCATCCTGCAGGAAATCAGCCAGCACGGCGGCATCAACGAGGTGCTGTTCACCAACGAGCATTTCCGCAGCGGCGTTTACATCTACCGCGGCTCGCTGACCAATGCGATGATTGCGAAGAAATTTAATCTGCGGTATAAGGAACTGGGGCTGCTGATTGCGGTGCGGAATTAGCGGGAGGTGCCCGGAAACTAATCAGACTCTCATCTCGGTACTAAAGTGCCGGGCTAAACCTGCTGCCGAATCCTGATGCGAAAGCCCCGTCCTTATGTGGCATGCGCTGTACCGCTTGGAGGGACAAATTGGCTACTCGCGCAACTTGCGAATATGGTCCAGGAAACTAACCCGTCACCGCATACCGCAGCCACAGAATCCCGTGCGGCCGCTGCTCGGCGCTGAGCAGCTTGAATGCCACGGGAGGACCGGGCTTTTCGCCCTGCTCGAAGATGGTGGCAGAGGTGGCCGCGCCATCCACCACGGGGAAGTGGAGCAGGCTGAGCTCGTCAATCAGGCCGGCTTTGAGCAGGGAGCCGTTGAGGTGGCCGCCGCCTTCGAGCAGGATGGTTTTGATGGGGAAGAGGCGGCCCAGCTTGTCGAGCACCAGCGCGAAGTCGAACTCCGTTTTCCCACCGAACAGATAGGACACGCCCTGTTTGCGCAGGTAGGCCAAGTATTCGTCGCTCACCTGCTCGGTGAGGATACTGATGAGGTGGTCGTCGTCGATGTGGCCGGCTTTCCAGCCCAGCTTGCCGTGAGCATCCACGGCAATGGCAAAGGACTCGGCGGTGTAGTCGGCCACGAAATCCTGGCGGTCGAGCGGCTGGCTGACGGGTTGCAGGTCGGGGGCCAGGCCTTTGGTGAAGTCCTTTTCCATGGTCACGCGGCCGCACATCCAAGCTTCAGCTTCGAAAGTGGCGGCGGTGGCTTCATACTCCTTGGTATCGGGCGACCGGCCCCAGCGGCTAAGGATGGTGCGCCCGTCGAGCGAGCTCATCATGTGGCAGATAACGCGGGGTTTAGAGGATTTGGGCATGGCGGGCAGCGGATTGGGCAGCTGAATAATGCCCCGGTTAACGAAAAACGTCTACGCACGGCCAATTATTCCAGCGGCAGCAGCACCTTCCACGCCTCCACCAGCCGCCCTTCGGCCAGCAGCTGGCGGCCTAACTGCAGCAGCTGCTGCTTTAGCTCCGGTGCATTGTTGTGGTGCTTGTTGAGGAGGTAGGCCACCATGGGCTCGGTTTTGAATGCTTCGACCTGCGCAGGCGTGGGCAGGGCGGCCTGCTCAATGTTGGCGAGGCGGCCCAGCTCATTGCCGGTGAGCACATCGCTGTTGCGCAGGTGGGCGGGCAGCTGGTCGATGCCGATGCCGATGTGGCGGTTGGGCTTGGGCACCTCAAAAAGGCTGGCTCCGCTGGCGCGGCAGTACCAGTCGCCGCCGAGGCGGGCCACGGCATCGAGCTTAAAGGGGTCGATGCCGCTGGCATCGGGCAGCAGGATATCGGGCCGGAAGTGGGCGCGCACCACCCGGCAGATGATGAGGTTGCCGGCCCCGTTGTTCTGGCCCAGCTCGATAATCTGCTCCACTACGCACTCGAAGGCTGCCGGCGCTTCGGCCACGCGGGGCGGCCGCACCAGTTCGGAAGCCAGCTCGGTGAGGCCGGCTTTGGTAAATTCGTTCACGCCCTTGGCATACTCGGTGCTGGCGAGGGACATCTGCTCCACCAGCGCGTAGTCGCAGATGTTGATGACGACTTCGGGCACCTCGCGCACGTTTTGTAGGGTGTGCTTCTGGGTGTTATCGCGCACGCGGTTTGCGGGCGAGAATACCAGGATGGGCGGGTTCGAGCTGAAGGCGTTGAAGAAGCTGTAGGGGCTCAGGTTTACGCGGCCGTCGGCGTCGATGGTGCTGGCGAAGGCGACGGGGCGCGGGGCCACCGCGCCCACCAGAAAGGGGTGCCACTGGGCGGGCGTGAGGTCGGAAGGAGTGAGGGAGTGAAAATCGGCCATAGGGCCGCAAAGAAACGGTACGGGCCGGGATGCGGGCAGGAGCATGGCCCGAACGGGTAGATTATGCTAAATAAATATCGGTTGGCCGGGCTGGCTGCTTGGTAACAGAAAGCCCTTTTGGCCCGCTGGGCCATGCATTTGGGCAGGCTGGCTCAGGGGTGAGCGGCCAGTTATGGGTATAGGCCCCGCCGCTGGGCGCAACCCTTTAGGAAATAAAAGGTAACGTTGAGACATGCTAATCTAACGCTTCCTTCTATGAACCAAACCAGAATTGCCGACCCGCAGGCAGTGCGCCCCGAAGTGGGCCTGTTCAGCGCCATCGTCATCGTGGCTTCGCTGGGCTACTTCGTTGATATTTATGACCTGGTGCTGTTCAGCATCGTGCGGGTGCAGAGCCTGAACGATATCGGTATTACCGAGCCGGGGACTGTCACCAACCAGGGCCTCTACCTGCTGAATATGCAGATGGGCGGCATGCTGCTGGGCGGCATTTTGTGGGGCATACTGGGCGATAAAAAGGGCCGCTTGTCGGTGCTGTTCGGCTCGATTCTGCTGTATTCGCTGGCCAACATCGCCAATGGCTTCGTGCAGAACATCGACCAGTACGGCTGGCTACGTCTGATTGCGGGCGTGGGCCTGGCCGGCGAGCTGGGCGCGGGCATCACGCTGGTGGCCGAAACGCTGCCCAAGGAAAAGCGCGGCTACGGCACCATGATTGTAGCGCCGGTGGGCGTGAGCGGGGCCGTGGTGGCCTACTTCGTGGGCAGCGAGTTTGGCTGGCGCAACGCGTATTTCATCGGCGGTGGACTGGGCCTGGCACTGCTGGCGCTGCGGGCCGGCGTGTTCGAGTCGGGCATGTTCGAGCAAATCAAGCAGAGCAACGCGAAGCGCGGCAACTTCCTGAGCCTGTTCACCAACGGCGTGCGGTTCTGGAAATACCTGCGGTGCTTGTTCGTGGGCATTCCGTTCTGGTTTCTGGCCGGTATTCTCATTACCCTGGCTCCGGAATTCGGCAAGGCGTTCAACCTGCAAGGGCCGGTTACGGGCGGGCTGAGCATTGCCTGGTGCTACTTCGGCCTCACGCTGGGCGATTTCACCAGCGGCGGCCTCAGCCAACTGCTCAAAAGCCGGATGCGGACTTTGCAGCTGTTCATTATCGGCAGTGCTATGGCGGTGGCCTTCTACCTGTTTGGGCTGAACGGGGCCAGCACCACGATGTTCTACGCCGCCTGCTTTTTCGTGGGTTTCACGGGCGGCTTCTGGGCGCTGTTCGTCACGGTGTCGGCCGAAGAGTTCGGGACCAATATTCGCTCGACGGTGGCCACTACGGCCCCCAATTTTGCGCGGGGCGCGCTCGTGCTCGTCACCATTGCCTTCAAGGCGCTCAAGGGCAATCCCTCGCTGGGCATGGTGGGGGCGGCCACGGTTATCGGGGCGGTGCTGCTGCTGCTGGCCTTTTTTAGCGCCAGCACCTTGCCCGAAACCTACGGCAAGGACCTCGACTACGTGGAGGAAGAATAGCCGGTCTGCTTTCATAAGGAAACCCATAACGCAAAAACGGCCGCGCCAACCAAGGCGCGGCCGTATTTGCGTTATGGGGCCTAGCTTTAGCTGCATGAAATGGCTGCCGCAAAGTTTATTCCTGTTCATTCTGCCA
>JANNDE010000607.1:0-1307 GCA_031387395.1 Hymenobacter sp.
AGCCGTCGCGGTGTAGTCGCCGGCCGAAGCAGGCTCTTGGTCGAACGACAAACGCTTGCGGTCGATGTCCACACCCTTTGCTTTCAGCGCTTCGGCCAATTGCAGGGTGGTTACGCGACCGAAGATTTTGCCGCTCTCACCCACCTTGGTAGGGATTTCGAGCACCATGCCACCAATCTGGTCGGCAATAGCCTGCGCGTCACCTTTGATTTTATCGGCTTTGTGTGCGGCCTGGCGCACATTTTCAGCCGTGATTTTTTTGTTCGTCTTGTCGGCCAGCATGGCCAGACCCTGCGGCAGCAGGAAGTTACGGCCGTAACCCGATTTCACGGTTACGATGTCGTTCTTGTACCCGAGGCCCTTAACGTCGTCTTTGAGGATGATTTCCATGTCGTTTTTATGGTATTAAGTATCAAGTATTGGGTAATGAGATTTTCACCGTGAAGCGAGTCTTACTACTTGCTACTCTCTACTAGCTACTTATTTCAAAGCATCGGCTACGTACGGCATCAGGGCGAGGTGGCGGGCCTTCGCGATGGCTTGGGTCACTTTGCGCTGGAATTTCAGGCTGGTGCCGGTGAGGCGACGGGGCAGCACGCGGCCCTGCTCGTTCACAAACTTCAGCAGGAAGTTCGGGTCTTTGTAGTCCACGTACTTAATGCCGTTTTTCTTGAAGCGGCAGTATTTCTTGCGGTTGTCCTGGGGCTTGTTATTAGCCGACCGGTCGTTGTTGCGGTTGAATGCGGGAGATGCCATTGTCGATGCTGGATTATTGGGCTACGGCTTCGGTTTCCTTGGCAGCCTTCTGCTGGTTCATTTCGCCGTTGCGGCGGCGGGTGTTGTACTCCACGGCGTGCTTATCGAGCACGGTGGTGAGGAAGCGGATTACGCGCTCATCGCGACGGAATGCCAGTTCGAGTACGTCCACGATGTTGCCTTCGCCAGTGTAGGACAGGCAGAAATAGTAGCCGGTGCTCTTCTTTTGAATCGGGTAAGCCAGCTTGCGCAGGCCCCAGGCTTCGGTGGATAAAAGGGCGGCGCTATTTTCCTTAAGCACCTGAGTGAACTTCTCGACCGTTTCTTGCACCTGGCTCTCGTTCAAAACGGGAGTCACGATGAAGACCGTCTCGTAATTTCTTTGTTCCATTACGATGGGGGTGAATTGGGGGTGAAAAAAATTGATTGGGGCGCAAAGGTACTGACTTTCGGGCACATTGCCAAGGCCATCGGCGTTATTGCCGTAATGAGCCATTCGGGGTCAGCTACCCTGCCCGACACCTCAAACCGCTGGCCCACCGGCGCACGTC
>JANNDE010000315.1:0-11922 GCA_031387395.1 Hymenobacter sp.
GTCGGGGGTTCTCGTTTGGGGCCCGGGCAACCCGGCCGGCTACAGTTTATCCGATACCTGGCCGGAAATCTGCCGGGCGGTGCGCAGGGCCTGAAACTCGCCCTGCACGCCCCGGATGGTGAGCTTATCGTCGAGGGTATAACCACCGCGGAGCTGCTCGTAGCGGCCGTTGAGGCTGCTGAGCACGTTGGCGGCGCGGGTCCAGCCGGCGGGTGTCCAGCCCCGGCGGTCTTCGCGCACCTTCTCGATGAAGCGGGTGTAGGCATCGAGCAGCTGCGGGCCGGTGAGGCGGGCCACCGTGGTGCGCTCCCGGAAGAAGTTGGAAACGGCCGTGTCGCTGGCTGGGGCATTACTCACCGTTTCGGCGGGGGCGGTGTTGGGGTTGATAACCGTGGTGCCCGGGCGGGCGGCCGGGCCCGCCGGCACCGTCGTGGTGCGCGTGGTGCGGCGGATGACCTTGCCGGTGTTGGGGTCGAGGTCTTCGGTTACTTCGGTTACCTGCTCGGTGCCGGGATTGGCGGTGGCGGCCGGGGTGGTGGTTTTCGGGGTAGTGGTGCTGCTGGGCTTGGTCTGGGCGGTGGCGGCCAGGGGCAGGGCCAGCAGCAGGGCGAAAAGGGGAGCGTTTTTCATGGGAGCAAGAAGTTGACTGGGACTGTAACGGCAAATGGGGCGGGGTGGCCGGGCCCGCCGCCGCGCGAGGCCCGCAAATGCAAGCTTCGCGCCACACCGGGTTGGCCGGCAGCAAAATTAGTCGTACTCTTACAACGCGGCTGATGGTCAGCGCCCGGCCAGCGGGCCGGTACCCCTTTTTCTCTTCTTTTTGACATGCAAGGCGCGTATTCTACCTATTTCGACAACTTGTTTCTGGGCCTGCGCATGGCGCGGCCCGACTATAAAGCCCAGGCCCAGTACAGCCTGCGCGCCGTGCAGCAAGCGGCCCTGGGGGCGGCCTTCGCGCCGCTGCTGGCCGTGCTGGAAACGGCCCTCGCCGGCTTCGACGAGCACCTCACCGACCGCAATAAATCCACGGCCGGCGGCACGGCGGCCTTCCGCACGGCCCGCGCCCAGTGGCTGGCCTTCGTCGACGACACGATGAAGGACTACGTGACGCCCCGGCTGCGCAAGCTGCCCGTGTATGCCGACTTCAAGGCGTTTGGCAAAAGCCGGCTCGCTGGCCTCAATCAGCCCACGCTGCTCACCGAGTCGAAGGCGCTGCTCAGCCTCTACGCGGCCCAGCAGGCGGCCCTCTACCCCACGCTCGGGGCCGATGCGCAGCAGCTGTACAACGCGCTGACCGCCGCCGACGAAACCCGCGACACGCAGGAGGGCGACATCACCGAAGCCCAGCTCGGCCTGGCCGACGACCGCCTCGCCATTGCCCGCGCCCAGCGCCGCCTCAAGGCCCAGCTCGAACTCACGTTTGATGAGCCGGCGAAGGTGTACAGCTTCTTCGATTTCTCGAAGGCGCGCGGCAACAAAAAGGCCCCTAAAGCCATATAGGCCGCGCTGAAGGCCTGAGCCGACTGTACCGAGGTGCGTTCTGCTCCCCGACTATGCAAAAGCCGGTCGTACCTCGGTACGGTCGGCTTTGGGCTGTGCCGAAGGGTCCCGTACCGAGGTGCGATGGGCTGCGGGCGTTCCGGAACTGGGGTGTACCGAGGTACGGTGCCCTCCGGGCATTGCGCAAACGGGAGGTACCGCGCTGCGAGGGGCTTTGGGCAGATGCGCAAGGTGTGCGCACCTCGGTACGGTGGGCTTGCGGTATGGTGGGGAGGTGCGCGTATGTAGGTACAGCCTATCTTCGCCCGCCCAACCACGGGAAATCCTTATGGCTAAAACCAGTAAACCAGAGGCCGCGCCCACCCCGCAACCGCCCTACATCAAGCGTGCGCACCTGCGCAACGTGCCGCCCCTGCGCGACGTGAAAGTGGACTTTAAGCCGGGGCTGAATATCATCATCGGCAAGAACGGCTCGGGCAAGACGAACTTCATGAAGCTGTTGAGCGAGCTGGTGGATTTACACGAGGGTAAATTCAGGGGCATTGGGAGCAAGGTGGATTTTACCATTGATAAAGAGGAAATCGAAATCGCATTCAAAGAGAGTAAGCTCAGTAAGAAAGCGGGACGTATGCAGATGCCAGCCCGGAATCTCCCTTTATCCATTACAGCATTTGGCAACGCTGAAACTGCAGAAGCAGAAAACCCATTCATTGCTATCGTTGCACTTCTTGCATCTGGTCGTTTTGGCCGTTGGGGCGTGGGATATGACGTATTGCCTATTTGGCATGGCCTGCCTAATCATCAGCTGCTAGTGATTGACCGGGGAACTGATTTTTTATTCGATGCTAGTGGGGGAATGTCGATAATGGATGGCCCCGAGATGCAATGGCAACAATTGGGAGTTTTAGAGCGAGTGTTGATTAATTCGATGGTGCCTTACGATGTCGGGAGCCCGGCAAATCACTTTGCTTCCACAGACCCTGGCGTTGTTCACAAATTCATTACAACCAGGATAAATATTCATCTCACAGAGCTAAATGCTTATTTGCCTACTTAATCGCCTATCGAATGTGTGCGTCTGGGTGAGCAATTTCAGGTTTACGCTAATTCTGCCCGGGATGAGCTAATGGTGAAAGGGCTAATGCTGGAATATCTGGTAGGAGGTGATTGGTTGCCATTTAGTGCCCTGTCGGATGGAACAAAGCGCATCTTTTACCTGGTGGGAGAATTGGTGACAAAAAGCCGGATTTTTGAGGACGAGTTAAACGAGGGTCCAACTGATTTTGACAACGACAAAATCATCTTCCTCGAAGAGCCCGAGCTCGGCATCCATCCCGACCAGCTGCAACTGCTGCTCCAGCTCATCCGCGAGGTATCAAACGAGCATCAGGTGATTATGACGACCCACTCGCCGCAGACGCTGGACATGCTGCGCGTGCAAGAGCTGGACCGTATCACCATCTGCGAGTTCATCCCCGGCAAGGGCACGCAGATGCGCAAGCTGAGCCCCGCCAAGAAAGCGAAGGCCAAAGCCTACCTGCGCGACAGCGGTTTCCTGAGCGAGTTCTGGCGCTTCTCGAACCTGGAAGACCCCGACTAGGGCGCGGCACATGGCGAAGAAGGCAGCAAAGCCGGTTTTCCGGGTGGGGCTACTCGGCGAATCGCCGAACGACACGAAGGTCGTGGCGCGCCTGCTCGCGCCGCGCTACGGCGGGCGGGCGGAATTCTTTGAGCTGGTCCGGAACCTGACCGGTGACAACCTGGAAATGGCGGGTGCTTTCAGAGAGCTGCGCCGCGAGTACCAGTACGAAAGGCCTAATCTGGTCGTCGTTATCCGCGACCTCGACGCGCTGGAAACCAACAAAGCGCACCTTGCGGAAAAGGCGGGCCTATTTCCGCAAGGTGCAGAAGCAGGTGGGCGCTAGCAGCCTTTTGCTGCTCAATATCTACAGCATCGAGGCGCTGATTGCGGCCGATATCGCCAGCTTCAACGCCCACTACGGCGCGCATTGCGTGGTTGCGGCCGATGTGATGACCATCGAAAAATCGGTTGAGCTGCTGAAAGTGGCTACCCAGCAGCACGGTAAGCAGCAGTACGTCGAAGGCCACTGCGGCGACCTGCTGGCCCGTGCCGATTACGATATGCTGCTGCGTAACTGCCGCTACTTCCGCGCCTTCGACGCGGACTTTGCGGCGCGGCTGCCCGCCGCTTAGCTGCCGTGCTTGGTCGGGGTTCCGGGCTACCTCGCTGCTACCGTCGGCCCAGTCATTCTCCCGCCTGCCCACACGCCCCGATTCCTCCTCGTGCTCGTGCCGCCCGGCCTGCTGCTGGCCCGGCGCGGGGCAGCCCAAGCCACCCCGGTGAGCACCAGGTCCGCCCGCCCGCACGTCATCGGGTACCTGAACGGCACCGCGTTTGCTGGCGCGGACTACAGAATCCGCGCTACGGCCTCGGCCAGGGCTTCTTTCACGCGGCGCAGGTCACCGTCGGTCATGGCCGTGCCGCTGGGCAGGCACAGGCCCCGGGCAAATAAGCCGGCGCACACCGCGCCGCCGTACATGGGCGTGGTGGCAAACAGGGGCTGCAGGTGCAGCGGCTTCCAGAGCGGGCGGCTCTCGATGTTGCGGGTTTCGAGGTGCAGGCGCAGGGTTTCGGGCGTGGCGGGGTTGGGGCGGCCGTCGGGGAGGGCGGGGTTCAGCAGGATGGTGGTGAGCCAGCGGTTCGAGCGGCTGCCGGCCGGCTCGGGGGCCAGCGCCACCGTGATGCCGGGGATATTGGCCAGGTGCTCGCGGTACCAGTCGAACAGTTGGCGGCGGCGCTTCACACGCTCGGCCAGCAGGCCCATCTGCCCGCGCCCAATGCCCGCCAGAATATTGCTGAGCCGGTAGTTGTAGCCGGTTTCGGAATGCTGGTAATGCACGGCCGCGTCCTTGGCCTGCGTGGCCAGAAACAGGGCTTTCTCGGCGAGGGCGCGGTCGTTGGTCACGAGTGCGCCGCCGCCGCTGGTGGTCAGAATCTTGTTGCCATTAAAGGAAAATATCCCCATCCGCCCGAAGCTGCCCAGCGGCTGCTGCTTCCACTCCGAGCCCAGGGCCTCGGCCGCGTCTTCGAGGATGGGAATATCGAATTCCCGGGCCAGGGCCAGGATTTCGGGCAGCTTCGCCGGCATGCCGTAGAGGTGCACCAGGATGAGGGCCCGGGGCTTTTTGCCCTTGGCAATACGGTCCACGATGGCCTCGCGCAGCCGCCCTGGGCAGAGGTTCCAGGTGTCGGGCTCGCTGTCCACGAACACCGGCGTAGCGCCCAGGTACACGATGGGGTTGGCCGTGGCCACGAACGTGAACGAGGGGCACAGCACCTCATCGCCCGGCCCCACGCCCAGCAACACCAGCCCCAGATGAATGGCGGCCGTGCCCGAGTGCAGCGCCACGCAATAGGGCACGCCCACCGCCGCGCAGATGTCGGCCTCGAAGCCCGTGATATTCGGCCCGACCGGGGCCACCCAGTTATCCTCAATGGCCTTATGCACGTAGTTGAGCTCGTGCCGGCCGAGGTGGGGTGGGGAGAGGTAGAGACGGTCGTAATCCTGGCTACGCATGTAGTAATAAGTGTTGAATGTTGAGGGTTGAATGTTGAGTTGGAAATGTGGTGGGTAGCCAATTCGACACTTCGCACGCAACCCCTGACTTTTGCATTGTGAGGGCTATTGAGTTGGAAAACGGAACAGTTGATTCATTCAACCCTCAACATTCAAAACGCAACACTCCCTACTGCCCTCGCCGGCACGCCTACGGCCGTGATGTTGGCCGGCAGGTCGCGCACGGCTACCGCTCCGGCCCCCACAATGGTGTTTTCGCCCACCCGCACGCCCTGAATCACGGTGGCATTCGTGCCAAGGTACACTCCCGCTGCCAGCCGCGCCGCGCCGCTCACGTTGGTGTGGGGCATCAGCGAGCAGAAATCGCCCAGTTCGGCATCGTGGCCCACGGTGCAACCCAGGTTGAGCAGCACGAAGCGGCCCAGGGTAATGTCGCAGGTGAGCACGCAGCTTTGCTGAATGATGCAGCCTTCGCCCAGCGCAATGCGCTGGCGCGGATGCAGCGCCACGCCCGGGTGCACCAGGCTGGGGAAGCTCAGCTGCGGCGAAGCCAGCCGCGCCACCACAGCCGCCCGGCTGGCCGAGCTGCCCACGGCCACGGCCACGGCCAGCAGCTCGGGCGTGGCATTGAGGTCGGCGCTGGTGCCGAGGTAGGGGAGGCCGGCCACGGTGGGGGTGGCGGGCGCCTGGTCGTCGTAGAAACCGCGCAGCTGCCACGTCGGCCGCGCGTCGTTGAGTTGCTGGAGCAGCAGCAGCACCTCGCGGCCCAGCCCGCCCGCGCCGAAAATAACGAGCGGTGGGGCCGCTTCCGAAACGTCGTAATCAGAAAAGAAAAGTTGGGTCATGCGGAGACTTACGAGGAAAGTGGGGGCGGTGGACTACCCCGGAAGGCCGTAGTAGTGGCCTGGCCGGGCGCGTTGATGCCGCGTGCGCCCAGCACCCGCCCGGCCGTGCGCCACAGGATGCGCAGGTCCAGCGCCAGCGATAAATGGTCGACGTACCACCCGTCGAGGACAAATTTCTCTTCCCAGCCGATGGCATTGCGGCCATTTACCTGGGCCCAGCCGGTGAGGCCGGGGCGCACCGCGTGGCGGCGGGCCTGCGCGGGCGAGTACAGCGGCAGGTACTCGGGCAGCAGCGGGCGCGGGCCCACCAGGCTCAGGTCGCCGCGCACGATGTTCCAGAGCTGGGGCAGCTCGTCGAGGGAGGTGGCGCGCAGCCAGCGGCCCAGCGGCGGCAGGCGCTGCGCGTCGGGCAGCAGCCGGCCGGCGGCATCGCGGGCGTCGGTCATGGTTTGCAGCTTATAGAGGGTGAAGAGCCGCCCATGCCAGCCCGGTCGCGCCTGTCGAAACAGCCAGCGGCCCCGGTTCTGCCCCGCCGCCAGGGCCGCCGCGCCCGCCAGCAGCGGCAGCGCGAGCAGCAGCAGCAGCGTAGCCAGCGCTAGGTCGAGCAGGCGCTTGCCGTGGCGGGCGTAGAGGGAGGGTTGAATGTTGAGGGTTGAATGTTGAGTTGCCTCAGCCATAAACAAAGGTAGGACTCGGTACTTTGCCAGCTGAAACCGGACGAGCATTGAGCTACCCAAACATAACTCAACTCTCAACCCTCAAAACTCAACCCTTCCCCAATGCTCGTCTTCCCCAACGCCAAGCTCAACCTCGGCCTCTACGTTACCCAGCGCCGGCCCGACGGCTTCCACACCCTCGAATCTGTTTTCGTGCCCCTGCCCTGGGCCGATGCTTTTGAAATTCTCCCGGCCGAAATCGGCCAGCCTACCAGCCTCACGCTCAGCGGCCGCCCCATTCCCGGCCACCCGGCCACCAACCTCTGCGTGCGGGCCTACGAGCTGCTGCAGGCCGACTTCCCCGCGCTGCCGCCGGTGCAGCTCTACCTGCACAAAATCGTGCCCATTGGGGCCGGCCTGGGCGGCGGCTCGGCCGATGCCGCGTTTGCGTTGCGGGCGGCCAACGACCTGTTCGGCCTCAATCTTTCAGTAGCAGCGCTGGAAAGCTACGCCCGCCGCCTGGGTTCCGACTGCGCGTTTTTCATCCGCAACCAGCCCGTGCTGGCCGTGGAAAAAGGCGACGTGTTCGAGACAATCGACTTGAAGCTGGCCGGCACCGGCTGCGTGGTGGTATACCCCAACCTACACATCAGTACCGCCGAAGCCTACGCCCGCGTCGTTCCGCAACTGCCGCAACACCCGCTGCGCGAGGCCCTGGCGCAACCAATGAGCACCTGGCGCGCCACCGTCAGCAACGACTTCGAAACGGCCCTGACGCCCAGCCACCCGGTGCTGGCCGAAATCAAGCAGCAGCTGTACGCGGCGGGGGCTACTTATGCGAGTTTGTCGGGCTCGGGCTCGGCCGTGTATGGGTTGTGGGAGACCGGCGAGCCGACGGTAATGGAGTGGCCAGCTGATTTTACGGTGTGGCAGGGCGCGCTGGCCGCAGTTTAGCGCGAAAGTGAAGAGTTAACCGCGCATGAGCTTTAACTTTTAACTCTCAACTTTTAACTTTCTACTCAGACTGGCACGGCCGGCTCCAAATCGGGTTCCTTGTCCTTCATCAGCCGGGCTACCAACGGATGAATGAACACGCTGAGCACGATGAGCAGCGTGCCGATGTAGAAGCCCGTGCTCATGCGCTCGCCGCTGAACTGCGGCGCGTGCAGCAGCCCTTTGGTGTGCAGCCAGTAGATGGCCGCCGCCATCGAAATACCATATACCGGCTCCAGGTTGATGGTCAGGTTCACGGCGAAAGGGGAGAGGCGCTTCATCAGCTCCACCGACGTGGAGAAGGCGTACACGGTGCACACGCCCGCCAGCAGCAGCAGCCAGAGCCAGTCGTAGCCGTGCCAGGCCAGCTGCAGGCCCTGCTCCTGGGTGAAGTAGCGACTGTAAATCGGGAAGAACAATACAATGCTCAAACACGCGCCCGCCATCTCGTAAAACGTGAGCCGCAGCGGTGGGTGCGTCTTAATCAGCTTCGAGTTCAGCACGCTGAACAAGGCCGACAACCCCGACGAGAGCACCGCCACGCCCAGCCCCAGCAGCTGGTCGAGCTCGGCCTGGCTCACCAGGTACAGGCCCACCATCGTAATCAGGCCCAGGCCCACCTCGTAGCCGCGTACTCGTCGCCACAGCAGCAGCGGCTCCAGCAGCGAGGTCCACAGCGCCAGCGTGGCCAGCCCCGCCAGGCACACGCTGACGGACGACAGGCGCGCCGCCAGAAAGAAGGTTATCCAGTGCGCCGCTACCAGCACGCCCACCGCCAGCAGCCGCAACACCTGCCCCACCGGAATGCGCCACGGCAGCTTGCGCGCTACCAGCAGCACCGCCAGGCCGGCCGCCGCCAGCAGCGTGCGCCAAAACACCAGCTCTACCGGCGGCACCGTCAGCAGCTTGCCCAATATGGCCGTGAAGCCCCACAGGAGCACAATGAAATGAAGCTTGAGGTAGTCCTTAATCAATGAGTGAATGGGTGAATGGGTGAATGAGTGAATGGGTGAAAGAGTGAATGAGTGGAAGCACTGGCAGCCGACGAAGCAATGGAATCTGAGTTCTGCGAGCGTAGAGTCGTAAGGGCAACTGAGCATAATTCACTCATTCACTCATTCACCCATTCGCTCACTGCCTATTTCGGCACAAACCGGTACAGTGCCAGCCCGATTAACGAAAATACCGTGCTGGGTATCCAGGCCGCTACAATGGGCGAGAGGCTGCCCACCTGCGCCAGGTTGCGGCTCAGCATCACGAAAATAATGAAGACGAAGGCCAGCACGAAGCCCAGCGCGATTTGCCCACCCACGCCGGCCCGCGACTTACGCGCGCTGAGCGTGACGCCGATGAGGGTGAGAATAACGATGGCAAACGGGTAGGAATACCGCTCATATTTCTCGCTGAGGTAAATCTGGGTGTCGTCGGCGCCGCGCTCGATTTTGGTGCGGATGTAGCGGTTCAGCTCCGGCAGGGTCATGGTTTCGGCCAGCTTGTAGGTGCTGGCAAAGTCGGCGGGTAGCAGGTTCAGGGTCGTGTCGCGGGCCGCGATAGTCTTAAGGGTTTCATCCTGCGGGCCGCGAAACGTGCGTGCCAGCTGCGGCGAAAGGTGCCACACGTGCTTAGTCGAATCCCAGTTAATAGCGTCGGCCGTGAGACGGCGCTTGAGGATGGTGCTATCCACGGTTTCGAGCGCGAAATGGAAGCCGATATTATTCACGTTATCGTAGCTCTCCATGTATACGTAGCTGCGCGGCCCGATTTTGATGTGCACGTTGCGCCCCTGAAACCGGTACGGCAATTTGATGTACGCTTTCTCGAATTGCACCCGCGCCCGGTTGCCCAGCGGCAGCACCCAGCCAATCAGCCCGAATATCAGCAGGCCCACCACCGCGCCGCCCATGGCATAGGGCAGCATCAGCCGCTTAAAACTCACCCCACTGGCCAGAATAGCCACAATCTCGGTGCGCGCCGCCAATTGCGCCGTCACGAATACGACGGCGATAAATATAGTAATCGGCGACAGCAGATTGGCGAAATACGGAAAAAGAAAAACGTAATAGCCGAAAATAATTTTCGACATCGACAAATTATGCTGAATAAAATCGTCGTTTTTCTCCGTGAAATCAATCACGCAAATTACCGTCACCAGAATTACCACCGAGAAGAAAAACGCGGCGAGAAATTTCTTAATGATGTATTTGTCGAGGATATTCATTAGGCGGAATTAGCGTATTACTTGAACGTCATGCAGAGCGCAGCGAAGCATCTTTACCGCGCAACGCAATCAAATCGAAGGGATTACTTACTACGGTAAAGATGCTTCGCTGCGCTCTGCATGACGTTCTTATAATTCATACTTGATTTTACAAGCGTGTCATCAGCTGCTTCACCATGCGCTCTTTCCAGGGGCCAAACGTGCCGGCGATGATTTCCTTGCGCGCCTCCTTCACCAGCCACAGGTAAAACGTGAGGTTGTGGGCCGAGGCAATCTGCGGCCCCAGCATCTCCTGGCACTGAAAGAGGTGGCGCACGTAGGCGCGGGTATAGAAATTGCTGGCCGCGCCCTCCAGCACCGGGTCGATGGGCGTGAAATCGGTGGCAAACTTCAGGTTCGTCACGTTCATAATGCCCTGTGTGGTGAACAGCATGCCGTTGCGGGCGTTGCGGGTCGGCATCACGCAGTCGAACATATCGACGCCCAACGCGATGTTTTCGAGGATGTTGGCCGGCGTGCCCACGCCCATCAGGTAGCGGGGCTTGTCTTTGGGCAGGATGTCGCACACCAGCTCGGTCATCTCGTACATCAGCTCGGCGGGCTCGCCCACGCTCAGCCCGCCGATGGCGTTGCCCGCCCGGCCCTGCTCGGCGATGAACTCGGCCGACCGAATGCGTAAGTCCTTAAACGTGCTGCCCTGCACAATCGGAAACAGATTCTGCTCGTAGCCATAAAGCCCTTCGGTGCTGTCGAAACGCTCGATGCAGCGCTTCAGCCAGCGGTGCGTCATATCCAGCGAGCGGGCGGCGTAGTCGTACTCGCAGGGCCAGGGCGTGCACTCGTCGAAGGCCATGATAATGTCGGCCCCAATCACGCGCTGAATATCCATCACGCCCTCGGGCGAAAACAGGTGCTGGCTGCCATCAATGTGCGAGCGAAACTTCACGCCCTCCTCCTTAATCTTCCGGGTATTGCTCAGCGAGTACACCTGGTAGCCGCCCGAGTCGGTCAGAATCGGCCGGTCCCAGCCGTTGAACTTGTGCAGGCCGCCCGCCGCCCGCAGCACGTCGAGGCCCGGGCGCAGGTAGAGGTGGTAGGTGTTGCCGAGGATAACCTGGGCCTGCACGTCATCCTTCAGCGTGGCCTGGCTCACGGCCTTCACGGTGCCAGCCGTGCCCACGGGCATAAAAATGGGCGTTTCGATGGGGCCGTGGGCCGTTTCGAGGCGGCCGGCGCGGGCCTTGGTGGCGGGGTCTTGGGCGAGTAGGTCGAAGGTCATGCGGGAGGAGAGGCGCGGATTAGTAGAACGTCATTAGAAGAACGTCATGCAGAAGAAGAACGTCATGCAGAGCACAGCGAAGCATCTTTACCGCGGTAGTAATCAATGACGATTGCGACGAAGCAAAAGATGCTCTGCTGCGCTCTGCATGACGTTCCGACTTCGCTACTTCCCGCAAAGGTAACCCGCCCGTTTTGCGTCCCGTACTTTTGCGGGCTCATTCGTGCCCGCTGCTTTGTTGTTTCCACCCATACCCACGTCCCCATTTTTCTGGCTTTTGTTGGCGTGCGTGCTGGTGCAGCTGTTCTACGCCGTTTATTTCTTCTGGCCCTTCGCCCGCCGCGCTCCCGAAGCGCCCGCCGATGCGCTCGGCTCGTCCCCGGCAGGGCCCGCCGCCGAGCCCGTGTCCATCGTCGTTTGTGCCCGCAACGAGCTCGACAACCTGCGCCGTCTGCTGCCGCTGCTGCTCAAGCAGGACTACCCGGCGGCCTTCGAAATCGTCCTCATCGACGACCGCAGCGAGGACGATACCTATCTATACGCTCAGCAACTGGCCCAGTACTACCCCAGCACCGTGCGCCTGGTCAGCATCGCCCGCACCCCCGACGGCTTCGCGCCCAAGAAATACGCCCTCACGCTTGGTATTAAGGCCGCCCGCCACCCGCGCCTGCTCTTCACCGATGCCGACTGCATTCCGGCTACCAACCAATGGCTGCGCCTCATGCAGCGCGGCTTCGCCCAAAAAGATGGGGTCGACCTCGTGCTCGGCTTCTCGGCCTACGCCGAAGCACCGGGATTCCTCAATCAGCTCATTCGCTACGAAACGCTGCTC
>JANNDE010000664.1:0-25185 GCA_031387395.1 Hymenobacter sp.
CCTCCAGGGCCCCGGTGGCTACCTGGTACAGCAGCGGCTGGAAATTGTGGTAGTTGTTGCGGTCGACGACGACCACCTGCACCGGCGCTTTGCGCAGGGCCTGGGCCAGGCGCAGGCCACCAAAGCCACAACCCACGATAACGACGCGGGGCTTATCCGAAATGGGAAGATTGGTATCCATAGGACCACAGATTTAACGGATTTTAGCGGATTGAACGGATGTTTTGGGGTTCCGCTCGGTTGGGCCGTCACGGTAAAACGCGAAAAAACCGGCCTTTGTTTACCAAAGCCGGTTTCCCTTAGTTCGCTGCGGTGTTCTTGTTTCGAATGGCCTATTAGCTCCCTGCGTGAGCCAGTAACCACAAATAATCCATTGAATCCGCTAAAATCCGTTAAATCTGCGGTCAGTCGTCGTTGTTTTTCTTCTTGAACTCGCCCTTTTTTACCTGCTGAATAAGCTGGAGCCAACTGAAAGGATTGAGCAGCGGGTTGTTGGAATACTGGTTGGGGGCCATGCCCATGTGGCGGTCGTAGTCGAGGCTCTGGTTGCTCATCGTCTGGCGGAAGTTGGCCGTGGCTCCCATGGGCTGAGTGCGGAAAATCCGGTTCATCAGCTCCTCGTTCAGGTTGTCGGCGGCGGCGCTGCCGCGCTCGGTGGGCAGGCGCAGGGCCAGAAAAGCCTTTTTGAAGTCGCGCTCGGTGGTGTAGGGGAACACGCGCACCTCGGGCAGCACGGTGGCATCCTCAATCAGCTGAATGACGACCGAGTAGCTCTGGCGGCGGAAATCGGGCGGAATGACGATGGTCTGGTTGGCATAGCCCAGCGAGCGAATCACGATGCTGTCGCCGGCCAGCACGGCCATCGAAAAGTAGCCGTAGATGTTGGACGTGCTGCCGCGCCCGGCCTTGGGCACGTAAATGCTGGCCCCGGGCACGCCGAGCAGGCTGTCGCCGCTGGCCACGATGCCGGTGAACTGAATCACCTGGCGTTTACCTTGGGCGTGCGCGCCGGGCGCGGCCAGCAGCAAGCCCAGCAGGAGCACGGCGATAAAGACGGGGAGGCCACGAAGGCGCAAGAAATCAGGCATATTCAGATAGCGGAAGAACAAATATACGCGGCCCGAAGCGGGGGCGTTGATACCTTTGGGTGAGAATGAACGAAGGGCGGAACTCCCTTCCCAGACAGCAGATGCGCTTGAAACATTTCACGGTTGCTTTCGGGCAGCAAATTTTTAAATCGCTGGGTGATGAAAGCCGCGTGCGCATCCTGCATTTGCTGTGGCGCAACCGCGAAATGGTGGTGGCCGACCTCGAGCAGGTGCTCGATTTCACCCAAACCAAAACCAGCCGGCAATTATCGTACTTAAAGAATGCAGGTTTGGTGAACGTGCGCCGGCTCGACAACTGGATGTACTACTCGCTGAAGGAGGAAACGGCCGAACTGCTCCAGCAGCTGCTGGAAATGATGGAAAAAGACCCCCAGCTGCTGCACGACCAACAGATATACCAGACCCTGTGGTCGAACCGCGAGCTAGCGGCCTACAAGCTGCAAAACCGCCACTGGCACGGCCGCTAGGGCAAGAGAAAGGGCAACGCCCGCGCCCGGCCCGCGTTCAAGCCGGATGATGAAATCAATTCGCCGCCTGTTTGTGTGCACCGCCCAGAAATCGGGCGTGGGGAAGGAAGTAGCCAAAGCCCTGAAAAAAGAGCTGAAGCGCCAGGGCCTGCACAAGCAGGTGGTTGCCGGCGAAACCGTGCGCATTCAGGTGCAGGCCTGCGACTGCCTCGACCTGTGCCGCGACTGCAAAAAGGGCCCGGGCGCGGCCCTCATTGCCTATCCTGAAGCCGTGACGTACGGCAATGTGCTGCCCGCCGATGCCGCCGAGCTGGTAGCCGGGCACCTTGGCCGCGGGCAGGTGCTTGAACGCCTGCGCCTGGCAAAATAGGCCCGCCGGCCAGCGCAGGCCCGAAATGAGCCGTTTCCAGCCAACCGTAGGCGGACATAATCCGTTGATGGAGTAATTTATTCGTTTTTACCCCATCGCTCCTATGCGTTTTTCTCTTGCAGCCCTGCTTCTGACGGGGTTGGCTTATACTGCGGCCGCCCAGCCCGCCGCGCCCGCCGATTCCGTCTACACCACGCCACTTTCGGCCCCCGGCCTGGCCCCGCTATCCACCCAGCTGCAGCCCCGCGCCACCAAGTCGTTCGGCCAGCTGGGCAAGAATAAAACGCTGACGCTGCTGCCCATTCCGGTGCTGTTTTACCAGGCCGAAACCGGGCTGGGCTACGGCCTGGGTGCGCTGCTGAGTGGCCGCTTCTCGCAGGATACCCTTACCCGGCCCTCCAACGCCCGCATTCAGTACTGGACGACCACCGAAGGCCAGTCGCTGCTGCAATTGGTGCACTCGGTGTACACGCCGGGCGAAAAGTTTTACCTGAACGGTGAAATCAGTGCCTACGACATTCTGCTGTATTACTACGGCAAAGGTCCCGGCACTGTCAGCGGCGACGAGTCGAAAACCAAGTACAAGCTGTTTATTATTAATCAGCGCCTGCAAAAGCAGATTGCGCCTAAACTGTTCTTCGGCGCGCAATACCGGTTCACCAGCATCACCAGCATCGAAGCACCTGATGCGGCCAAGGACGGTAAAACCAACGTATTCTACACCGACCCACGCCTGACGGAGCGCGAGCGGCAGAATACCCGCATCTCGGGCCTGGGCCCGGTGATTACGTACGATACCCGCGACGTGCCCTTAGCCGCCTTTCACGGCGATTTGCTCGACTTTGGTGCCACCTTCAACGGCACGGGCCTGGGGTCCGACTACCGATTCGTGCGCTACCAGCTCGATGCCCGCCACTTTCAGCCCATTGGCTCGAACCGGACTATTCTGGCGGCGCAGTTCCTCGGCCAGTTTCATACCGGCGAGGTGCCGTTCCGCGAGCTGGCCGGCCTGGGGGCCAACCTCGGCGGCACGCTCTACAACAACGCCAACCTGCTGCGCGGCATCTACGAGCAGCGTTTCCGCGACCGCCAGATGATTATGTTTCAGGCCGAGCTGCGCCAGAAACTGTTCTGGCGCATCGATGGGGCCATTTTTGGGGGCGTGGGCAACGTGAACCAGTACGTCGACAAGTTTGCTCTGAAAGACACCAAGTACGCCGGCGGGGCCGGTATCCGCTTCAACTTCCTGCGCCGCGACCGCGTGAACCTGCGCCTCGACTACGCTGCTGGTACCGGCAGCTCGCCGGGCATCCTGTTTGCCATCGGCGAAGCTTTCTAAGCGAAATAATTCACGTAAAAAAGCCTCTTCCAAATGCTGGGAGAGGTTTTTTTGGCTCCTGTTGGCCAGTAAAAGCGCCGCGCCTAGTGTTGGGCAGGCCATTGATGCCGTGGCAAATAGCGCTGGGCGGCCGCAGGGCAAATTCCGGGCAGCGCAGCCGAAAGTAAGCTGGGCCTTATCCTTTCCCCCGCCCCGGCGTACACCCGGGCAATGGACCACGCTACCCCCGCGCGCTTTCTGGCGGCCCACGAAACCACGGCGTCTGCCCCACTATTTTCGCCAATCGCGCCACCCGACACGGGCGCGAATTGCCTGCGCCGCCAGCTGCTGCCGCCCCACGCTGGCCTGCGCGTCAGCGTTATCATCCCGGCCAAGGATGAAGCGGCCAACCTGCCGGCCACGCTGGCGGCGCTGGCGGCCCAAACCACCCTGGCTGGCCACCCGCTGCCCCCCGATAGCTACGAAGTGATTGTACTGGCCAACAATTGCCTGGACGACACGGCCAGCCAGGTGCGCCGCCAGGCACGGCTGTGGCCGGGGCTGGTGCTGCACCTCGCCGAGCTTTGCCTGCCCGGCGAGCAGGCCCACGTAGGCCGCGCCCGCCGCCTGCTGATGGACGCCGCCTGCGCCCGCCTCGAACAGGTAGGCCACCCCGCCGGCATTATCGCCAGTACCGACGCCGATACCCGCGTAGCGCCCACGTGGCTGGCCGCCATTCAGGCTGAAATTGCCGCCGGGGCCGATGCCGTGGGCGGCCGCATTCTCACCGAAGCCGAGGAGCTGGCCCAAGCCGGCTTGCCAGGCCTCGAGCGTCTGCAGGCGCGCGATACCGCCTACCGTTTGCTCTGCGCCCGGCTGGAGGATTCGCTCGACCCCGTCGCCGCCGACCCGTGGCCCCGGCACCACCAGCATTTCGGGGCCAGCCTGGCCCTCACGGCGCGGGCCTACCGCCGGGTGGGCGGCCTGCCCGAAGTACGTTTTCTGGAAGATGAGGCCCTGTGCCAGCAGCTACGCCGCCACGATTTGGCCCTCCGCCACAGCCCGCACGTCCAGGTGCTTACTTCGGCCCGGCGCGATGGTCGGGTGGAAGTCGGCCTGTCGTGGCAGCTGCGCGAGTGGCTGCGCCTCAGCCAGCAGCAGCGCGAGCCCCACGTCGACAACCCCGTGCAGCTGGCGCGGCAGTGGCAGCTGCGCCGCCAGCTGCGCGCCAGCTGGGCTAATGCGCCCGAAGCCGAAACCGATGCGTTGCTGACGCGCCTGGGGTTGCCCGCTGCGGCGGTGCTCGCGCAATTGGGCGGGTGCGCCACGTTCGGTGAGCTGTGGGAATGGGCGCTGGCCCACAGCCCCAGCCTGGCGGTTGGCCCAATGCCGCTGTCGGAAGCGCTGTTGGCCCTGCCGCGCCTCATCCGGCTCCATGCGGCAGTGTAATGGCGAGCCGACAAAGCGGCTTAGTTTTTTTCCAGCAAATCGAGCCGGTAAGTTTCGTGCCGCTGGCCGATGAGGTGGCGCACCGGGCCGTTGGCGCTGGTTTTGTCGAGAAAAAACTGGTGCACGTCGTCACCCGTCAGCGGGTAGTCATGCACCGGCGGCGTCCAGTGCACCAGCAGCAGCTGGCCGCCGGGGTTGAGGCTTGCGATGAGCAGGTCGGCGGCGCGGGCCAGGTCGGCGGGCGACCAGTAGTAGCCCACTTCCGAGAGCAGAATCAAATCGAACTGCTGCGCCGGAAATTCTTCGGGCACGCGCAGGAGCCTGATGTCGACCTGCGGCAGCCCGGCGCAGCGGGCCCGCGCCTGGGCCAGCGCGGCTTCGCTCACATCCACGGCCAGCAGGTAGTCGCAGCACGGAGCCAGCTGTGCCGTGAGCACCCCGAGCGAACAGCCAATTTCGAACGCTTCGGCATAGTGCGGGCGGGGCAGGGCGGCCAGCGTAGCGGCGTATTTGGCGCGCTCGTAGGGGCTGCTTTCGAAATTCCACGGGTCGCGGTTGGCCTGGTACACGTGGTCGAAATATTCGGGCGGCAGGGTGTTGGGCTGGTTTTCGTTCATGACTGATGTTCGGGCTGACTGGCTTCGAAATACACTTCGTAGGGCGTGGCAAAGTGGGCCAGCATTTCCGCCGAAAGCAGAAAGCCGCCCGGGTCGTCGGTGAAAACGCCGGGTGCCACCTGCGAGCGGTGCGCGGCAATGGCCCGCTGCTTCTGCGGCACCACGGCTTCAATATCCAGCCGAAACCCGCGCACGGCATCGGCTGGCGTAGGCAGGTCGTCGGGCGCGGCGCGCTCCCAGGCCCACACCACGTATTCGAGGCGGTGCGGCGGCTGCGGTAGGCCCGCCAGTGCCGCCTGCACCAGCGCGGCGGTGGCGCGGTGGTCGGGGTGCGGGTCGCGCCGCCAGGGTACCAGCACGGTAGCGGCCCGTTGCCGCGTCAGAAACGCGCGCAGCTGTTCCACGGCGGCCGCGAAGCCGGGTGCGTCGGTAGTATCGGGTACGCGGCTGTCGGGCAGGCGCAGCAGCAGCGGTTCGGTGGCATCGGCTCTCAGCAGGGTGAGGGCGTGGCGGAATTCGGCCTCGCGCACGGCCCGGCGCGCTTCCGGCGAATATGCTACGGAGTTGGGGTGCGACATGCTGCCGTCGCTCACCAGCACGGCGGCCGTGGGCTGATTGGCCAGGTGCAGCAATGCCAGCAGCCCGCCGCAGCCCAGCGCCTCATCGTCGGGGTGCGGGGCGATGACGACCGTCGAACCGAGGGTAGCGGCAAAGTCGGCGGGGCGCAGGGGATATTTGGCGAAGGGAAGCAAAGCGGGAAAAGAAAAGACCGGATAACGAAGAACCAATAACTAGAAATCCTTGCCTTCCAGCACGAACCGGCCCACGTCGGCCAGTGCGCCATCGGGGGCGGGCTGGCGCAGGTAGTGCGTCAGGTCGCGGTGCAGGCGCTCGAAAGGCTGGGGGCGGAGCAGGCCGCGGGCCCCCACGCAGCGCTCGGCCAGCCGCAGCATGTCGAGGCAAATGCTTTCGATGGTTGTGCGCATCATGTTGGCGTAGGCCACGGTGGCTTCGGCCCCCTCGAGTGTGTTGGCCCCGGCGCGGGCGGCGTTATCGGCCGCGCCGCGCACCCACTGGCGGCCGCTTTCCAGCAAAATGGCCATTTCGCCCAGGCGCTGGCGCTGGTAGGGGTCATCCGTCCGGCCCAGGCCGCGCAGGAAATTCCGGGTTTCCTCAAACACCGCCTCGGCCCCGCCCAGCTGCACGGCCGCAAACCGAATGGCCCCGCCGCTAAACGCCGGCTGCTGATAATACGCGTTGGGCGGCCCGATGAGGTCGTCGGGACCGATTTCCAGCCCGGCCAAATCGGCCCGGAAGCTGGCCGTGGCCCGCATGCCCAGCGGCTGCCAGAACGAGCGGTCAAGCGCCGGCGGTTGCACTTCGGCCGGCAGCACAAATAGCTGCCAGCCCTGCCCGTCGGGCAAAGCCCCGGTGATGAGCGGCCGGCTCACGTGCCCGGCTCCCGAGGCGAAGGTTTTGGCCCCGCGCAGGCGGTAGCGGCCATTGGGCAGCGCCTCCAGGTGGATGCCCTGGGCCGGGTCCTCCGTATTCCAGACGCCGAACAAATGGCCGGCACGGGCATCGGTGGCGTAGCGGGCCACCTGCGCCGCGCTGCCCAGCTGCTGAATGAGCAGCAGCGCGTTCAAATGGCCTTCGTAGACGCGGCCCACGGCCAGGTTGCCCCGGCCCACGTGCTGCAACGCCCGCAGCAGGGGCAGCGTGGCGGCCGGCGCGTTCAGCTCCGCCCCGCCAAGCGCCGCCGGCAGCACAATCGTAAGCAGTCCGGCCGCCGCCAAATCGGCAAACGACTGGGTAGGAAAACCGCCTTCCACGTCGGTTTCGGCGGCTTGGGCAAACAGCTTGGGGGCCAGCTGCGCGGCCGCCGCTTCGGCGGCGGCGGGCGTGGCCAGCGAGGAATGAGTGGTCGACAAAACAGGCGTTGAAGCAGGCCCGCTGACCGCGACAAGAGCCGTCGCGTTGGTGGAAGCAGGCGACAGGAGGAGTGGGGCAGCGGGCATAATGAGAAAAACAAGGCGTAATGCTGGCTATACTTAAGAAAGCCGTGTGGTGTTCGGCTGGCCCCACCCCATTCGGCCCCCGGCCCCGGAATAGGTGGTCGTAACAATTCGGTAACCCAGGGGCTGCCCCGGGCCGCCGGGCCCCGGCCCTACCTTTGCCCCGGCACTCATGCCTCCCCAAACCGCTCGTTTTATGTCGTCCCGTCCCATTCGCGCCGCGTTGCTTTCCGTGTATCATAAAGACCGCCTGGCTCCGCTGGTACGGGTACTGCGCCAGCACGGCGTCACGCTGTACTCTACCGGCGGCACCCAGAAATTTCTGGAAGACGAAGGGGCTGAGGTAACGGCCGTGGAGGACCTCACCGGTTTTCCCGAAGTATTCGGCGGCCGTGTGAAAACCCTGCATCCCAAGGTGTTCGGTGGTATTCTGCACCGTCGGCACGACGTGGGCGACCTCGCCGAAGCCGAGCACCACGATATTCCGCCCATCGATTTGGTCGTGGTCGACCTCTATCCCTTCGAAGAAACCGTGGCCAGTGGGGCCGAGGAACAGGACGTGATTGAAAAAATCGATATCGGCGGCATTTCGCTGCTGCGCGCCGCCGCCAAAAACTACCGCGACGTGCTGGTCATCAGCAGCCGCGACCAGTACGCCGCCGTAACCGAGCTGCTGACCGCCAAAAACGGCAGCACCGACCTCGAGGACCGCCGCCACTACGCCGCCGCCACCTTCGCTACCACCAGCCACTACGATACCGAAATCGCGAAATACTTCGCTCCTGATGAAGAATCAGGAATGAAGAATGAAGAATTGAAAACGGCGAATAATTCCTCATTCCTTATTCCTCATTCTTCATTAAGCGGAGCGTCCACGCCGCTACGCTACGGCGAAAACCCCCACCAGGCCGGTACGTTCTACGGCGACCTTGCGGCCCTGTTCGACCAGCTTCACGGCAAGCAGCTCAGCTACAACAACCTGGTCGACGTGGACGCCGCCGTGGCCCTGATGGCCGAATTCACCGATGGCGCGCCGGCCTGTGCCATCCTCAAGCACACCAACGCCTGCGGCGTGGCCCAGGCCGCCACCCTGCGTGAGGCCTATGTGAATGCCTTGAGCTGCGACCCGACTTCGGCCTTTGGCGGGGTCATCATCGTGAACAAGGAAGTGGACGCGGCCACCGCCGCCGAGCTCAACCAGCTGTTTTTTGAAGTGCTGATTGCGCCCGGCTTCGCCGCCGATGCGTTGCCCGTGCTCCAGAGCAAGAAAAACCGCATTCTGCTGCTACAAAAGCCGGTGGCTTTCCCCGCGAAGCAGGTGAAAACCCTCCTCAATGGCATCATCGAGCAGGATGCTGACCGCCAGACCGAGTCGGCCGCCGATTTCCGCGTTGTGTCGCAATCGGCCCCTACGGCCGAGGAAACCGAAGCGCTGGTGTTTGCCGGCAAAATCTGCAAGCACACCAAGAGCAACACCATCGTACTGGCCCGCGCCGGCCAGCTACTGGCTTCCGGCGTTGGCCAGACTTCGCGCGTCGATGCCCTGCGCCAGGCCATCGAAAAGGCCCGCGCCTTTGGCTTCGACCTGCACGGGGCCGTGCTGGCCTCCGATGCCTTCTTCCCCTTCCCCGACTGCGTAGAAATTGCCGGCGCGGCCGGTATCCGCGCCGTGGTGCAGCCCGGCGGCTCCATTAAAGATGCCGACAGCATCAAGGCCGCCGACGAGCTGGGCATGGCCATGGTGCTCACGGGCACGCGCCACTTCAAGCACTAAGCATCGGCAGAAAACTAGCTGTCATTGCGAGCGCAGCGAAGTAATCTTTCTCCGCTCAGCGACCAGCCCAACGATGTGACAAGCCCCGACGCTGCAATGCGTCGGGGTTTTTGTTTTAAAAAGGAACTTCATCATAATTCAGGGCTGGCCGCAATAGAGGACGGATTACCGCGTTGCGCTAGGCTTCACTCGCAACGACAGCCGGTTGGCTGATGGAATCCTCTAATCTCGTTCACCAACCCGGCCCAAACCTTCCGTACCTTTGCCCATTATTCAGGCTGGGCCTAAATCCAGCCTCCGCCTTATTGTCGCTAACTCAATGGGTTTCTTTAATTTCCTGACCAGCGATATCGCCATCGACCTGGGTACGGCCAATACGCTCATCATTCACAACGATAAAATCGTGGTGGACGAGCCGAGCATCATCGCCAAAGACCGCACCACCAATAAAGTCATCGCCGTGGGCCGTCAGGCGCAGCAGATGCATGAGAAGACGCACGACAACATCCGCACCATCCGCCCGCTGAAGGATGGCGTAATTGCCGATTTCCACGCCGCCGAGGAAATGATTAAAGGCATGATTAAGATGATTGACACGCGCAATCGCCTGTTTCAGCCCTCGCACCGCATGGTTATCTGCATCCCGTCGGGCATTACCGAAGTGGAGAAGCGCGCCGTGCGGGACTCGGCCGAGCACGCCGGGGCCAAGGAAGTCTGGATGATTCAGGAGCCCATGGCCGCCGCCATCGGTATCGGCATCGACGTGCAGCAGCCCGTGGGCTCGATGATTATCGACATTGGAGGTGGTACCACGGAAATCGCGGTAATCGCGCTGTCGGGTATCGTGTGCGACCAGTCGATTAAAACGGCCGGCGATGTGTTCAACCAGGATATTCTCGACTACATGCGCCGGCAGCACAACCTGCTCATCGGTGAGCGCTCGGCCGAGCGCATCAAAATTGAAGTCGGCGCGGCCCTCACCGAGCTCGACGTGCCGCCGCCCGACCATGAAGTACGCGGCCGCGACCTGATGACGGGCATCCCGAAAGTTATCAAGGTAACGTTCTCGGAAATCGCCATCGCGCTCGATAAATCGGTGGCCAAAATCGAAGAAGCGGTGCTGAAAGCCCTCGAAATTTCGCCACCCGAATTGTCGGCCGATATTTACGAAAACGGCATTCACCTCACTGGTGGCGGCGCGCTGCTGCGCGGCCTCGACAAGCGCCTGGCCGCCAAAACCAAGCTGCCCATTCACATTGCCGAAGACCCGCTGCGCGCCGTGGTGCGCGGCACCGGCAAGGCCATCAAGGATATTCAGGCCTTTAAAGGCGTGCTGCTGACGTAATTATAGAAAGAAAACATCGGCCCGTCATGCAGAGCGCAGCGAAGCATCTTTACCTCGATAGTAAATAATTACTACTGCGGGCAAGATGCTTCGCTGCGCTCTGCATGACGGCCTTTAACTCCTGATAAAAAGTAATACTAACCCGTGCGGAACCTGTTTCTTTTCCTTTTTCGGTTTCGTGGGGCGTTGGTATTTGGGTTGCTGGAAGTCGTGTGCCTGTACCTGTTTATCACCAATAGCTCGTACCACCGGGCGGCGTTTTTTAACTCGGCTAATGGCTACGCGGGTACGGTGCTGGCCCGCCGCGTCCAGGTGGCCGACTACTTCCATCTGGCCGAGGTGAACCAGCAGCTGGCGGCCGAAAATGCCAGCCTGCGCCAGCAGCTGTACCCGGCCGATTCGGCCCGGCGCGAGGCCGATTCGGTGGCGCTGCCGCCCGCCCGGCTCGATTCGCTGCGGCGCGTGCGCTACCAGCGCCCGGCCCGGCGGCCCGATACTTTGCTGCTCGGCCAGCAGGCCCTGGCGGCCCGCGACCCGAGTTATCCACTTATTCCGGCCCGGGTTATCAACAATGTGCTGCGAAATGTGGATAACTACCTCACGCTAAACGTGGGCAGCGCCGATGGCGTGGTGTCGGGCCGGGGCGTGGTGGCGGCCAACGGCGTGGTGGGCCGCGTAAAAGTGGTGAGCGAGCACTACGCTACCGTGACCAGCCTGCTGCATTCGGAAACCCGGGTTGCTTCCAAAATCAAGCGCGACGGCACCATCGGCACCATTCGCTGGCTGGGCGACGACCCTACCCACGCGCTGCTCGACAACGTGCTGCGCGAAACCAAGCTGGTAAAGGGCGATACCGTCCTCACGTCCAGCTATAACTCGGTATTTCCGGAAGGCATTTTCATCGGCACCATTGATTCCTTCGTGAAGGAGGCCGACAAAAACTTCTGGACCATCCGGGTGAAGCTGGGTATCAATTTCTCGAACCTAACCTACGTGTACGTCGTGACCAACCGCCAAAAGGCCGAGCGCGATACGCTGGAGGCCCGCACGCTGCGCCCGTTGCCCGCGGCCACCCCAAATGCCGCCCCGGCCGCGGCCCCGAAAGGAGGGAAGCGCCCATGAGCGGCTTGCGGGACATCATCGTGCAGCTGTTTCGGTTCGCGCTCTATGCGGCCGTGCATGTGCTGTTGATTAGCCGGCTGGTGCTGTTCGACCTGGGCTGGTGCTTTCTGTACCTGGGCTTTCTGCTGTTTCTGCCGCTGCGCACGCCCATCGTAGTGCAGCTGCTGCTGAGCTTCGGGATGGGCCTGACGATGGATATTTTCTACGACACGGGCGGGCTGCACGCGGCGGCGGCGGTGCTGCTGGGCTTCCTGCGGCCGTGGGTGCTGCGCATCCTCACCCCGCGCGACGGCTACGACAGCGCCGACACCGTGAACGTGCACCAGATGGGCTGGCAGTGGTTCGGGGTGTACCTGCTGCTGCTGGTGGTGCTGCACCACACGGCGTTTTTCGTGCTGGAGCTGGGCAGCTTTCGCCATTTTGGCACCACGCTGGGGAAAATTCTGGTGAGCGCACTCTTTACCAGCCTTGCGCTGTTGATTATTCAGCTGCTGTTTTATCCGGTGCGTCGGGGCAGGCAGTAGGACGCAGCCTTTGCTGCGTCGGGCGTTCGCGCCGGGCTATTTTTATCGTTCAATCCTGACGCAGCAAAGGCTGCGTCCTACGTTATTTAAGCACAGGCTGCGCGCTACTTATGCAATACTTAGAAGGCCGCAAATACGTCGTGCAGGGCATTTTTCTGATAGTGGCCCTCATCTTCCTGACGCGGCTGTTTTTCATGCAGGTGCTCGATGGCACCTACAAGCTGGCCGCCGATAAGAACACGCTCCAGCGCATCGTGCAGATTCCGTATCGGGGGCTGATTTACGACCGCAAAAACCAGCTGCTGGTGCAGAACACGCCCGTGTACGACCTCATGGTCGTGCCCCGCGAGGTGAAGCAGCTCGACTCGGCCCGCTTCTGCGAGCTGCTCCAGATTCCGCAGGAAGGGCTGCGGTCCAGCCTGAAAGCGGCCCGGAAATACTCGCGCATCAAGCCCTCGCCGGTGGTGCAGAACCTGACTACGCCCGACCTGGCGGCCATTTCGGACCGGCTAGCCGACTTCCCGGGCTTTCGCATTCAGGCGCGCATGGCGCGGGCCTACCGCACGCCCAATCTGGCCCACGCGCTGGGCTACGTGGGGGCCATCACGCCGGCCTTCCTCGAAAAACCGCGCTACGCGAAGTATCAGGCGGGCGAAAATGTGGGCATCTCGGGTCTGGAGGCCTACTACGAAGACACGCTGATGGGTCGGCGCGGCGTGCAGTACAAGATGGTGAACGTGCGCGGCATTGAGAAAGGCAAGTTCCGGGGCGGCGAGTTTGATACACTCTCGGTGGCCGGGCAGGACTTGCACCTGAGCATCGACGCTGAATTGCAAGCCTATGGCGAGAAGCTGCTGGCCGGCCGGCGCGGTTCCATCGTGGCCATCGACCCGAAGACGGGCGAAATCCTGGCCTTCGTGTCGGTGCCCAACTACACGCCACAGCTGCTCACGGGCAAGGGGGCGGGCAACCGTTACATGGCCCTGCTCAACAACCCCGACCGCCCGCTCTTCGACCGTCCGTTGATGGCAACTTACCCGCCCGGCTCGGTATTTAAGTTGGTGAACGAGTTAGTTGCCTTGCAGTTAGGCGTGGTGACGCCTAACACGAGCTTCGAGTGCAACCAGAAGCTGGTGCGCTGCACCCACCGCCACGAGCCGCCGCACAACGTGAGCATTGCTATTAAGCAGAGCTGCAACCCCTACTTCTACCAGGTGCTGCGGGCGGCGGTGGTGCGCGGCCAGGCCGGCAACAAGTACGACGACGCCCACATCGGCCTCGCGCAATGGCAGAAGATGGTGAAATCCTTCGGCCTGGGCGAAAAGCTGGGCGTGGACATGAGCCAGGAAAAGCGCGGCCTGATTCCGTCGCCGGAGTTTTACGACAAGAAGTTTTTCAACAAGAAGGAGAACCGGCAGCACCGCTGGAGTTTCCGCAACGTGTATTCGCTGGCCATCGGGCAGGGCGAAATCGGCATTACGGGCCTGCAAATGGCGAATGTGCTGGCCACTATTGCCAATCGGGGCTGGTACATCACGCCGCATTTCGTGCGCGGCATTGGGCAGGGCGGCCCGCTGCCACAGTTCCGCCAGCGGCACTTCACCGATGTCGATACCACGCTGTTCAAGTACCTAATTCCTGGCATGCAGGCCGTGGTAGATGGCAACGGCGGTACCGGTAATCTGGCCTCGCTGGCCGAGTTCGGTATTTCGGTGGCCGGCAAAACCGGCACCGTGCAAAACCCCCACGGCTTCGACCACGCCACTTTCGCCGCCTTCGCCCCGGCCAACGACCCCAAAATTGTCATCGCCGTGTTCATCGAGAACTCCGGTTTCGGCGGCACCAGTGCCGCCCCGGCGGCGGGCCTGATGATTGAGAAATACCTGCGCGGCAAAGTAGCGCCCTACCGCAAGCGCTGGGAGGATTGGGTGATGTACGGCGACTTCACCAAGCACCTGCACGGGATGTAGAGTTTTCAATTAGCTCGAAAGCCAACCTTTCGCCACCCGGCCGGGTTGTAGCACCTCCCCAATCAACTAAACAAACACATGGAATCCCTCCAAGGAAAAGTTGCCCTCGTTACGGGCGCGGGCAAAGGCATCGGCCGCGCCGTGGCCCTGGCGCTGGCCGCCGAAGGCGTGCACGTGGGCCTGCTGGCCCGCACCGACAGCGACCTGCAAACCCTCGCCACCGAAATCAAAGCCGCCGGCGGCACGGTTGCGACCGTGGTGGCCGACGTGGCCGACCGCGCCGCCGTGAACACCGCCGTGGAAAAGCTCCACGACGAGCTCGGCCCGATTGATATTCTCATCAACAACGCCGGCATCGGCAGCTTCGCCAAGTTTCTGGAGATGGAGCCCGAGCAGTGGGAGCACATCATCCAGGTGAACCTGATGGGCACCTACTACGTGACCCGCGCCGTGCTGCCGGTGATGATTGCTCGCCAGACCGGCGACATTATCAATATTTCTTCTACTTCGGGCCTGCGCGCCGCCGCTGGCAGCAGCGCCTACAGCGCATCCAAATTCGCCATCATGGGCCTCACTGAGGCGCTGATGCAGGAGGTGCGCAAGCACAACATCCGCGTGTCGGCCCTCACGCCCAGCACCGTGGCCACGCCGCTGGCCCTCGACAATAAGCTCACCGACGGCAACCCCGACAAGGTGATGCAGCCCGAGGATTTGGCCGAGTTCATGGTGTCGCAGCTCAAGCTGAACCGTCGTATTTTCATTAAAGAAGCGGGCATGTGGTCTACCAATCCGTAGTCCAGCGAATTTCCCACACACGGAAGCGCCCCCGTAACGTGAGTTGCGGGGGCGCTTTGCCTTCATAGCTTTTCAAATGGCACGTTCTGAATCGGGTACGTCTTCCAGTTCTGGAAATCGAAGTGCCACCACTCGGCCGGCAGCACCGTGAAACCGTGGGCTTCCATACGGGTGCGGAGCAGGTCGCGGGCTTCGCGCTGGGCCGGGGTGCCGCCCGCATAAGCCGCGTAGGAGCGGGGGCTCATCTCATCGTAAGCGCCAGTCATCTCCACTTCGCGGCCGGTGGTGAGGTCGCACAGCGTCAGGTCGACGGCGCAGCCGCGGTTGTGGCGCGAGCCCTTGCGCGGGTTGGCCACGAACTCCCTTTTGCTGGCCGGCGTGCGGTCCCACATCTGCTTAGTGATGCGCCAGGGGCGGTAGCCGTCGAACACCAGCAGGCCGTAGCCCAGCGGCCGCAGCTCGGCCTGCACTTGGGCCAGCGCCTCGGCGGCGGGGCGCTGAAAACACGCCCGCGCCTGCGGGTACAGCACCCGGCCCATGAAATTATGGGTGGTCGCGTAGCGGATATCCAGCCGAATGCCGGGCACCACGCGCGTGAGCTCCACCAGCTCGCCGGGGCGGAAGGGGCCGGCTTCGCGCGGCGGCCGCGCCGCGCAGCTGCTGAAGATGCTGAGGCCGCACAGTAGCTGGAGGAGGCCGGGCACCGGAAAAAACCTGGCCGTTTGATGCATGACAAAACCGAATTCGGGAAGCCAAAGAAACACAGGCGAATGCGGAAGTCCGGATTGGCTTGCGTTGCGCGGCACTGCTGCTTGAGCAAGCGCAGCCTGGCATTCGACGACTAAAACTTCGCCTGCGCGGTCAGGAAAAACGCCCGGCCATCCGACGGGATAATGCCCGGGCCGGGGTAGGCGATGGCACGGCGGGTGAAGTAGTATTCGTTGGTGAGGTTGTTGAGGCTGCCTTCGAGCTTGAGCCAGCGGCGCTCCCACGACACCGACAAATCGAGCAGGTGATAGGCCGGAATGGGGCCCACTACGGCCGAAGTGCCCCCTTCAGAGGCATTGGTGGCGTCGGTGAACTGGTCGGATAAGTAGCTGAATTGCAGCGAGCCCTTGAACGGGCCGTAGCCCACGCGGGTGCCGGTTTTCAGGTTCACGGCGGGCACAAACTCCACCTGGTTGCCCTGCACGCCCACCAGGTCGCTCTGCCTGTAGCGGCCCCGAATCAGGCTCAGGTTGCTGAAGAGCGACCACTGCAACTGGCTGGGGTCGGGCTCGGCGGCGGGCTGGCCGAGGCGCGTGAGCTCCACCTCGGCATAGGTTTCGACGCCCAGAATGAGGGCCCGGCCCACGTTGGTGCGGCGGCGCAGCACGTTGTTGCGGGTGTCGTAGGTCTGCACTTCGCCGATGCGGTTGCCGTAGTTGAGGGCGAACACGCTCAGGTCGTAGGTCAGCAGGCCCTGGCTGTCACCGCGCAGGCCCACGTCGGCCGAGAAGCCCTTTTCGTCCTGCAGATTGGGGTCGATGACAGACGAGGAGTTGACAATCTGCATGTCGCTGAACGTGATGGAGCGGTAGTTCTGCGAGAGGTTGGTGTACAGCTCCACGGCCTCCCGGGGCTTGTAGCTCAGCCCCACGCCGGCAATCACGAAGCTGCGCTTGCTCTCCCGCGCCTCCGGCCGGCTCCGGATACCGATGATATTGCCGGCCAGGTCGCGGTTGATGTCCGCGAAGCTCCCCGTGGTCTGGGTGCTGATGTACTCGTAGCGTACGCCCGGCGTCAGGCTCAGCTGGGGGCTCAGGTAGAAGATGTTTTCGGCAAAGAAAGCCAGGTTGTGGTTCGGAAAACGGTAGTCGGAGCTGCTGGAGCCCGCCCCTTGGTTGGGTTCGCCGAACGTGAAATCGGCCCCGCGCCCGGTGGGCCCGAAGCCCTGCCGGCTGTGGTTGAAGCCGTTGTAGTAGCGGGTGCCCAGCAGCAGCACGGCATCGCGGCCCGCCAGCTGGTAGCGGGTGAGGTAGCGCGCCTCCAGGCCGTAGTTGCGGAAGGTGCCGTCAATCAAATCCCGGCCGTTGGCGTCGTCGTCGATGCGGCTCACCTGCACGGGCCGGTAGCCCAGCGACTGCCGCCGCGCCAGCAGCCCAAACGCCAGCAGGTTCACCTTCGAGCGGGCCGATAACTTCCAGTCGGCGTTCATATTAAACAGGTTCCAGTCGACGCCAAACCAGTTGCGCGCCCGGTTCGACTGCCTGGGGTTCTGGGCAAACTGCGCGTCGTCGAGGCCGCCCGGCTGCTGGGCCAGGTAGTCCATGTGCGTGTACTGCAGGCCGATTCTGACGTTTTCGGTGGCCTGGTAGCGCACGTCGGTGTAAAAGGTTTTGCTGTCGAAACGGGAGTTGGGCCGCCAGTCATTGGCCCTCTTATACTGCGCGAAGGTGTAGTAGCTGAGCTTGCCCACCGTGCCGCTCACGCTGTTGGAGGTGTTGTAAAACCCGAACGAGCCCACCGTCTGGCGTAGGGTCACGGCCGCTTTTTTGTCGGTCTCCGGGGCGCGCATCTCGAAGTTCAGCAGGCCGCCAAACTGGCTGCCGTATTGCAGCGAAGCCGCCCCGCGCACCACCTGAATGCGCTGCACGGACTCGGTGGGCGGCGTGTAGTAGCTCTCGGGGTAGCCCAGGGCGTCGGCCGAGATGTCGTAGCCATTCTGCCGGGTGTTGAAGCTGCCGGTGCGGTTGGGGTCGAGCCCGCGCCCGCCAATGCTGAGCTGCAGCCCACCGCCGTCGCTCTCCCAGATGTTGAGACCCGGCACGCGGGCGTAAATCTGGCGGGCGTTGTTGGTGGCGAGGTTGGCCACCAGCTTGTCGAGTACGATGACTTCCGACTTCTTGGCGGCGAAAATAGCCGTGCCCTCCACTTCACGCAGCCGGGTCTGACCAAAGGTGCTTTGCTGCACCAGCACTTTCACCTCGGCCAGGGTGCGGTCGCGGCGGGTGAGGGTGAATTCGAGAACCGGGCTCTGGTCGGTCACGGTTACCTCCGTTTCCAGCGGCTCGTGGTTTAGCGACACGAGGCGCAGCTTTTGCGGCCCCAGCGGCAGGCCGGGCACCCGAAACCGGCCCAGGCTATCGGTCTGGTAGGTTTGCGTTTGGCCCAGCACCTGCACCTCGCAGCCGGGCACCGGCTGGCCGGCGGCATCGCGCACCTGGCCGCGCACGGAGTTCTGCGCCCGCGCGGCCAGACTCAGCAGGCTGAAAATCAGCAAAAAACTATAAACCTTTAATTTCATCATCGAAGGGCAAAATCCAGAATTTGGGTGCGAAGCTCTCGCTTTGCTGCGCCAAATCCACGGTGGGGTCAAGCAGGGGGCGGCCCAGGCGGCCGTTCAGGCTCACGTAGGTATCGGCAAAAACCTGCGGGGCCGGCTGGCCGGGGCGGGCGTAGTGGCGGCTCAGGAAATGCGCGAACTGCAGCAGCATATCCGGCTGCGTGCTCATCATCTTTTCCTGCAGCACCGTCAGAAACTGGTCGTTGTTGATGAGCCGTGTGCGGCCCGTAGCGGGCTCCACTACCTTGAACTGTACCTGGCCCATTTTCTCCATCAGCATCACCCGCCACGAAAACCGGTAGCCTTCCTCAGTCCAGAACAGCTCGTTCGGGTACAGCAGGTAGCGCAGAGGAAAAGCCAGCTGCACCGTAAAAAACACGCCCAGCGCCAGCAGCAAGGCCCGCTGCGTGCGGAAGCCGTAGCGCAGGGGCGCGGCCCCGGCCGGGGCGGGCGCCGCCAGCCGCAGCCAGCCGCACAGCCGTGCAATGACGCGCTGGTGGAATTCGGCCGGGAAGAAAATCAGCGCCGCCACTATCATCACGTACGGAAACATCCCAATCGGAAACAGCACCGCCGTGAGCACATGGAACACCACCACCGCCGCGTAGGCCCACGGCCGCGTGGGCCGGTAGAGCAGGAAAAACGGCACCGTCAAGTCATAAACCGCGCCGAACCAGCTGAATACGTAGGCCGTGGCGGGGTAGCTGAGCAGCCGGCCCACCAGCGGCAGGTCGTTTTTGGCCGGCAGCCAGATGCGCAGTGGCAGCGCGTGCAGCAGCCAGTCGGAATTCAGCTTGGCCAGGCCGGCGTAAACGTACACGATGCCCACCAGCAGGCGCAGGGCATCCACCGTCCAGCGCGGCACTTCCGAATGCCGGAGGCGGGGCTGGCGGTGGGTATCAATGGAAAAACAGGCGTTGGCGGGCAGAAAAATTAACAGCAGCGCCGCCACACTCACAAAGTAGTAATGGTTCAGGTAGGTGCTCTTGTCCATGAGCTCGATGTAGGTGAAGCTCAGGAAAAGCCCCGTCGCCGCCCACCGATAAAACAAGCCCACGGCCACCAGCAGCGCACAAACCCCGCAGGCCGCAAACAGCCAGTAGGTATAAATCCCCAACGGCCGCACGAACTCAAACCCGTAGTACGAAAAGAAAAACGAGGGTCGGATGTACAGCTCCTCAATCCACCCTTTGGCCCAGAACCGCACCACGCTGCCGAGCAGCAGCAGCCCGAACGCCACGCGAAATACCGCCAGCGGTGCGGCCGAAATCGTCCGGTCCGCATAAGATGGGCTTCTGGCTCCCCTCTCCCGGGGAGAGGGGTTGCCCCGGAGGGGTCTCGTGAAGTATCCCAGCCGCACTTAGTCGCCGTCGTTGTCGACGTACGTCACGCTGATGCTCATGGCCGACGTCAGGTCAACTTTCACCAGGCGCACGGCTTTCTGCATCTCGTTGTAGGAGTTCACGGCGTCGGGCCGGCGCGTCTGCATGGTCGTGAACAAATTGGGGCCCAGCGTCGAAAGCTGCGCGTACGAAACCGCAAACTGGTCATTCAGAACCTGGCTTAGTGCCTGGCCGGTGCGGCTGTCCTTCGCGCCCAGCGCATTCAGGTAGGCTTTCAGCGAAGGCCCACCGGCGTGGCCATTGAAGGCGTACTGCACCGTGGCATGCGCGATTTTGGCCATGTCCAGTGGCAGCGTGCCTTTGTAGTAGTAGGCTTCGATTTTTTCCGCCGCGGCCACGCCGCTCATCGTGCCGGCCGGAATACCGACCTTGCCCGCCCGCAGAAACCGCTCGTAGTAAAGCGAGTAGGCATTCACCAGCTTCGAGAGCGAGCTGCCCGCGCTGGTGCCCGTGCTGTTGATGAAGGTGTCGCGGTAAGAGCCCGTCCACTGCCCGTACACGGTGGTCGTGAGCTGGCTCATCTTGTCGGTTACATCGGTCAGGTACTTGCGCTGGCCCGCCGAGGCCACGTACGACTGCACGATGGCCGCGTCGTTGGCCGCTATCCCGTTAATGAGGTAGTCGAGGGCCGGGAAGCCCTGCTGTGGAATGGCGGTGGCCAGCTCGAAGTTGTAGGTGCCGGTGGTGATATTTTGGCGGATGCCCGCCACGTCGGTGGGGTAAATGTTGAAGTGGTTGCGCAGCGTCACCACTTCGGCGGGGCCAAACTCGAACAATTCCACCCGCTGCCAGTCGGTGTAGGCCAGCGCCCAGGCCTGCCGCAGTTCCTGCAGGGCGGCTACGGTGGGCGCGGCGGCGAAGGCAGTCGACCTGGCCTTTAGCGTCATCATCCGGCCGTCGAAGCGCTGGTACCCGGGCTTCACCAGGCTGTCGGCCCACTGCGTGAGCAGGGCTTTGCGGTCGAGGGCACTGGTATCGGCGGTAGTAGGGTCGGTGCCGGATTCCTTCTTACAGCTCGAAATTCCCCACGCGGTCAGCAGCAACAGCAGCAGGCTCAGAATCGACTTTTTCATAAAACGGATGACGCTACGAATGGATTGGAGGCACTTTAACGCCAGGGTAAAAGGCAGAATTCGTGCTTTTTGTTCTGGCGTCAGGCAAAAAAGGCACTGGCTTAGAGTGAGAACTTGGCCGTGATGGCCGCGATAACGGCATCGGCCTGGGCGTTGGTCAGGCTCCAGGCTCCGTTGGCCTGCGTGCTTGGCAGCAGCGTGTTCAGTTGGGCATCCGAGAAGGCGGCGTCGGCTTTGTACTTGCCGTTGCAGAAGCGCAGCGAGTAGATGAAGCCGAGGCCTTCGCCCAAAGCGTGGGCTTTGGTGGCCAGGTCGGTGCCGTTTTTCCAGCTGGCGAGGTAGGAGGTCGCGCTCAGGGCAATGGTCTTTTCCAGTTCCGTGCGAATGATGTCGGCCTGCGCGTTCAGCGTAGCGCGGTCGTTGTTGATGATGGCGGCCCGGCCTTTCAGAAACGCCAGGTACACGCGGGGCGAGTTAGGTCCGTTTTTCTCGTTGAGGTAGCCCGCCAGAAATGCTTCCCGCGGCGTCGAGGCGTAGTCCTGGGTCATCAGGGCATTTTTGGTCAGCGTGCCGTAGGCCAGGTCCCAGTTGTGCTCCAGGGCGGTGTACGTTTTGCCGCTCACCAGTTTGGTGTTGTCCGCGCTCAGCGCCGCTTCCGACAGCAGCACGTTGTCAACCTGGTCGAGCAGCAGGCCGCCGATGAGGCCCTTCTGAATCACCTGGTTCACTTCAACGCCGTTCTCATCCACCAGGTAGCGGCCCAGGCGGCCGGGGTTGCCGGGGGTGGCCGTGTTCTTCACCGAAGTGCTGATGGCGGCGAGCTTGGTGATTTTCTGGTCGATGTAGGTGCGGGGGGCCTCCGCGTTCGGGCCAAACGACTCGGCGGTTTTGCCGCGCAGCTGCAGGCTCGAGGTATTCAGTACGGCATCGGCGAAGTAGTTGCCGGTGTTGGCATACAGGCCGCGCAGCTTGGCTACGTCGAGGGTAGCAGGTGTGGCCGGGGCCGCCACCGCCACCAGCGCCATGTAGGAGTTGAACTCCGAAAACATCGACAGACGCTGGTTGGGCTCCGTGGCCTCCACCGTGGCCGCGCCGTTCGCATCCTTAAACGAAGTAGTGTAGGGCGTGGTCGCGGTCAGCGTGGCGTAGTCCATCTTGGTGCGCAGTTGCACCGTAGTCGGAGCATTTTCATCGTCTTTGCTGCACGAGGTAAAGCTGAGGGAGAGCGCCAGCAGGCCAAGAGTGGTAAGTCGAATGTTCATCAGAAAGAGGAGGTGCGTTAGGGTTAGATTCTAAGACAAAGATAAGGCTACTATTTAGAATGATTTTAAATAAGACTTAAAAAGGTCGTGATTTTTTTAACAATCTGTTTTTCGGCAATAAAAAAAGCCACTCGGAATGAGTGGCTTTTCAGTGATAATGAGCACGTAAACCGCCCACCGGCGGTATTCGGGTGGCTTATAGAATCCCGCTCAGGAAGCCCGGTGCAATGCCCAGCAGAATCGTGAGCAGCGCCAGCACCACCAGCGCTACGGTCTGGATACCATCGACCGGCACGGGCATGGCACCCTCGGGGGCCGGCTGCAAATACATGGCGATAAGCGGGCGCAGGTAGTAGTACAGGCCCACCATGCTCATGATAACCGCGAACACCACGAGGTCGATATAGCCCTGGCCCACGGCGGCGGCAAGCAGGAAAAACTTGCCGAAGAAGCCGCCCGTGAGCGGGATGCCGGCCAGCGAAAGCATGGCCACCGTCATCACGAAGGCCAGCAGCGGGTTGGTTTTGCCCAGGCCGTTGAGGCCGGCGTAGGAATCGTCCTGGCGGTGGTCGGTCACCAGCTTCAGCACGCCGAAGGCGGCCACCGTGGCGATGGAGTAGGCCAGCGAGTAGAAGAAGATGGCGCTGGCGGCTTCGCCCTGCAGCACGCCCTTGCTGGCCACGAGGCCGATAAGCAGGTAGCCGGCGTGGCTCACGCTGGAGTAGGCCAGCATACGCTTGGTGTTGTTTTGAGCGGCCGCGCCCACGTTGCCGAGCAGCAGCGTGAGGGCGCACATGGCCTGAATAGTGGGCATCCAGAAGCCCTGGGCGGCGGGCAGGGCCACGGCCAGTAGTTTGAGGAAGGCGGCGAAACCGGCCGTTTTCACCACCGTGCTCATGAAGGCAGTGAAGAAGGTAGGCGTGCCCTCGTACACGTCGGGCGTCCAGAAGTGGAACGGCGCGGCCGACACTTTGAAGCCGATGCCGATAATCATCATCAGAATCCCGATGTAGAGCATGGGCTGCAGACTAGCGTTGGCGGGCGCGGCTACGGCGGCGGCCAGCTGCGAAAGAGCGAACGTGCCGGTAGCGCCATACAGCAGCGCGATGCCGAAGAGCAGGATACCGGTGGCAAACGCGCCCATTAGGAAGTATTTGAGGGCGGCTTCGTTGCTGCGCGAGTCGCGCTTGTTGCTGCCGGCCAGCACGTACATGCTGATGCTCAGGATTTCAATGCCCACAAAGAGCATCAGCAGGTGGTCGTAGCCAATCATCATGATGGCCCCGACCAGCGAGAAGAGCAGTAGCGCGTAGTATTCGGCCAGGTTGGGCTCGCCCGAGGTGATGTAGCTGCGCGAGAAGGGCAGCAGCAGAATGGTGGTAATCAGCACGATGCCGGTGAAGGCGACCGTGTAGTTATCGACCACCAGCATGTGGTTAAAGTAGGGCTCGTGCACGACGTTCCAGTCGGCGTAGTTGGCCCCGAACACGGCCAGCAATAACAGCATGGCGCCGGGCAGCAACACCTTGTTCGAGCGCAGGAAGCCCAGGAACAGGTTGAGGATGCCGAAGACGGAGAGGAGAATGATGGAGGTCATATCGGGTCACCCCACCCCCCGGCCCCCCTCTGCTTTATCCGCAGAATCCTACGGGAGAGGGGGAGCCTGGCGATTTCAGGGCTTTTAACTTAAGTAAATCAAAAGCCCCTCCCCCGGAGGGAAGGGGTTGGGGAGGAGTTTAGCGGCCAACCAGGGCCAGAATATTCGTAACCGCCGGCTCCGAAATATTCAGGAAGGTGTTGGGAAACAGGCCAAGCCAGAATACCAGGGCGATGAGCGGCACGAAAATCAGCAGCTCGCCGCCGGTGAGGTCGGTGATGGTTTCGGAGAACGAGGAGTCGGGGCCGAGCATCACGCGCTGGAACATGCGCAGCAGGTACACCGCCGAGAAAATGATGGTGAGGCCAGCCACCGCGCCCACCCAGGCATTGTACTGGAACACGCCCTCGAGCAGCAGAAACTCGCCCACGAAACCACCCGTGAGGGGCAGCGCCACCGTGCTCAGCAGCATAATGAGGAAGCAGACGGAGAGCAGCGGCGTGCGGCGGGTGAGGCCACCGAGGTCCGGAATAAAGCGGGTGCCGGTGCGGCGCTCGATGGCATCGGCCACCAGGAACATGCCCACCACGTTCACGCCGTGGGCCAGCATTTGAATCACCGCGCCTTGCAGGCCGATTTGGGTGAGCGAGAACACGCCGGCCGCCATCAGGCCCACGTGGCTCAACGACGAGTAGGCGATGAGGCGCTTCACGTCGCGCTGGCGAATGGCGATGATGGCCCCGTAGATAATGCCGATGACGGAGAGGATGATAACCGGTTTCTGCCACTGGCTCACGCCGAGCGGCACCACGGGCAGCAGCCAGCGCATGGTGCCGTAGATGCCCATTTTCAGCATGATGCCCGCCAGGAGCATGGTGGCGGGAGCGGGGGCTTCGGTGTAGGTATCGGGCTGCCAGGTGTGGAAGGGGAAGATGGGCATCTTCACGGCGAAGGCCGCGAAAATCAGCCAGAACAGCCACACCTGCGTTTCGGCGGGCAGGTTGAGGGCGTAGAACGAGGCCAGGGCCGAGTTGTGCGCCGAGAGGCCATCGGCGGCGGGGCCGGTCTGGAAGTAGAGGTACACGAAGCCGGCCAGCATGAACAGCGAGCCGATAATGGTGTAGAGGAAGAACTTGAACGTGACGCGGGCCCGGTTCACGCTGCCCCACACGCCAGCCAGGAAGTAGATTGGAATCAGGGCCACTTCCCACATGAAGTAGAACAGGAAGGCATCCTGGGCCGTGAATACGCCAATCAGGCCGGTTTGCATGAACAGCACCAGCGCGTAAAATACCGACTCGTTCTCGAAGTTGCGGCGGAAGGCGCTCAGCAGAATCACGGGTACCAGCACGGCCGTCAGCAGCACCAGCAACAGACTCAGCCCGTCCATGCCCACCGCGAAGTGAATGCCGGCCGAGGGAATCCAGTTGAGGTTGAAGCTGAATTGGCCGGTGTTGTTGGTGTTGAACGTGAGGGCCGCGTAGGCCGCCAGCGCAAATTCAACCAGGGCCGCGCCCAGTGGACGCCGGCTCGTTCGGCCTGCGCAGGCATAGCGGCGAGGCCGGCAGCCCCCGCGCCCCTGAGGGCCTGAAGCAGAAAGGTTTCGGCCTGGTCCTGCTGATGTTGCGCCAGGAGCACCAGGCCGACCCC
>JANNDE010000669.1:0-1084 GCA_031387395.1 Hymenobacter sp.
CGCTTCTCGCCGCCGCGCTTCTCCACGTCGCGGCTGAGCTGCGAGAGAGCGATGACGGGGGCGTTTAGCTCTTTCGCCAACTCCTTGAGGCCGCGGCTGATGCTGCCTACCTCCTGCTCGCGGTTGCCCTTGGTGTCGCCGCGCATGAGCTGGATGTAGTCGACCAGGACCAGGCTTAGCGGGTGCTGGGCGTGCAGGCGGGCGCACTTGGCGCGTAGCTGCTGGATGCTCAGGCCGGGCGTATCGTCTAAGTGCAGGCGGTGGCCGTGGGTTTGGAGGCGCTGGGCCTGCTGGCGGATGTGGGCCACTTGCTCAAGGCCACCGGGCAGGTTGCCACGGCGTAAGTCGGAATTGCTGTAGCCGGGGACTTCGCTGGCCACCATGCGCTGCATGAGTTGCAGGGTAGGCATTTCGAGGCTGAACACGGCCGTGTGGTGGTGGTGGTCGAGGGCGGCGGTGCGAGCGAAGTGGAGCAGGGCGGCGGTTTTGCCCATCGCGGGACGAGCGGCGAGGATAACGAGGTCGCCGGGCTGCCAGCCGCCGGTGAGGCCATCGAGCTGCGCGAGGCCGGTGGGTACGCCGGTGAGGCCGCGCTGGCCCACGGCCTGGGCGAGGCGGTCGAAGGTGGGTTCGAAGGCGGCGGCAGCGGTTTGGCCGGGGCGGGTTTCGAGGGTGCGATGGAGGGTGGTGAGGCGGGTTTGGGCGTCGGTGAGGAGGTCGAGCGGGTCGCGGGTATCGTCGTAGGCGTGGGCGGTTAGCTCGGTGCCGGTGGTGATGACGACGCGGCGGGCGTGCTGCTCCTGCAAGACGCGGCAATGCGTTTCGAAGTGGGCGGCGGAATTGATGCGGCTGGTGAGGCCGGCGACGAAGTACGGGCCGCCGGTGCGGTCGAGGGTGCCGCGCTGGCGCAGCTGCTGGGTGACGGTGAGCAGGTCGGCGTGGTCGCCGCGCTGCACCAAGTCGCGGATGGCCAGGTAGACTTGCTGGTGGGCGGGACAGTAGAACACTTCTTCGGTGAGCAGGATGGCCAGCAGGGTGCGCTGGGCGTCGGATTCGAGCAGAGCGGCCCCGAGGACGGCAGCTT
>JANNDE010000763.1:0-1776 GCA_031387395.1 Hymenobacter sp.
GGCACCCCGGCCCAGGCTGCCCCGGCCTGGGCCTGGCCCAGCAGAAACACGCCGCCCCCGGCGGGGTCTACGGCCACGCCGTTTTGCAGGTACAGGCCCCGCAGCTGCCGCGCCCACTGCACCTGGCCGGTCGAATCGTACTTCACCACGGCCCCGGTGCCGGCCCCGGCCAGCAGGGTTTGGCTGCCCAGGCGCAGGGTATCGCGGAACGTGATGGCCACGTAGGTGTTGCCCAGCCGGTCGGTGGCCCCGCCCGTAGCGCCGGCCAGCGGCCGGCTCGAACCCCGCGCCAGCCGGGCCCACTCAAACACCTGGCCCACGGCCCGCAAATGCCCACCCAGCAACAGCCCGGCTAGCAGTAGAATGTTACATAGTCTTTTCATCGGCGGAAAGAAGTTGAAAACGTGAGGGCTCCCGGGCGCCTGCCGCCCCGGCCGGGGCCGGCGGCAGCGTCCTGCAAAAAACCAGACCGATACCGGGCCGCAAAGGCTGCCGGGGCGGGCGCCAAAAAAATTGGTGCGACGAAGCAGGAGTTTCGCGGCATAAATTCTCACAGCCGAAACCGCACGCCTACCTGCATGCCCGTGCTCGTGGCCTGCTGCCGGAGCCCGGTTTCGGGCCGGAACACCGACAGCGTTTGCCAGCGCAGCGTGGGCGCGAAGCTCAGGCTAAGCCGACTCGTGAGGGCGTAGTTGAGGGCAATGCTGCCGCTCAGGGCCAGGTTGAAGGGCCGGAAGGGGCCGTCGCCCACGCCCACGCGCTCGGTGCGGAAGGTGGCCCCGCCGTCGGTGCTCACGAGCTGCGAGCCGCCCAGAAAGAACTGGAGCTGGGCCCCGGCGCTCAGGTCGGCCCACCAGCGGGCGCGCAGGTCGGGGCGGCCCAGGCGGTAGCGCACCAGCACGGGCAGGGTGAGGAAGTGGTAGTCGGGCCGCAGGGTTTGGTAGGTGGTTTTGTCGTAGCGCTGAAGCAGCGGAGTGACCGTGCGGCGGATGCTGCGGATGGTGTCGTGGAGGGTGATGGTGCTGCGCAAGGTGTCGTTGCGGGGCACGTACACGGTATCGTAGCGGATGACTTGCCCGCTGGAGTTGAAGACCGGCGAGAGCTGCGGTATCTGCACCACCCGGATGGAATACGTGTTGCTAACGCTGGTGAAGCCGGTTAGGGTCGTCGTCAGGGTCGTGTCGTAGCGGATGGTGTAGTCGGTGGTGCGCTGGGCCTGGCGCAACTCGGCCCCGGTGCGGGTGTAGCCCAGGCCCGCGCCCAGGCTCAGGCGGGGCTTGAGTTGATATTCGGCCATGAGGGCGGCGGCCAGACCGCTGCGGCCGGTTTCCTGGTTGCGGCGCAGGTTGGTGGCCTCGTCGCGCAGGGCGCTGTTGGTACCCAGGTAGTTCTGCTCGGGCGCGGCGGCCAGCAGCAGGCTCCATTTGGGTGCTTGGTGCTCAGTGCTTGGTGCTTGGGCCGTGGTATCGGGGTCGGTTTGAGCGATGGTGAGGGCAGCGGCGGGCAGAGTTTCGCCCAGGGCGAGAAGCAAGCTGTCGGCGCGGCGTTGCAGGCGCAGCAGCTCGGTGCGTTCGGCGCGCAGGGTACGGACCAGGACGCGGCGGGCGGCGGTGTCGGGAGCGGGCCGGACGGGCAGGGCCGGTAGTTGGTCGAGGCAGCGGTTTTCGAGGGCAATGAGCACGGCCAGCGTGGGCGGGGCGGCACTTTCTTTAGCTGCTGGCTGATAGCGGGTAGCCGGTAGCTCTCGGGTGGTGTCGGGCAGAAGGGCCCCCGCCG
>JANNDE010000027.1:0-1074 GCA_031387395.1 Hymenobacter sp.
CATGCCCTCAGTCGCCTGGTGCCGCACCTCTGTCTACTCGCCGAGCAGTTGACCGAGACGCCCGATTTCTGGCCTGACGAGTCCGAGGAATTGCCCGTCCTGTTCGAGCCCTTCACCGTCACCGGCTTCTCCATGGGCCGCCACCAAAGCGGGGTCACCCTCATCGGCCAACGCGAGCTTACCGGCGGCCGGGTGCTTAACCTGACCACGCCCTACCAATCCTTCGACGACGAGCACGGCAGCTACCCCTACACCGGTCTCCTCGAAACCATCCTGGCTACGGCCCTAACCGAAGTCGAAGCAGCCCTACGCGGCAAATGCACCGACTACCGCCAGCTCGACCTGTTCGAGCAGCCCACCACCCCGCTTATTCCCCTCCAGCCCACCGCATGAAGGCCCCCGCCTTTCTCCTCTACACGGGCGACTTTCTGAGTTCGCCCGACGTGCAGCTCATGGAAGCCCATGAGGTGGGGGCGTATTGCCTGCTGCTGTTCAACTCCTGGCAGTCCGACCGCCCCGGCTACCTGCCCAACGACGAGGGCCGCCTCCGCCGCACCGCCCGCCTCACCACCCAGCAGTGGGCCGACAGCCGCACGCTGCTACTCGCCAAGTTCCCGGAGGCCCCCGACGCGCCCGCCATGCGCTACAACCCCCGCCTTGCTGCCGAGGCAACCAAACAGCAGCTATACCGGGAATTAAAGGCTAAAGCCGGCCAGGCCTCCGCCGCCAAGCGCGCCGCCAATCCAACACGTGTTGAAAATAAGCCAACACCTGTTCAACACCTGTTGCCCGAAACCACCCCGGCAGCCACCCCCCAAAGCAGCGTTTCAACACCTGTTGCAGAAAATCCAACACCTGTTGCCGCCCATCCCAACACCTGTTCCGAAAACAGCCAACAGGAGGGCAACCTTTCATTGTCTATTTCAAGAGACTCTTCACTACGTTCAGAGAGAGGGGCGGCTACCGCCACCCCGCCCGCGCCCAAGCCTGGCAAGTCAGCTAAAAAAGCAGTTGTTCCCACGCTGGCCGAAGTCCAGGCCTTCGCCGCCGCCCAGTACCCCACCAGCGCCGACG
>JANNDE010000083.1:0-10300 GCA_031387395.1 Hymenobacter sp.
AGGAGGATACCAGAAGAACGTCATGCAGCGCGCAGCGACGCATCTTTCCCGCGCAATGCACTCAGTTACTAGCGCAGTAAAGATGCTTCGCTGCGCTCTGCATGACGTTCTTCTGTTATCCTCCTAGAAAGCCTTGGCCAACCGGCCTTGTCCTTACCCAAAACTCAAACGCCCTTCCAGCCTTGGAGCTGGAAGGGCGTTTTTGCGCGGTTATCTATCGGGTTTGCCCCTTTTCAAGCGAGGGCAGCCAGCCAAAAAGGGCCTTGGCGTTATCTCGGAGAAGGCAGAAAAAGATTTGGGTAAGGACAAGGCCAACCGGCCGGGGCTTTTTCGTTTACTTTCGCGCTCACTGTCTCACCAATTCCCGGCCCGATGCGCTTGCTTCTTTCGCTGCTACTGCTTCTTCACGTACTGGCGGCTCCGGCCCAGAAATTCAGCCCCGCCGAGGTGGCGCGCTGGCAGCAGCAGGCAAAGCAGGTGAGCATCACGCGCGACACGTACGGCGTGCCGCACATCTACGGCAAGACCGATGCCGACGCGGTGTTCGGCCTGCTCTACGCGCAATGCGAGGACGATTTCGACCGCATTGAAACCAATTATCTGGATGCCATTGGCCGGCTGGCCGAAGTGGAAGGTGAGGCCCAGCTCTACCACGACCTGCGCGCCCGCCTGTTTCTGGACAGCACACAGGCCATCAGCATCTATAAAAAGAGCCCGGCCGACATGAAGCTGCTGCTCGAGGCCTTTGCGGCCGGCACCAACTACTACCTGGCCACCCACTCCACGGTGCGGCCGCGGCTGCTGCGCCGCTTCCAGCCCTGGATGCCGCTCATGTTCAGTGAGGGCAGCATTGGCGGCAACATCAGCGTGGTGCCGCTGGCCCGTATCAAGGACTTTTACGGCGCGCAGAAGTCGAGCTCGTGGATTGATACCGACTTCGGCCGTACCGACCGCGAGCCGGTGGGCTCCAACGGCTTCGCCATCGCGCCCGCCAAAAGCGCCAGCGGCCACGCCCTGCTGCTCATCAACCCGCACACCTCGTTCTACTTCCGCTCCGAAGTGCAGGTGGTGAGCCAGGCCGGCCTGAACGCCTACGGGGCCGTAACCTGGGGCCAGTTTTTCATCTACCAGGGATTTAACGAGCACTGCGGCTGGATGCACACCTCCAGCCAGGCCGACTCGATGGACGAATACCTCGAAACCGTAGAGCAAAAGGGCGGCAACTACTTCTATAAGTACGCGGGCAAGCTGCGCGCCGTGACGGCCCAAAGAGTGGCACTGCCCTACAAAGCGGGCGACAAAATCCTGCGCAAAACCTTCACCATCTACCGCACGCACCACGGGCCCATCGTGGGCCAGAAGTCGGCCGGGCAGTGGGTAGCGGTGCGCATGATGAACGCGCCGCTGGCCGCCCTGCAGCAGTCGTACCAGCGCACCAAGGCCACCGATTACGCCAGCTTCCAGACGGTGATGAAGCTGAACGGCAACGCCTCGAACAACACCGTGTTTGCCGACAGCAAGGGCAGCATTGCCTACTGGCACGGCAACTTTATGCCCCGACGCAACCCCAAATTCGACTGGAGCCAGCCCGTGGATGGCAGCACGGCGGCTACCGAGTGGCAGGGTTTCCACCCGGTGAGCGAGCTGGTGCAGGTGCACAATCCGGCCAGCGGCTTTATTCAGAACTGCAACTCGACCCCGTATACCGTGAGCGGGGCCAGCAGCCCGCTGGCTACCCAATACCCCAAATACGCGGCCCCCGATGCCGAAAACTACCGCGGCCTGAACGCCGTGCGCGTGCTCAGCCGCAAAGCCGTCATCAGCCTCGATACCCTGATTGCGGCGGCCGATAACCCCCACCTGACAGCTTTCGACGACCTGCTGCCGCCGCTGCTGGCCGCCTACCAGCCTACCTCGGCCGAAAAAGCCGCTGCCCCCGCCGTAGCCGAAGCCATTGAAGTACTCCGGACCTGGAACCACGGCTACGCCACGGCCTCGGTGGCCCAGACGGTGGCCATCTACTGGGCCGAGCGGCTGCTGGCTAAGGCCCGCGCCCGCGTGCCCGAAGCCCAGCCGCAGCTCGACTACATCAGCTTCGTGCGTTTCGCGCTGGCCAATACCTCGCCGACCGAAAAAGTCGCCACCCTCACCGAAACCCTCGGCGACCTGACCCGCGACTTCGGCACCTGGAAAATGCCCTGGGGCGAGGTGAACCGCTACCAGCGCCTCACCGGCCGCGTTGAGGAAACCTACGACGACCAGCAGCCCAGCCAGCCGGTGGCCTTCACGTCGTCGGCCTGGGGCTCGCTGGCGGCGTTTGGCGCCCGCACCTACCCCGGCACCAAAAAGCGCTACGGCAACGTGGGCAACAGCTTCGTGGCGGTGGTCGATTTCGGGCCGCGCATCACGGCGCGCTCCGTCGTCACGGGCGGGCAGGGCAGCCGGCCTGGCACGCCGCATTTCCGCGACCAGGCCGATTTGTACTGCAACGGCCGCTTCAAGGAGGTGCGCTTCTACCCGGAAGACGTGAAGGCGCACGCTGATAAGAGTTATCACCCGGGCGAGTAAGCTTGTCTCGGGCTTACCTTGAATACCAGTTCATCACGCTAACCCATTGACAATGGACATCAAATATCTCTCCGACGACAAAGGCAAAATCACGGGCGTTTTCATTGCCATCGAGGAATGGGAGCGGCTGCAAAAACAGTACAACATCAGCGAGCAAGGCCCGGCCGACTCCGGGGCCAAGCTCCAGCAGTCGCTGGCCGAGGCCATGAAGAAAGTGAAGCCCGGCCCGGGAATTGAATAGCTTTTCACGACCACGAATGCGCGAAAAAGCCCGGCATACCTTGTCCTTACCCAAATATTTTCCAGTGGCGGCCAGGAAGCTTTCACGCAGTGTCGCGCAGTGTTAAACCGCGGTGTTCCGCAGTGTCGTTCATTGAAAAAACGTTGGAGCACAGCAGTTTAACACTGCGCGACACTGCGCGACACTGCGTGAAATAACGTCTGGAAGGTCCACGGAAGATTTGGGTAAGGCCAAGACCTATACCCGGGCTTTTTTTAATTGCTCACAGGCAACGATTAGCGGCCAAAATCGTCCTGCACGCGCACGATATCGTCTTCGTCCGAAGGGTTGGTGGCGTCGGTGTGCTGCCAGATTTCGGCTAGTACGCCCCACTCCTTCAACCCCACCAGGCGGTGGCGCTCACCCTGCCGAAGCACGATGCGCTCGCCCACCTGCAGGCTTTTCACTTCGCCCTGCTCGTCGGTGTCGCTGGTGGCCACGCCCACGGGGCCCTGCACCACCTGCCAGATTTCGGCGCGGCGGTGGTGATACTGCCAGCTCAGGCGCTGGTGAGGGGCCACCAGCAGCACCTTGGGGCTGAGCTTGCCCGAAATACGGAGGTTATCAACCGACAGGCCATTGAAATACGCGTCCGCAAACTGCTGGGCCTGGGCTTCGTCAATCACAAAAAAGCCTCCCCACGGGCGCGCAGGGTCTTCGCCCGCAATGTTGAAACCTTGCGCCTTCAGCGTCGCGGCCACCTGATGAAACAGGGCGCGCTTTTGGGTGTCGATGTCGGCCATGAGCGTTTTCGTTTGAGGGGAAGCAAATATATCTGCTTCGCAGCTTACCACCACCCAGCCGCGAAATCAATACGTCTTGGCCGCATCGCCCGGCACCACCACCACGAAATCGGCCACGTTCACCTGCTCCTTCTCCAGCATCTGCAGCTGCTCCTGCGTCACCACGCTGATGGTGCGGACGCGCAGCTTGGGGGCCGACTGCCGCAACCAGGCCCCAATGCCGTCGTGGTAGTCGGAGTGGTAGCTGCCATTGAGATGAAGCAGCGTCTGGCCAGGTTGGCGGCTGGTTTCGATGAAATGAGCCATCGTCGCATCTTTCAGCGCCTGGGCCTGGATGATGTTTTGCGCCCCGCCGCCGCCGTGGGCTTTGCTATCGCCACCAAACATGGCAGCCATGTTTTTGTAGCCGGGCAGCTCGTAATCAACCTTTAGCGGCAGCGGAGCGAGCAGGGCGCGGTCGGCGACCGGGAGCTTGTCGAGGGCGGTGAGGCTGCGTTGGGCCACCACTTTGGCGAAGGGGCGCGGAGCATTGGTGCCGATGACGGGCACGTGGTTTTCGCGGGCGAACTGCAGCAGCGGGCGGTAGTCGGTGGGGTAGTTGGGCCACGGGCGGGCCTGGCGCTCGAAGGCGGTGTCGGCCAGCTCGCCGGCGGCGTACTGGGCCACCAGCGGCTGCACGTCCCGCTCAAACATCTCCATTCCGATAACCAGTTGGCCGGGCTTTTTCAGCTTCAGCAGGTCTTTGGCCACTTGCAGCTCCAGCCAGTGCGCCAGGGCGTCGTTGTGCTGCTCGCCGAAGAGCACCACGTCGGCCTGGGCCAGCTCGGCCAGCATCTGGTCGTAGTCAGCGGGCTGGCCAGTGGCGGTGAAGAGGCGGTAGGCCGGCCGGTCGCCGCGCAGGGTGAAGCTGGTGAGGCTGGCGAGCAGCAAAAAGAGACTGGTAAGACGAAGGAAGCGCATAGAATTGGGAGTTGGCCTAACGCTAACAAAGAACGTCATGCCGAGCGTAGCCGAGGCATCTCGCGTGCAGTAGTATACCAATCGAATGGAATTACTACCACACGCGAGATGCTTCGACTTCGCTCAAGCATGACGTACTTCTATTCTTAATCCTTTCTAGCCCTTATAGAACATCCACTTGCCCAACTCCCGGTAGGTCACCTTCTTGCCGTACATCAGAATGCCCACGCGGTAGATGCGGGCCGCCACCCACACCGCGCCGAGGAAGCCCAGAATGAGCAGGAAAATGGACAGCGCCAGCTGCCACATCGGCACGCCAAACGGCAGACGGATAACCATGGCAATGGGCGAAGTGAGCGGAAACATCGACATCCAGAAAGCCACCGGCCCGTCGGGGTTGCGCAAAATCACCGACACGCCCACGATGTAGCTCAGGATGAGCGGCATCGTAATCGGGAACATGAACTGCTGGGTATCGGTCTGGTCGTCCACGGCCGCTCCCACGGCCCCGAACAGCGCCCCGTACAGCAGATAGCCGCCTAGGAAGTAGATAATGAACCCGAACAAAATGCCACCCAGGGGCAGATTGCCCAGAACCTCGAATATCTTCAACCGGCCGGTCATCACCGTTTGCGGCTCCTTTTGCGCATCCATGCCTTTGTCGAACGCCGCGGCGGCCGAGCGCGGCTCGTCATCCGCCACCGCGGCAGCTCCCGGAGCCGTGGGCGCGGCGGCTACTTCGGTTTTGGGCCTGTCCTTGCCCAGCAGCAGCGGCAGCACCACCGAGCTCACCCCGAACGACAGCACGCCCCACAGCAGAAACTGGGTGAGGCCCACCGCCGCGATGCCCACGATTTTACCCATCATCAGGTCAAACGGCTTCACTGACGACAGCATCACCTCCATGATGCGGCTCGACTTCTCCTCCCCCACCCCGCGCATAATCTGCACGCCGTAGATAAAGATGAAGAAGTAGATGGCCAGGGCCAGCGCGTAGGCAATGCCCGAGGTAGCCAGGGCGTTGCTATCGGCTTCCTTGCCGGTTTCGTCGAGGCTGATGGTCTGCAAATCCACCTTCGAGCGCAGGCGGTCGAGCTGGTCCTGGGTAAGGCCGGATTTCTGCATTTTCAGGTCCGAGAAGGCCTTGTCGAGGGCATTTTTTACAGCCAGCTCCTTCTTCAGGCTGATGTTGCCTTTGCCAAAAAACTGCACGCCCACGGGGTTCTCCACGTCGAGGCCGGCGGGTAGTACCAGCAGGCCGTCGTGCTTGGCTTTCTGGAAACCCTTTTTGGCTTCGGCCAGCGTGCCGGTGGCCGTTTCAAACCGCAGCCGCGGGGTGCTCACCAGGCGGCCGGCCACGTTCAGGCCGGAGTCGTCGCGCACCTCCACCACGTCGGTGGTGTCGTTGTCGGAGCTGGCCACTTTGACGATGATGAAGCCGAACGCCGCCAGCAGCAGCGGCACGGCCAGGGTGAGCACGATAAAGGCTTTTTTGCGAACCCGCGTGAGGTATTCGCGTTGGGCAATGAGGAAAAATTTGGAAGCCATAAAATTTCTATTTTGTCATCCTGAGCACAGCGAAGGACCTTATCACGCCCGCGCCGCTAGAACTGAAATTGCCGACGTCAGCAGCCGTGATAAGGTGCTTCCTTCGTCAGCATGACAGACATTATTGGGCCGGCTCTTCCACCAGGGTTTCGGGCATGGTTTCGCGCACGCGCCGGATAAAAATCTCGTTGATGCTCGGGATTTTCTCCCGGAATGCTTCCACCTCCACCGCCCCGATGAGGTAGCGCAGCAGGTCGTTGGGCCGCACGCCGTCGTGCAGCTGCACGCGGGCGTAGAAGTGGCCGTTTTCGCGTTCCTTCTGCTCCACCACCTCAAAATCGGGGTGGGCCAGAATGAGCTTGCCCCGGCCCTCTACCTCGTAGGTATTGGTTTTGAACTGGTCGCGAATCACGCCAATGGGCCCATCCAGCACCTTGCGCGCGCGGTTGATGAGCGCAATGTTGTCGCACATCTCCTCCACCGATTCCATGCGGTGCGTCGAGAAAATGATGGTCGCCCCCTGCCTGCGCAGCTCCAGAATCTCGTCTTTAATCAAATTGGCGTTAATCGGGTCGAAGCCCGAGAACGGCTCATCCAGGATAATCAGTTTGGGGTCGTGCAGCACGGTGGCAATAAACTGCACCTTCTGCTGCATGCCCTTGCTGAGGTCTTCTACGTTTTTGCCGGCCCATTCCTTTATCTCGAAGCGGTTCAACCACTGCTTAATGCGCGCCGTGGCATCCTCGCGGCTCAGGCCGCGCAGGCGGGCCAGGTAGAGCAGCTGCTCGCCCACTTTCATCTTTTTGTAGAGGCCGCGCTCCTCGGGCAGGTAGCCAATCTGAGCCGCGTGGCCGGGGTTCAGCCGCTCGCCCCGGAACCGGATTTCGCCCTCATCAGCCCCCGTAATCTGGGTGATGATGCGGATGAGCGAGGTTTTGCCCGCGCCATTGGGGCCCAGCAAACCAAAGATGCTACCCTCGGGAATGGACAGGCTCACGCCGTCGAGGGCGACGTGGGCGGCGTAGGCCTTGCGCACGTCGAGGGCCTCCAGAATGGGCCGGGAAGTAGTTATTTGCATCGCAGGAAAAAGAAGTGAGAAAAGCCAGGTTGAAAGCAAATGTAGCCGTTGCCGTGGACCAGATGCAATTCGCTGAGCGGCAAGCAGCTGAAACCGGGTCTCAAACGGCAAATAAGCCGAATGAACGGGCACGGACCGACTTAGCGAATAGCCGCCGACGCGGGCTCATCCAGCTCGCGCAAGCTGGCTTCGAGGCGGTCGAGGTGCCGGCCGTAGAGGTGCTGGAGGTAGCGGCGCGTGGTAGCAGCAACGGGCAGATACAGCAACCCCGGCAACACGACCACCAGCCCAATAGTGAGCACGATACCGGGCAGCGAAGTAAACCGAATGCCGTGCTTCAGCTCGGAGGCCGCCATCAGCACCTCCACCACGCCCGCCAACGGCAGCATGGCCAGCGTGAAGCGGTAGTAAAAGCGAATGAGCGCGCGCAAGCCGCTCACCAGCCGCCGCAAATGGGCTCGCAGGTCGCCGGCCGGGTCGTCCATGCGGCGCAGCAGGTGCAGCTTGCGATACAGGTAGCCAATGCAAACTGCGCTAATGGCCGCCAGCACCCACCCAGACACCCGTAGCCAGAACTGCGGCCCCAGCAAGGCCAGCGCCAACGACCCTGGCAGCACCCCAAAATTGATATACAGCTCCAACCGGGCGTTGCGCCGCAGCCGCTCCACAATGCCGTCGGACTGCCGGGACAGCAGGCGGGTCAGGGCTGCCGCATCGAGCGGGACGGGCGCATCGGCCGGCGCGGGCTGCTGCCATTGGCGGCGAAGGTCATCGAGTTCCATCAGGCGGCGGGTACTAAGAGGGCGCGAAGTTTTTCCTGCACGCGGTGCATTTTCACGCGCACATTGTTTTGGGTGATGCCGAGAATGTCGGCCATTTCCTCGTAAGACCGGTCTTCGAGGTAGAGCAGCACAAAAGCCTTATCCACCTCCGAGAGCCGGCCAATGGCCCGGTAGAGCTGGGCGCGGTCGTCGGCGTCGTAGCCCGTTTCCGGGGCCTCGGCCACGGCCAGCGCCTCGGCATCGAGCTCGCTCGGGGCCGGGCGCCGGGTGCGCTGGCGCAGGTTCGAGATGGCTACGTTCAGCGCAATCCGGTAGAGCCAGGTGCTGAGCTTGGCATTGGGCTGCGGCACGTAGCGCGGCCACGCCCGCCACAGCTGCAGCACCATTTCCTGGAACAAATCCTGGCGGTCGTCGGCGTCCTGGCAATACAGCCGGGCCACGCGCCGCAGCAGCGGCTGGTACTCGTGCAGCGCGGCAACAAAATCGGCAGACGGGGTGGCGGAGGCCATGCGGGGTAAGAGTTTTTCAGGGAGTGAATCGGTGGCAGCGGTATGGCATTACAGCCCCCGGTGAAAATTTCCGCAATAACCACAATTGCCTCTTACGCTGAATGCAAAAAGCCCCGCTGGACCAACGGCCAAACGGGGCTTTGCAAAACTGTTTAATCAGGAATTACGCGAAATACTCCTTCACCTTCTCGAAGAAGCCCTTCTCGTTCTTGCCGGGGTGGGGCACGAAATTATCCGAGTCGCGTAGCTTCTCCAGCAGCTCGCGCTCCTGGTTGCTCACGTTTTTGGGCGTCCACACGTTCAGGTGAATGAGCTGGTCGCCACGGCCGTAGCCGTTCAGGTCCTTGATGCCCTTGCCGCGCAGGCGCAGGATTTTGCCGGGCTGGGTACCGGGGTCGACCTTGATTTTCACCTTGCCCTCGATGGTGGGCACCTCCAGGCTCGCACCCAGCGCCGCATCCACGAACGAGATGTACTGCTCGAACATGATGTTGTTGCCATCGCGCTTCAGGAACTCGTGCGGCTCCTCCTCAATCTGAATGAGCAGGTCGCCGGGCACGCCGCCGCGCTCGGGGAAGTTGCCCTTGCCGTTCATGCTCAGCTGCATGTCGTTGGCTACGCCCGCCGGGATGTTGATGGGAATCACCTCCTCGTGCAGCTGGCGGCCTTCGCCTTTGCACACGTCGCAGGTAGCCACAATGGTTTTGCCCTCGCCGTTGCAGGTGGGGCAGGTGCTGGAGCTCACCATCTGGCCGAGCATGGTGTTCACCACGCGCTTGGTCTGGCCCTGGCCCTGGCAGGTGGGGCAGGTTTTGAGGTCGGTGCCATTTTTGGCCCCGGTGCCGCTGCACGGCGGGCAGGCCACGTAGCGCTTCACCTTGATTTTCTTCTCCACGCCGTTGGCGATTTCCTCCAAATCGAGCTTCAGCTTGATGCGCAGGTTCGAGCCCTTCTTCTGGCGCCGGCCGCCGCCCTGGCGCCCGCCAAAGAAGCCTTCGAAGCCCCCGCCCCCGCCGAAAATATCGCCGAACTGCGAGAAGATGTCCTCCATATTCTGGGGCCCGCCACCGCCGCCATTGCCCATGCCCTGGTGGCCGTACCGGTCGTAGCGCGCCCGCTTATCAGCGTTGCTCAGGACTTCATACGCCTCAGCGGCTTCCTTGAATTTGTCCTCGGCGGTTGGGTCGTCGGGGTTTTTATCGGGGTGGTACTTGATGGCCATCTTACGGTAGGCCGACTTGATAACGTCGCCCTCCGCTGTTTTGATAATGCCTAATACCTCGTAATAATCGCGCTTCGTAGCCATGTTTTAATTGTGTAGGGGCGGGTTGCACCCGCCCGCCATTCGCGCCGCCGCAGCGGTCATCATTTGATTATATGGAGAGATACCACACCCGTTTGCTATTTGCCCCGCCAAAACGATTACCGTTCAGACGGCGGGCGGGTGCGACCCGCCCCTACTGCCCTAATACCACTTTGGCGTGGCGTATCACCTTATCACCCAAATAGTAGCCCTGCTCCACCACGTCCACGATTTTCCCTTTCAGGTCGTCGCTCGGCGCGGGAATCTGGGTGATGGCCTCGTGCAATTCCGCATCGAAGTCGCCACCCTGGGCTTCCATAGCGGTCAAACCCTTCTGCTGGAGCGTTTTGTTCAGCTTAGTCTGAATTATTTCGATGCTTTCGCGCACGGCGTTAGCATCTTCGGTATTAGCGGTGGCGGTGCGGGCGCGCTCGAAGTCGTCGAGCACGGGCAGCAGGGCCACCATCAACTCCTGGTTGGCGGTTTTGAACAGGTCGATGCGCTCCTTGCTGGTGCGGCGCTTGTAGTT
>JANNDE010000142.1:0-1110 GCA_031387395.1 Hymenobacter sp.
ATAAAGTTTTCGGCCTGAATGTTGCCCGTATTTTTGCCCAGCAGCACCTTGCCGACCTCCGACGAACTGGTGGTGGCGTGGCAGCTGCCGATGGCGTAGCTGCCGGCCGTGCCGGTGGGCGTGCCGTAGCTGGCAAAATTGATGGCCGTGAACAGGCAGCCGGTCGGGGCCGTGAGCGTGAGCGTACCGTTCTCGTTCACATCGCCTGAGATGATGCCCGTGACCGCGGCTTGCAGGCTCAGGCTGGTGGGCCCCGCGCCGCAGTTGGCGGTGCTGCCGTTGTTCACCTGCGCGGCCGTTACGGTGGCACTGCCGCTGGCATCAAGGGTCACGCTCACGTTCTGGGCGATGGCCACCGGGAGCGCGCACACCGTGAAGCTCGTCGGGCTGGCCAGGCTGGTCCCGCCGGGCGTGGTTACGGTGATGGGGCCCGTAATGGCCCCGCTGGGCACCACGATGCCCGTGATGCTCGTGGCGCTGGCTATGGTGTAGCCCGTGCTCACCACGTTGCCGCTGCTGCCACTAAAGGTAATGGCCGTGGCCCCCGTCAGGTTGGTGCCCGTGAGGCTGATGGTCGTGCCCATCGGCCCGCTGGTGGGCGAGAAGCTGCTCACGGTCGGGGTCTGGGCCTGGGCCAGTCCCGGCAGGGCCAGCAGCAGGGCCAGCAGCAGCCGGCAAATAAAAAGAGAAGGCCCGGGCCGACCCACGCGGGCCACTCGCCCAATAGCAGTGTAGGAGTTTTTCATGGGGGTAACGGGAAGTAGTTGGATAAATAATTTGGGTCCGTTTCCTGACCAGGAAGACCGGATGTGGCTGCTGATAATGATAGAATGACGCCTTCAAAGGTAGAGACATTCCCGAAGCGAAAAGGAAACCTGCGCGGGTCTGGCTCCCAAAAACCGTTCAACTAGCCCGCTGAGCCGGCCGGCAAGGCTGTTGACTGGCTCAGCGACAGTGCCTCACGCGGGTAGGGCAGCAACAATCCGTTTGAAATAACAACGCTTGTGCCTGTTGCGGCCCGTCCCGTAAGTAGCGGGCCAGCGTGTGAGCCGTGCCCGGCCCGCCGAAGCAGGGCTGGCCCGTCCCCTTGGCTCAGGGCCGGCATCGGCG
>JANNDE010000184.1:0-36188 GCA_031387395.1 Hymenobacter sp.
CCATGTACTCGGCCGGGTAGTTGGCCTTCAGGTAGCCCGTCTGGTACGCTACCACCGAGTAGGCGGCCGAGTGCGAGCGGTTGAAGCCGTACTCCGCGAATTTCTCCATCACGTCGAACACGTCGTTGGCCTTTTTCGCCGGGATGCTGTGGATGTTCTTGGCGCCTTCGATGAACTTCTCGCGCTCCAGGGCCATCTTTTTCATATCCTTCTTACCCATTGCGCGGCGCAGCAAGTCGGCCCCGCCGAGCGAGTAGCCGGCCAGAATCTGGGCCGTCTGCATAATCTGCTCCTGGTACACCATGATGCCCTGGCTGTACTCCAGAATGGGTTTCAGCAGCTCGTGCGGGTACACCACTTCCTCGCGGCCGTGCTTGCGGTTGATGAAGTTCGGGATAAACTGCATGGGGCCCGGGCGGTACAGGGCGTTCATGGCAATCAAATCCTCGATGTTCGTTGGCTTCAGGTCCTTGAGATATTGCCGCATGCCTTCGCTCTCGAACTGGAACGTGCCGATGGTATCGCCGCGCTGGTAGAGCGCGTAGGTCTTCTCATCATCGAGCGGAATTTCGTCGATATCAATTTTCACGCCGTGGTTGCGCTCAATCAGATTCATGGCATCCACGATGACCGTCAGGGTTTTGAGGCCCAGAAAGTCCATTTTCAGCATGCCGGCGCTCTCAATTACCTTGCCGTCGAACTGCGTGATGAGCAGGTCCGAATCCTTGGAGGTTGAAACGGGGATGTACTTCGTAATGTCGTCGGGCGCGATAATCACGCCGGCCGCGTGGATGCCGGTGTTGCGCACCGAACCTTCGAGCTGCACGGCGAGGCGCAGAATCTGGCCCTTCAGATTGTCAGGCGAGGTATCTCTTAAAATATGGTCCAGTTCCTGGTTTTCGGCGAAGGCTCCGGCCAGCGTCGTGCCGGGCTTTTCGGGCACCATCTTGGTGAGGTCGTTGGTCTGCGGCAGGGGCAATTCCATGGCCCGGGCCACGTCCTTGATGCTGGACTTGGCGGCCATCGTGCCGAAGGTGATAATCTGGGCCACCTGCGTTTTGCCGTACTTATTCACCACGTAATCAATGACCTTCTGACGGTTCACGTCGTCAAAGTCAATGTCGATATCGGGCATCGACACGCGCTCGGGGTTCAGGAAACGCTCGAACAGCAGCGAGTACTTAATCGGGTCGATGTTGGTGATGCCCACGCAGTAGGCTACCGCCGAGCCGGCCGCCGAGCCCCGGCCCGGGCCCACGGCCACGCCAATGTTGCGGCCGTGGTTGATGAAATCCTGCGTGATGAGGAAGTAGCCCGCGAAGCCCATCGTCTGGATGATGCGCAGCTCATAATCAAGCCGTTCCTCCACTTCGGGCGTACGGTCGGAGTAGCGCGGCGGCTTGGTCATCGTCACGGTGCCGTTGCCGGCGCTGGGGCCGAAAGCGCCCACGTAGGTCAGCTCGCGCAGGAATTCGTCGGCGTTGGCGAAGGGCGCGGGAATGGGGAAGTTGGGCAACAGGATGTCGCGGGCCAGCTTCGGGGGCGTGATTTTGTCGACAATCTCGTTGGTGTTGTCGATGCTTTCGGGTACGTCGATGAACAGCTCGTTCATCTGGGCCTGGGTTTTGAAGAAGAACTGGTCGTTGGCGAAGCCGAAGCGGGTGTGCGGCTTGGGTTTCTGCAGCTCCTCGTCGATGCGGCGCAGCTGCTTCTGGGCGCGCTCGTCGCGGCCGTGGTCGCGGCGCAGGTTGTCGAGCAGGTCGTACTTCACCTCGCCCCCGCTGGTCATCAGGGTGTAGTAGTTGGTCCGCATGTCGCCGACGGGGATGCTATGCTCCTCGCCGGTGTTCACGCACAGCAGCAGGTCGTGGGCGGCGTAGTCGGTCTGGTCGACGTAGTGCGAGTCGTTGGTGCAGATGACCTTGACGTTGTACTTCCGGGCGAAGCCCAGCAGCACCTGGTTCACGTCCTCCTGGCTTTTGCCGGTGCCGTCGAAGTTCATCAGGCCGTGGCGCTGGATTTCGATGTAGTAGTCGTCGCCGAACAAATCGAGCCACCACTTCAGCTTCTCCTCGGCTTCGGCCTCGGAACGGAACAGGATGGTTTGCGGAATCTCGGCCCCGATGCAACAGCTGGTGGCAATCAGGCCCTCATGGTACTTCACCAAAAGCTCCCGGTCGATGCGCGGAAATTTGGAGTACACGCCCTCGATGAAGCTCATCGAGCAGAGCTTGCTCAGGTTGTGATAGCCGGCCTGGTCCTTGGCCAGCAGCAGCTGATGGTGGCGCTTGTCGCGCTCCCCTTTTTCTTTGCTGAACGACTTTTTGTGACGGTCTTCCACCAAATAGAACTCGCAGCCCACGATGGGCTTCACGTTGTACTTATTGGCCTCGGCCACGAAGTTGAACGCGCCGAACATATTACCGTGGTCGGTGAGGGCCACGGCGGGCATGCCGTCCTTCTGCGCCTTCTTCATCAGGGCCGAAATGCTGGCCTGGCCGTCGAGCAGCGAGTATTGGGTGTGGCTGTGGAGGTGCGAGAAAACGGGCATTGGACGCTTGGCTTAATGAGGAATGAAGAATGAGGAATAAAGAATTTGAGGACGCTGCGCGGGCAATTTCTCATTCTTCATTCCTCATTCTTCATTACCAAAGATACCCCCGGCCGGGGGGCTTCCCAAACATTTTCGCCGGACTGACTGATTCCCTGAATGCTGCGTGTGAGGAGGCCAGCACCTGCTACCCGGGCTGGCCTGCCGGGGCGGGGCGGCCCACGGGAAGCGTGCGTCGTGGTAGCTTTGGGGCTCAGCCCGCCGTCATGCCCGATGCTATCAAAACTTATACTTTCCGGCCCGATTTGCCGCTGGAAATTGAGCTGACGACCATCGCGCAGACGATGACCAGCTTCCGGGCGCTGGTTACGAAGCCGTCGCGGGCGGGATTCTACCACATCATCTGGGTGCAGCGGGGCGAGGCCACGCACACCGTCGACTTCCAGCCGGTGCGATTGCGGCACGGCAGTATGCTGTTCGTGCGGACGCAGCGCGTGCACATGTTCGACACCAGCGCCGATTACGACGGGCAGGTAGTGCTGTTTACGGATGCGTTCTTTAATCAGAGCACGGCCGACCAGCAGTTTCTGCGCACCACCATTCTTTACCACGACTTGCTGGATATTCCGGTGCTGGAACTGGCTGGCTCGATGGTGGATTTCGCCAGTCTGTTTGGCCAGCTCGCCACTGAAATTGAGCAACCGGCCGACGAAGTGCACTCGCCCATCCTGCGAAACCAGCTGCATACATTGCTGCTGCTGGCCGACCGGGAACGGCGGCGGCAGGGCCTGCGGCACCTCGACCGCGGGCCCGACCTCGATTACACGGTACTGTTCCGCGACTTGCTTGAAGCTCACTACCAAACGTTACGCACCGTGCGCGGCTACGCCGCCCGGATGAACGTTTCGGAAAAGCGCCTGGCCCAGGCCACGGGCCGAACCGTGGGCAAACTGCCCAAGCACCTGATTGACGAGCGGGTGACGCTGGAAGCCAAGCGTCTGCTGGTGCACACACGCGCCTCCATTAAGGAAGTTGGCTTTGCCCTAGGCTTCGACGAGCCGACCAATTTCATCAAGTATTTCCGGCGGCAGGCGGGCACCACGCCCATCGAGTTTCGGGAGCGGCACGGGCAGTAGCCGCGGCGCAGAGGTATCGCAGAAGAGCGGATTTCTACCTTTTCCACGGTGGTGGGCCAGGGGAACTTTGTGCCAGCACTTCAGCCCATTACTTCCCCACTCATGAAACGTTTTATCCTCTTGAGCCTGACGGGCGCACTGACGCTCCCCGCCACCCATGCGCAAACCACCCCCACCGCCTCACGCACCCACCTCCCCGCACACCACATGAATAACACCGAGAAAGTAGTTGCCCTGCTCAAAAGCATTGAAACCGGCGATACCGCTCCCATCGCCTACATCAACCCGGCTCATTACACCCAGCACAACCTCGGCGCGGCCGATGGGCTGGCCGGCTTCGGCGCGCTGCTGCAGGCCCTGCCCAAAGGCTCGGCCGCGGCGCGTACCGTACGCGTCTTTCAGGACGGCGACTACGTGGTGGCCCACACCGCCTACAACTTCTTTGGTCCCAAAATCGGCTTCGACGTGTTTCGCTTTGAAAACGGACTCATCGTGGAACACTGGGACAACTTGCAGGAAACGCCCACCCAACCTAACCCCAGCGGCCGTACTATGCTCGACGGCCCCACCGAAATCAGGGAGTTGGACAAAACCGCTGCCAACAAGGCCCTGGTCCGCAGCTTCTTGGACGATGTGCTGGTGAATAGCCGCATGGCGAAGCTGCAGAGCTATTTTAACGGCGACCACTACCTCCAGCACAACCCAACTATTGGCGATGGCGTCTCGGGCCTGGGTAAAGCGTTGGGAGAGTGGGCCAGGCAGGGCATCACGCTTAAATATGACCGTATTCGCCTGGTGCTCGGAAGTGGCAACTTCGTGCTGGCGGCCAGCGAAGGAACCCTCGCGGGCAAGCCCACGGTATTCTACGACCTGTTCAGAGTCGAAAACGGCAAGATTGCCGAGCACTGGGATACCATTGAAACCGTGCCGGCCCGCGCAGCATGGAAAAACCAAAACGGCAAGTTCTAGCACCTCATCGTTTCAACTCGTCCTTACCCCCGGTGCGTCACGCGTCGGGGGTTTTTACGTGAAGCCTAACCAGCTGCGGTGCGCTATCGAGGCCGTAGCCTGAGTTAGGCGCTTGCCGGCCCCGCTACTTGCTGCCGCCCGGCAGCTGCAGCACCTCCCCTATTTTCACGCCCGTGTCGGCGGCGGCGCGGCCGTTGAGGGCCTGCAGCTCGGCCACTTTGGTGTGGTAGAGCACCGAAATGCTGTAGAGCGTTTCGCCGGGCTCCACGGTGTGGGTGGGCGGCGTGAGGTCGGTAGGGTTGCGGATGGGCGCGGGCACGGGGCGGGCGGGCCAGGGCTTGAGGGCCGCGCCCACTTCGCCGGAAGGCTGGAGCAGCAGCATCTGGCCGGCCACGAGCTTGTAGGGCGCTTCGAGCTGGTTGATGGCAATGAGCGTGGCGGGCGACACCTGGAAGCGACGGCTCACGGCAAACACCGTTTCGCCGGGCTCGACGCGGTGCGAGGCTTCGGCGGGCGCGGGCAGGGCGGGCAGCGACGCGGCGGCAGTTGCCGGCCGGGCCGCCGGGGCCGGGCGGTACACCATCGTGGGTACGGCCGCATTGTTTTCAGCAGCAGGCCGCGGTTGGGCAGCGGCGGGCGGCCGCACCACCGGAGCTTCTATCACCGACCGGGGCTGAGGGGCTGCAACCGGCTTGGGCGCGGGCGCTACGGGAGCGGCCGGGCGCGGCGCGGGAGCTTCGGCCGGGGCCGCCGTAACCGGCGCAGCAGGCGCAACCGGGCGGGGGGCCGGAGCGGCGGCTTCTGGCAGCTTGTTTGCCTCGGTCGCCAGCTGCTCATCGGCCAGCGGGGCGGGTGCGGGCGCGGGAGCCGGCGGCGGCAGTTGCGGCCGCTCGACCGCCGAAACCGGGCGCGTAGCCGGCGCGGCAGCGGCGGCTGGCGTAGCTACTGGCTCGGAAGTTTCGCCCGCTCCCGGCTCTTCGGTAACGGGCGTAGTGGGGGCAGTGGGAGCTACGGGCGCACGGCGCGGCGCAGGCACTATCGGTGTGGCCGCCGTAGCCTGAGCCGTGGCCAGCACTTCACCCCAGCCGTCGGCTTGCTCGGAGGCGGGAGGCACGGGGCGCGCTGGCACAGCCGTTTCGCCCGCCGCGGTGGTGATGACGCGCTCAGTTTCGCTGCCGACGGCGTTTTTCACTTTCACCTTGATTTTGGTACGGCCAGTTTCGGTGGCGGTATTGCGCGGTAGGGATACGGCCTCGTTGGCCTGCTCCACCAGCTCATCCACGCTGGCAGCAGCGGCCAAGGGGCGTTCCAGGCCGGCGCTTTCGGTGAGGGCGCGGTACTCGGGAGCTACCTCGCGGGGGCGCACGTGCCGGAGCCACAACAGGCGGCCAGGGCGCAGCTCGTCGGTGCGGACCAGGCGGTTTTTGGCGTAGATAGCCCGCTGGCGCATGCCGTATTTCTGGGCCACGTCGAATATGCTTTCGCCGGGCTGCAGCACGTGGTATTCCACGGCTCCCTCGTCGCGCTTGGCTTCGAGAAAGTAGGGCCGGCCGGCAATGACGGCATCGAACCCGCTGAGCTCGTTGTGTTTCAGAAACTCGCCAAGGCGCTGGCTGGCGCGGCGGGCCAGGTCGGGCAGGGTTTCGCCGGGCAGGGCCACCAGCGCGCGCAGGTTATTGATGCGGACTTCAGCCGAGTTGGCCGCCACGGTGGGCAGATTCAGCAGCTCACCCTGGCTTTGCAGGCGCTGGTTGGCCACCAGGCCGGCGGCCTGCGTGACGTCGCCCACCGGCACGATGAGCGTGTAGGGCTTATCGGCGGGCACCATGGCGGCCAGCAGCCAGTGGTTGTGCGCCGCCAGCGCGGCCGAATCGACGTGCAGCGTGAGGGCCTGGGCGTAGAGCGACTGCCCGGCCACGGCCGGAAACTCCTCAAGCCGCAGCGCCGGCCGGGGGTTCTGGCCGCAGTAGGGCTCGAAGGCCAGCTTCTGGGCCAGAAACATCAGTAAGTAGGGCGACGTGGCCTCGGTAACGGTCATCTGGGTGGCGTCAGCGTCGGTGGGCAGGGTGTAGGGGCGCACGCCGGCCGGGCCGAGGTTGTAGCTCAACAGGGCATTGAGCCAGTTGTGCAGGGTGGCATTGTTGCGCTGCAGGTAGCGGGCGGCGGCGCGGGTACTGGTGGCCAGGTGCTGGCGCTCGTCCACGGCGGCGTTCACGGCCAGGCCCAGGCCGGTAGCGGTTTCCTGCTTGAGCTGCCAGTAGCCCACGGCCTCATGAATGCTGCGGGCGTCGCCCTGGAGGGCACTTTCCTGCAAGGCCAGGTAGCGGAAATCGAGCGGCACGCCTTCTTCCTGCAAAATGCGGTCGATGATGGGGAAGGAAGCATCGGCCAAATCGACGCGGGCCTGGAATGAGGGCTGGTGGCGGCGCAGGCCGTCGGCTTTCTGCTGCACCAGCTGCCGGGCTTCGTCGGTGAGTACGAGGTGCAGGCCGGCCACGTCGAAGGCGGCGGGCACGGTGCTGGTGGCTTGGTTCGGGCTGGCGTTCTGGGCGGCGGCCGGACCGGCCAGGGCTACCATCAACAGCAAAAGGGCAACGGGATTTCGCATGAGCTACGCACGGGCGGGGCCGCCAACGTGGCGGCTTCCAACCCGGAAGCTACAAAGAACCTGATTTCTGGGGGAATGTGCGGCTGGAGCACCTCACCCCCCGGCCCCCTTTCCCTGGGGAGAGGGGGAGCCAGGCGCTGGTTAAATTAAAAGTGAAGAGGTCAAGAGCAGATTTAACCAAGCCTGGCTTTTGGCTCAACCAGCGCAGAAAGATAATTCAAAAGCATGTATTTCAGGACTTACGCACCACACCGGCTCCCGCGTTTTGCCCGGCGCTTTAGCGCCGGGATGCGGGTCCTCGATTGGACTGGCAGTGCTTTAGCCCCTGTGCGGCGCCGAACGAGCAGGGGCTAAAGCCCTCAAACAAGAGGCCAACCCACTATCCCGAACCTAAAGTACCGGGCAAATACAACCGATGGCTTTTAGTGCGTAAATTCCAGGTTAATTCCTGCTTATAAATCAAGCAGATACGCAAAGACAATTATCTTTCCGCGCTAGGGCCGACGGCTTTGCGGGAGACATCCTGAATCATCCATAAAATCCGATGAATCCATAAAATCCGATAAATCCGCGGTTCAGCCAACCTTACGCAGCAGCAGCAAGCCATCGCGCAGGGGCAGAAACACCGGCTCCACGCGCGGGTCGCGGGCCACCTGGTCGTTGAAGGCGCGTACCAGCGGCGTGTCCTTATCGCCGGACTTCACTACGTGCCCGGGCAGCACCTTGCCACCCCACAGCACGTTGTCGACGATGAGCAGCCCGCCAGGGCGAACCTGGTCAATCACCGCCTCAAAGTACGCGGCGTTGTTCCGCTTGTCGGCGTCAATAAAGACGAGGTCCCACACTTCATCGACCAGGCCCGGCAAAACGTCGAGCGCCGCCCCAATGTGCAGCCGCACCCGGTCCGTGATTCCGGCCGCCGCCACGTAGCGCCGGATGCGGGCCTCCTTCTCCGGGTCGATTTCGATGGTGTGCAGCCGACCGTTATCGGCCAGCCCCTCGGCCAGACACAGCGCGGCATAGCCGCAAAACGTGCCGATTTCCAGGATTCGCTGCGGCTTGAGGAGGTGGCTGAGCAGGCTCAGGAAACGACCCTGCACGTGGCCGCTGCTCATACGCGGCATCAGCAGTTGCAGGTGGGTTTCGCGGGTGAGCTGGGCCAGTAGTGGGGGCTCGGGGGCGGTGTGCAGGGCGGCGTAGAGGTCGAGCGGGTCAGTCATTTTCAGTCGTATTTCGCCCTCCGCGTTCACCTCACCCCCTGACCCCCTCTCCAAAAGAGAGGGGCACCGGTTCAGTTGAAGACGAAGAATTGAAAGTCAAATTCTCAAACATGTTTTCGTTTGGGCATAACCGGCGCCCCCTCTTTTTTGGAGAGGGGGTCAGGGGGTGAGGTTATCGGCCGCAGCCGAAACACATACACCTGAAATCCCGATTTCCCCGGCCCGAAGCTGGAGCCTACCACCTGGTATAGCCCTTCATAGCGGTACAGGTCCGGCCCGCCGTCCAGGGCCGGCACTTTGCGCAGCACCCGCACCGGTCGGCTGGTTTCCACGCTTTTCACCAGCGCCAGATTGGTACCGTTGGCAACCTGGTCAGTTACCTGCCGGCCAGTTTTGGGGTCGCGTCCGCCGTTGTCGGAGTAGCAGATTTCGTCTTCGCCAAACGCGTCGTCCTCGTACTGACCGGCCAGCACGATGCTCTCGGCCCCGAACTGCTGCATGCCGCACACGCCCGCGCGGCGCGACCGGTGCACGCCGCTCAGCGCCAGCTCGATGCGGTTGCGGAACGTGTCGCCCGGCCGGTAGCTGCCCACGTGGCCGAAAACAGGCAGTACCATTACTTCCCTTCCGGCACGTATTGCAGCACGCTCAGGTGCTCGTCGGTCAGCACTTCGTTGGCCATTTCCCGCAGTTCCGCTGCCGAAATCTTCTCGATTTTTCCGAAGATTTCGCTCAGCGGCTCTACGCGGCCCAGGTCGAGGGTGCTTTTACCGAGCAGCTGCATCAGGCCGCCGTTGCTTTCCTCACTCATGGCGAGCTGGCCCATGAGCTGGTGCTTGGCCACGTGCAGCTGGTTGGTAGTGAGCGATTTTTCGCGCAGCAGCTTCAGCTCCTTCTGCACCAGGCCCAGCGTGCGCTTCACCTGCTTGCCCTCGGTACCGAAGTAGATGCCGAACAGGCCGGTGTCGGTGTAGGGCGAGTAGGTGCTGTCGATGGTGTACACGAGGCCGTACTTCTCGCGCACGGCCAGGTTCAGGCGCGAGTTCATGCCCGGGCCGCCCAGAATGTTGTTCAGCATGAAGAATGGGATGCGGCGCGCGTCGTTCAGCGAGTAGGCCGGGCCGCCCAGCAGGCAGTGCGCCTGCGAGATGGGCCGGGTTTCGGTCTGCGACTTGCGCTCGTAGCCGCCCACCGGCCGGCGCATGCGCGGCCCCAGCCGGGCCGGCAGCGGGGCCAGAAACTTATCAGCCAGCCGCTTCACCTCGGCAAACGGCAGGTTGCTGACCGAGCTGAACACCAGCCGGTCGGTGCGCAGCTGCTCCTGCAGAAAGGCGTGGAAATCGGCCGTCTGGAAGCTGCTCACGCTCTCGCGGGTGCCCAGAATGTTCACGCCCAGCGGGTGGTCGCCGAACACCACGGTATCGAAATCGTCGATGATGGCATCTTCCGGGGCATCCTGGTACATGCTCATCTCCTCCAGTATCACGCCCCGCTCCTTCTCCACCTCGCGGCCCGGAAACACGGAATTAAACGTGAGGTCGGTCAGCAGCTCAAACGCCCGCTCAAAATGCGTGCTGAGCAGCGCGGCATAGAAGCAGATTTTCTCCTTGGTCGTGTAGGCGTTCAGCTCGCCGCCCACGGTTTCGAGGCGGTTGAGGATGTGGAAGCTCTTGCGCTTCTCGGTACCTTTGAATGCCATGTGCTCCCAGAAATGGGCCAGGCCCTGCTGGTGCGGGGCCTCATCGCGCGAGCCAATGTCGAGCAGAAACCCGCAGTGCGCTATTTTAGTATGCAGTACCTGCTTGTGCAACAAGCGGATACCGTTGGGATATTCGTGAATGTGATAGTCGAGCATAAGTAGTTACAAAGGTACCGGACGCTGCGCTTAATGAAGAATTAAGAATGAGGAATGAGAAATGAAGAACTACCGGGTGTCCCTAATTCTTCATTCTTCATTGATAAAAGGAGTTGCCCCACCTCAATGCCATGCGCGCAGCGAAAGTGCCCCCGCGGGCAGGCCGCGTGCCCGTGCAGCCCGCAGGGCCGGCAATCAAGCTTTTCATTCGTCTCCACCACGAACGAAACCGGCGACAGCGGCCCGAACCCAAACGCCGGCACCGTGCTGCAAAAGATAGCCGTGACGGGCGCACCCACCGCCGAGCACAGGTGCATGGGGGCCGAGTCGTTCACGTAGTTCATCACGGCCCCGCGCATGAGCGCCGCCGACGCCAGCAAGCCAATCTTCCCGGCCAGGCTCATCACGTTTGCGCGCCCGCTGGCCGCTGCCAGCCGCTCGCAGGCGGCCACGTCGGGCGGGCCGCCCAGCAGGTACACGCGCCGGCCGGCGGGCAGGGCCGCCAGCAGCTCCAGCCACTTGGCCTCGGGGTACTGCTTGGTGAACCACACGGAGGTGGGCGCCAGGCAGATGTAGGGCCCGGCCGCTACATAGGGCGCCACCGCTGCCTCGTCGGCCGCCGTGGGGTACAGGCGCGGCGGGAAGGGAGTTAAAAGTTGAGAGTTAAAAGTTAAAAGTTTAGCGTCTTCTGCCTCTGCACTTTCAACTTTTAACTCTTCACTTTTAACTAATGCCAGGTTGCGCGCCACTTCGTGCGTGCCATCGCCGATGACGTGCGGCACGCGGCGTGTAAAAAACCAGCTCAGCGGGTTTTTGGCGAAGCCAATACGCTCCGGCGCGCCCGAAAACGCGGTGAGGAACCCTGTGCTGGCGAAGCGCTGCAGCGTGACCACGCGGCCGTAACTCGCGGCCCGAATCTGGCCCAGCAACTCCCACAGCGCGGCGTACTTGCGGTGCTTTTTGTCCCAAACGAGCACGCGGCGCACGTGCGGGTGGCCGGCCAGCAGGCCCTCGTTGCCGCGCCGCACCAGCACGTCGACGGGCGTGGCGGGCTGGGTATGGTGCAGGTATTCGAGCAGGGCCGTCATCAGAATCACGTCGCCGATGAAGGCGGTTTGGATGAGCAGCGTGGCGGGCGGGATGGAGACGGTGGGCACGGCGCGAAATTACGCCGGCCCGCTGGCTGGCGCGCGGCCCGGGCCACCCGGCGGCGGGCGCGCTACCTTTCCGCCGGCAACCGGCCAGGCTGGTATATCCCCAACCGCTGTAATGCCCGGCACGGCCCGCCGATTTAGTCGTCGGTTTTCATTCTCTAACCCGTTTTTCCTTTCCCCTCCTTCTTTTTCCTATGCTTTTAGCCATTACCGTTTCGCTGGCCTACGCCGTTATTGGCGTCGCAGTCGGCCTGCTTATTCTCCTGCTGCTGGCCAAGTCGCTGCTCGGCATCGTCGTCATTGGCGAGATGGAAGTGGGCGTGGTCGTGAAAAAATTCTCGCGCAGCAGCCTCGCACCCGGCCGGCTCATTGCCCTCGAAGGGGAGGCGGGCTACCAGGCCGACACGCTCGCGCCCGGCTGGCATTTCTTCCTCTGGCCCTGGCAGTACTCCGTAAGCAAAGTCGCGGTGGTGATGGTGCCGCAGGGCGAAATCGGCCTCGTGGTGGCCAACGGCGGCGACCCCATTCCGCCCAGCCACATCCTGGCCCGCGAAATCGCCTGCGATAATTACCAGGATGCCCGCGCCTTCCTCACCAAGGGCGGCGAAAAAGGGCGGCAAATCGGCATGCTCACGGCCGGCACCTACCGCATCAACACGGCCCTGTTCACGGTCATCACCCAGGGCAACGCCGGCTCCATGGGCATGCGCCCCGAGGAGCTGTTCATCTACCGCGTGGCTCCCGATGCGGTGGGCATCGTCACGACGCTCGACGGCGTGCCCATTACGCCGGGCGAAATCGCCGGTCCCGTCATTCCCAGCCACAACAACTTTCAGGATGCCCAGGCTTTCCTTGATGCCAGCGGAAGCCGCGGCCTGCAGGAGCAAATTCTGCTTTCCGGCTCCTGGAACCTGAACCCTTGGTTCGCCCGCGTCGAGCAGGTGCCCATGACGGAAATTCCCATCGGCCACGTCGGCGTGGTCATTTCCTTCGTCGGCCGCCCGGCCGTCGATGTCAGCGGGGCCGATTTCACCCACGGCAACCTCGTCGAGGTGGGCCACAAGGGCATCTGGGCCACGCCGCTCTACCCTGGCCGCCAGCCTCTGAACACGCACATCATGAAAGTGGAGCTCATGCCCACCACCAACATCGTGCTCAACTGGGCCGTGCGCACCGAAGCCCACCACTACGACGACCACCTGAGCAGCATCACGGTGCGCTCGCGCGACGGCTTCTCCTTCAACCTCGACGTGGCCCAGATTATCCACGTCGGCGCCCTCGACGCGCCCCGCGTTATCTCCCGGGTGGGCTCGATGAAAAACCTGGTCGACCACGTGCTGGAGCCCATCGTGGGCAACTACTTCCGCAATTCAAGCCAGGAATACACCGTGCTCGACTACCTCACCAACCGGGCCGAGCGCCAGCGCGAAGCCTCGGCGTTCATCCGCACGGCCCTGAGTGAGTACAACGTGCAGGCCGTCGATACGCTCATCGGCGACATCGTGCCCCCGCAGCAGCTGATGACTACCCAAACCGACCGCAAGCTGGCCGAAGAGCAGCGCAAAACCTACGAGGTGCAACAGGCCGCCCAAACCCAACGCCAGGCCCTGGTGCGCGAAACCAGCATCGCCGACATCCAGAACTCGCTCGTGCAGAGCGAGCAGGGTGTGAATATTGCCGAGCTGCAAGCCAACGCCCAGGTGAAAAAAGTGCGCGGTGAAGCCGAAGCTGTCAAGCTGCGCGCCGGCGGCGAAGCCGAAAGCACCCGCCTGCGCGCCATCGCCGACTCCGAGGCCACCCGCCTGCGCGGCATGGGCGAGGCCGAAGCCATCCGCGCCATCGGCAACGCCAAGGCCGAAGCCTACCGCGTGGGCGTAGATGCCCTGGGCACCCGTGAGTTCACCGGCCTGCAGCTGATGCAGATTATCGGCGACCGGCAGGTGAAAATCGTGCCCGAGGTGCAGGCCAACGGCGGTGGTACCGGCGCGGGCGGCGGCCTGGTCGAGGCCCTCATCGGCCTGCTGGCCCAGCAGCAAACGGTTCAGCTTAGCAACCCCGCGCCTGCAGCCCCAGCCACGCCGCCCAAAACAGCAGAAGCTGAAGCGGCTTCCGATTCGGCAATCTAACCCGGCACACGCCAACGCCCCAGCCCGTCGTGCCGGGCACGATGGGCTGGGGCGTTGGCGTGTGCCTTCGGATGAAGCTTAGCTGAGCTCGACCGAGCGGTTGAGCACCTCTTCGAGCGAAATCAGGGTTTCGGTGCGCAAGATGCCCTCAATGGGCTGGATACGCTCGTAGAGCACGTCGCGCAGGTGCTGGGTATCGCGGCACTGCAGCCGGGCAAATACACCGTAGGTTCCAGTCGTGAAGTTGATGTTGACAACCTCCGGGATTTGGTGCAACTGGTTCACTACGGCCGTGTATTCTGAGCTCTTTTGCAGGTAGATACCCAAAAAGGCACTCACGCCGTAACCTAGTTTCTGGTAATCGATACGCAGGGTAGCACCTTGCACGATGCCAAGTTCTTCGAGGCGGGCCATGCGCACATGCACGGTGCCGCCCGACACATTCACTTTACGGGCAATTTCGGTATAAGGCATTTTGGCATCCTGAATGAGAAGGTTCAGGATGTGCCGGTCAGTGTCATCAAGTTCGTAGTTACGGGCCATTTTTTGCAGGACAGGTTTGATAGTATTTGTAAGTTAACGGCTAAATATTAAATTAAATGCAATCATTTATTTAAAGTTGCCAAGTATTTGTGTCATTTGTATCATTTGGTACAGCGGCTTACATTTGTCGCAATCCTAAGTGGCCAACCCCAACACCAGGCGTAGCAGAACATTGAACGGTTTTGCCGACAGCCCGGCAGCACGCGAAGAGTTCGAAGAAGATGGTTCCACTTTCGCTACGAGTCGTGGTTGGTCGCGGAGGAGATGAGGGGAAAATGGGGTAGCGCATCTGGGTGGGTGCGCTCCTCAGCACTGGTAAGAGGCGGCCTCCGGGTGGGGGTCGCCCCTTCGTGTTTTAGCTGGAAACGCACATTTGCGGCCTTCATCACGGCCATACCCAGGCGGGGCTATTACCGGGCCGCCACCGGTGCCCGCTTGTGAAACTGTTGGGAACCAGCCCGCAGAAAAGCGCTGAACTGCGCCACGTCGGGCTCGTAGGCAATAGGCGCAACCAACGGCTGGCTGGTTGCATCATCGGGGTCGAGCAGGATGTAAAAAGGTTGGGCATTCACGCCGTAGCGGGTTATCTGCAGGTCGGCGTTTTGCTTGCCGAGGGTTGTTTTCACCTGCTTATCATGGGTCGAAGTATACCATTCCTTCCGGGGCAGCTCGGTCTTGTCATCCACGTACAGGGCCACTACCACGTAGTCGTTGCGCAACTGGCTCAGCACCTGCGGGTCGCTCCACACGGTGGCTTCCATCTTGCGGCAGTTCACGCAGGCGTGGCCCGTGAAGTCGATAAAAATGGGCTTGTGCTGCTGGCGGGCCACCCGCTTGGCCTGCTCCAGGTCGAAATAGCCGGTGAGGTTGTGGGGTAGTTCGAGAAAGTCGCCGAAGCGCGGCACTTCGCGGGCAGCGGTGTTGGCGCTGGTGGCTGCGGCCGGCGGGCCATTTTCGGCAGCGGCTACCGAAAAGTCGCGCTTGCTCTGGGGCGGCAGGTAGCCGGCCAGCAGCGGCAGGGGCGCGCCAAACAGGCCCGGCACCAGGTACACCGTGAAGGCGAAGGCCAGCACGGCCATCAGCAGGCGGCCCACGCTGAGGTGGTCGAGGGGCGAGTCGTGCGAGAGGCGGTACTTGCCCAACAGGTAGAAGCCCAGCAGGGCCGACAGCACAATCCAGAGCACGATATATACGTCGCGGTCGAGCAGGTGCCAGTGGTAGGCCAGGTCGGCGGTACTCAGAAATTTCAGGGCCAGCATCAGCTCGATGAAGCCCAGCACCACTTTCACCGTGTTCAGCCAGCCGCCCGAGCGGGGCAGGCTTTTCAGCCACGACGGGAAGATGGCAAACAGCGTGAACGGCAGCGCAAACGCCAGCGAAAAGCCCAGCATGCCCACGATGGGCTGAATGCGCTCGCCGCGCGCGGCCATGCTCAGAATGCTGCCCACGATGGGTGCGGTGCACGAAAACGACACCACCACCAGCGTGAGGGCCATGAAGAAAATACCGGCCCAGCCGCCCCGGTCGGCCTGCGCATCCACCGAATTCACGATTTGGTGGGGCAGCGTAATCTCGAACAAGCCCAGAAACGACAGGCCAAACACCACGAATACCACGAAGAAAATCAGGTTCGGCAGCCAGTGCGTGGCAATGAGGTTGGGACCATCCTCGCCCAGCAGCACCGATACCAGCACGCCCATCAGCACGTAGATACCGATGATGCTGGCGCCATACACGAGGGCTTTGAAGATGCCCCGCTGGCGGCTGTCGTTGCCGCTGGTGAAGAGCGAAACCGTCATCGGCACCATCGGGAACACGCAGGGCGTGAGCAGCGCGGCCAGCCCGAAGGTGAAGGCCAGCAGCGCAAATGCCCACAGGCCACCGGCTTTGTTCACGGGGTCGGGCGCGAGGGCCACGCTCGCCACGGTCGGCGCGGGGGCCGTTTCAGCCACCAATGCTTCGGCAGCGGCGGGCGCGGCGGCAACCGGAGTGGCATCAGCGGCGGTGGTGGCGGGCGTGACGGCCGCCAGGGCAGTTGCAGCAGCCGCCGGCGTGGCGGCGGCGGCAGTTATGCTGGCAGTAGCCGGCGTGGCGGCCGGGGTAACAGCAGCAGCTTTGGCAGCAACAGCGCCGGCCACCTGTACCGGCCCAAACGTGAGGGTTTCGCTACCGGGCACGCATTTGCCGTCGACGGTGGTGCAGCTTTGGTAGTCGGCATCGGCCACAATGCTGAGCGGGCCGGGCCGCAGGACTTTGATGCGCTGGCGCATTTGCCCGGTTTTTTCCCAGAAAGCGACTTCGCCCTTGAAAACCTCGTCCTGCTCGTGGTGCGATTTGATGGCTTGCAGCTTGCCCACCAGCGCGTAGGCCGGGCTGGGCTTAAACCTGAGCGTGAACACCACCGGGCCCACTTCATCGCTGAAATCGGAAGCGTACAGGTGCCACTTGTCGTCGATGCGGGCGTTGATGATGAGCTCGACCTCGTCGCCTACGTTGGCGGTGGGCTTGCTCAGGGCCGTGCGCAGGTGGGTGGGGGTAATAATCTGGGCCGTAGCCGACGCCACCAGGGCCAGCCAAAGCAGCAGCACGGGTAGTATCCGGAAATTTTTCATGAGGGATTCGATTGTCGCATTGTCACTTACCTCGCCTGGCGGCTTCATACCAGCAAAGGCTGGCGTGTGTTGTCCGCAGGCGTACCGGGCAGACGCACGAAGGCCCCGGTCATTACGCTTTACACGCGTTTCGGGTGCCAAAATTACAACTGCCCAAATAAGAAATGCGTGAGTCGGGCGGCCCAACCGCCAACTACCTACGCCAAACTGCGTACTTTTGAGCAACAAAGGCCCCCCGACCGACCGTGTCACGGGGCCGCCGACATGGGCTTAAAAATATTACTTACCATTCTGCTCGTCCTGCTGAATGGGTTTTTCGTCGCCGCCGAATTCTCCCTGATACGGGTCCGAATGTCGGCCATTGAGATTAAAGCCAAGGAGGGCAGCCGCCTGGCCAAGCTCGTCCTCAGCATCCTCCACAACCTCTACGGGTACCTGTCGGCCACGCAGCTGGGGGTCACCATCGCCTCGCTGCTGCTGGGGGCCGTGGGCGAGGAAGTCACGACTGAGCTGATTAAGAATGTTGTCGAAAAATCGGGGTTTGTTATCGCTCCCGCCACGGCGCACACCCTGGCAGTAGTCGTCGGCCTGATAATTATCACCATCCTGCACGTGCTTTTCGGCGAGCTTTTCCCCAAAGCCTTGGCCATTCAGCGTTCCGAGCCGGTGAGCATGGCGTTGGCGCTGCCACTGCGCGTGTTCTATTACATTACCCTGCCCCTGACGTGGTTTCTGTCGAAAGCCTCCAACTTCATGCTGGGCCTCATCGGCGTTACCAACCTGCACGGCACCGAGGCCCACACTTCCGACGAGCTGCGCCTGCTGCTCGACCAGAGCAAGGAGAGCGGTGAGATTCAGGATTCCGAGCACGAGCTCATCGAGAACGTGTTCCAGTTCAACGACCGCATGGTGAAGCAGATTATGGTGCCCCGCACCAAGCTCTCGGCCCTCGACGTGAACGCCCCCGCCGAGCAGGTTCTCGACCTCGTATTTGCCGAAGGCTTTTCGCGCATGCCCGTGTACGAGGGCAACATCGACAACATCGTGGGCGTGCTCAACGTGAAGGACCTGCTGCCCATCATCCGGCGCGGCGAGGCCGTGGAGCTGGCCCGTATTATGCGGCCGCCCTACTTCGTGCCCGAAACCAAGAAAATCAACCGCCTGCTGCGCCAGTTTCAGCGCAAGCACATTGTGATGGCCATCGTGAGCGACGAGTTCGGCGGCGTGTCGGGCATCGTCACCATCGAAGACATCATGGAGGAGCTGGTGGGCGAAATCCAGGATGAGTACGACAACGAGGTGCCCGTGGTGGAGAAGGTAAGCGAGGACGAGTACCGCGTGAACCCCGCCACGCCCATCTCCGACGCCAACGAATACCTCCCCTTCCCGCTGCCCGAGGGCGAAGACTACGAAACCGTGGGCGGCCTGCTCAACGTCATCTACGGCAGTATTCCGGAAGTGGGCGACGTGGCCGTGCTCGACCCCTACGAGTTCCGGGTGCTGCAACGCTCGCGCCGCGCCGTAGAGCTGGTGCAGCTCCGCGTGACAACCAGCGCCGAGCGCGAGGCGCCGCGCGGCGAGCTGAGCGACGAGGTGTAGAATCAGTTAAAAGTTGAGAGTTAAAAGTTAAAGAGCTTGCCCGACGGTTCGGGCAAGCTCTTTAACTTTTAACTCTCAACTTTTAACTTTTCAGCCAGCTGGCATACGTCTGATAATTAGCCGCCGTCCGTTTCAGCCCTTCGTGCTGCTCCGCCGTCACGGGCTTGATTTTTTTGGCGGGCACGCCTGCATACAGGAAACCCGGCTCGCACACGAAATTCTCCAGCACTACGGCCCCGGCCGCGATGATGCAGCCGGGGCCCACCACGGCGTGGTCCATCACGATAGCCCCCATGCCGATGAGCACGTCGTCTGCCACGGTGCAGCCGTGCACCAGCGCCCGGTGCCCGATGCTGACGCGGCTGCCGATAGTAAGCGGTGCTTTTTGATAGGTGCAGTGCAGCACCGCGCCGTCCTGAATATTGGTTTCGTCACCGATGCGGATGTGATGCACGTCGCCGCGAATAACGGCCGTAAACCAAACGGTGCACTTAGCGCCCAGCACCACATCGCCGATGATGGTGGCGTTATCGGCCACAAAGCAATCGGCCGGGATGGTGGGCATAATGCCGTGAACGGGGAGGATGAGAGCAGGCATATTTTACAATGAGCATTTAACAATGAGCCATTTAGGCCGGAGAGCTTTAGGAGGAAGACGAGTAATTGCTCATTGCTAACAGCCGCTTCCAGGTGCCCTTTTCCCAGTTATACTTGAGCGTGCTGGGCAGCGCCTGCCAGAAATACTTGCTCGTCTCCACCGCGAAGCTGGGCTGCATGTAGCAATTGATGGTGCAGCCTTCGCAGGCGGGCAGGCGGCCTTCGAGCGCGGCTAGGCGCCGGGTTTCGGGCGCATTGTACAAGTCGAACAGCTGCCCGTCGATGGGGAATTTCTGCTCGCCGAGGTGGTAGCAGGGCAGCACCAGCTCGTTGCTGGGCGAGATAACCAGCGTGGTGCTGGCGGCCCGGCACACGGGCGCGGCCACGTGGTTGCCACCGTCGCGCCGCAGCTCGATAAACGCCTCGTTCAGGTACACGCCCTTGCGCTTGCCGAAGGCGGAGAGGTAGTCCAGCTCGGCGGGCGTGAGCTGCTCGCCGGTTTCCACGTCGCCGTACTCGAAGGCGGGATTGAGGATGAGCACGAGGCCATTGGGCTGGGTGATGTCGCGGTACACGGCCTCCAGGTCCGCCAGGTTTTTGCGGAACACGGTGAAGAGGATATCGGGCCGCTCGCCCAGCTCTTTGGCGACGCGAATGCTTTCGAGCACGAAATCGTAGCAGGCCACGCCCCGGCCCAGGTCGTGGGTGGCGCGGTCGGCCGAGTCGAGCGAGAAGTGCAGCATATCGACCTTGCCGCGCAGCTTCTCCGCGTTTTTGGGGTACAGCAAGCCGTTAGTTGTCACGGTCGTGATGAAGCCCAGCTCCCGCGCCAGACTCAAGAACTCGGGCAGCTGCCGGTGCAGCAGCGGCTCGCCACCGGTAAAATCAATGACGGACACACCCAGCCGCTTCAGGTCGCGCAGGTTGCGGTCCACGTCTACGAGGGTGATATAGGGCGAGGGCTTCTCCCAGATGTCGCAAAACGCGCACTTCGCGTTGCAGCGGTACGTGACGTAGTAGTTGCAGAGAACGGGGTGCTTAACGAGGCGCATAAGTTGTACCGTGGACGTTGCGAGTCCGCGCGTAAATGATTCGGGCAACGCGCGGACTCGCAGCGTCCACGGTACAAAGCTAATGCGGCAGCTTGCCCCAGGCGGCGGCGTCCCACGTATCGGGGGTGGCCGCCAGCGCCTCGGCCGTAGCCGGGCCAAAATGCTCCTGGTAATAGGTACAGAAGCCTTTCAGTGGGCACCTCGCGCAGTTGGGCTTCAGGAAAAAGCAAATCTGCTGGCCGTGCCAATAGTTGTGTTTGTGAAAATTGAACAGCGTTTCGGCATCGGCCGGCAGCAGAGCCAGGAGCACGCCGTGGGCTTTCTCCACCGATACTTTCGGCCCCAGAAACCCCACGCGCTGCGCCACCCGGTGCACATGGGTATCGACGGGCAGCACCGGCTTGTGATAGTTGAACAGGAGCAGCAGCGAAGCCGTTTTCAGCCCAATGCCAGGCATATCGGTGAGCCAGGCCATGCCCCGCTCCAACGGCCAGGTGGCCAGAAAACCGAGCTCGAACGGCCCGCCCGTTTCGGCCCGGATGCGCCGCAGAATCTCCTGGATGCGCGGGGCCTGGGTATCGGGCCAGCGCGTAGTCCGGATGGCGTGAGCCAGGGCCGGGGTGGGCGCGGCCTCCACCCCGGCCCAGTCGCCGAAGGCTGCCAGCATCCGGTCGTAGGCCAGCTCCTCATCGGCGTGTGTGGTCCGGTGCGAGAGCACGGTCGAAATCAGCTCGCGCATGGGCGTGCGGCGCGGCTCGGGCGGCAGGTGGCCGTAGAAATGGTCGAGCATCTGGTGGTCGGCCCAGGCAAGCTCAGATGCAGCCAATTTCAGCGGATGGAACGGATTTTTTGTGGTTTCGGCGCTCATGCCCACCCTAACGAAAAAAGCTGCCCTCACGGGCAGCTTTTTCAGTGAAACCAGCAGCAGAAACCAACCAATCCGGCGGAAAACGAACCACGAACAATCCGTTTAATCCGTTTAATCCGTAAAAATCAGTTAAATCCGCGGTCCTTACAGCTGGCCTTTCTTGGCGGCCTTCTGCATCTTGTCGTTGGCGAAGATGGCTACTTCCACGCGGCGGTTGGCGGCTTTGCCGGTAGCGGTAGCGTTATCGCCCACGGGCTGGGTCGCGCCGTAGCCGGTGGCAGTGATGCGGCTCGAGTCGACCCCCTGGCCCTGAATCTCGTTCGATACGGCCTGGGCCCGACGCTCCGACAAAGGCTGGTTGATGGCGTCCGAACCCGAGCTGTCGGTGTGGCCTTCTACCACCACGCTGGTGTCCGCATATTTCTTGAGGGTAGCGGCCAGCTGGTCGATGTTGCCGGCAGCCTCCGGGGTCAGGTTCGACGAGTTGGTGCCGAACAGAATGCCCGAAGCAAAGGTGATTTTGATGCCTTCACCCACGCGCTCTACTTTGGCACCTTCGAGGTCGCGGCGCAGCTCCGCCGCCGCCTTGTCCATCTTACGACCAATCAGCGCTCCGGCGGTGCCACCCACTACGGCACCAATAATAGCGCCCTTGGCCGTACCCGACTTACCACCAATGAGGCGACCGGCCACGCCGCCCGCTACCGCGCCACCCAGGCCGCCAATCAGGCCACCTTTAAGGGCTTTGCTCATGCCTTTCGGCTTATCCGTCGAAACGGTTGTGCTTTGCGCCTGGGCGAAGTTGTGTACCAACAGCAGCAGGGCCAGCAGGAAAGTGAAGGAAGAACGAAGAAATTTCATGTTAAAAAAGGGTTTTGGGTAAGAAATGCCGGCGAAAAGCCGCTGCTTAAGCAACCGGCCGGCAAGTACGCCATTTGCAACCACCTTGCCAAACTATGCTACTCAACCCCCACCCTTCCTCGCCGGGCACCAGTCGGTTCCCGGCCAAACGCAAAAAACGGCCCCGTTATTCAGCAGGGCCGTTTTCTTGGCATTTTACTAGGCCCGACGGCCGCCGCAGGAATTATTTCTTTTTGTGGTAAGCGTTGTAGCGGGCGGGGTCGTGCTTCTTGTCTTTGTTGCGGCCAATCAGGCCGCCGCCCACCACGCCGGCCGCCGCGCCAACCACAGCGCCTTTGCCGCCACCCAGCAGGCCACCGGCTACGGCCCCGGCTCCGCCGCCGATAACCGCACCCTTGGCCTTATTGCTCCAGCCCTTCTTGGGGGTTTGGGCCTGAGCGCTGCCCAACAGCATAAATAAAGCAAGTAGCAATAACGAATAGGCTTTGAAAGTATTCATGATTATTTCAAGGATTAATTGATTGGAATGTACCGACGGGATTGTAACGCACCGCCGAGGACCTGGGTTGTGCCGGACCATAGAAATTATGGTGCCGCGGCCAACACGCGAAAAGGCCGCCCGGAGCGGACGGCCTTTTACACTAGTCGTTTCAATCAATAAACTACCAGCCAACTGCTTACAGACGGCCCTGTTCAGCAGCCTTCTTCATTTTTTCGTTGGCGTAGATGGCTACTTCCACGCGGCGGTTGGCCTGTTTGCCTTCCATGGTGGTGTTGTCGCCCACGGGCTGGGTCGAACCATAGCCCTGGGTGGTTACGCGGCCCGACGACACGCCTTTGGCGATGGTCGAGTTGGCCACGGCCTGCGCCCGGCGCTCGCTCAGGGGCTGGTTGATGGCATCCGAGCCCGAATTGTCGGTGTGGCCTTCTACCAGTACGTTGGTATCGGGGTATTTCTGCAGAATGGCCGCCATCTTGGCGATGTCAGCTTCTGAAGCCGCACGCAGCGTAGCCGAGTTAGTATCGAACAGGATGCCCGAGTCGAAGGTGATTTTGATGCCCTCGCCGACGCGTTCCACCTTAGCGTTTTTCATGTCGTTTTGCAGGTCGGCGGCTTGCTTGTCCATTTTGCGACCGATAATGGCCCCCGTGGTACCACCAGCGGCAGCGCCCACAATAGCCCCAATGGCCGTGCCTTTGCCACCGCCCAGCAGGCCACCCACTACGCCGCCAAGGATGGCCCCGCCGCCGGCTCCGAGCAGGCCACCCTTGGCCGTTTTGCTCATACCAGTTTTGCGGGCCCCGGTACCGTTGTTATTCGAAAGGTCGGGCTGGGTGCTGCTGGCCTGCTGCGAAGTAGCGCAGGAGCTGAATAGCAGCACAAAAGCCATCAATACGGAGAACAGAGATTTGGAGGTGTTCATGTGAGAATGAAAGAATGATGAGTTGTTGCGGTCTGTATACGGAAAAAACCCGCTCCGAGGCCGGAAACGGGGTTTTCAAGAAGCGTGCCGAAATTGCAAAACAGCCTGCACCGGGCGTTATTGCACTTTCGAGGTTGCGCGTTTTGGCGCGGCGACGGCTATTGGGGCCGGCTGCAGCATGCCGAGCAGGTCGGCCAGGCGCTGCTTGAGCTCGCGCCGGTCCACGATAAAATCCAGGAAGCCATGCTCCAGCACGAATTCGGCGCTCTGAAAGCCCTTGGGCAGGTCCTTACCAATGGTTTCTTTGATGACGCGCGGCCCGGCAAAGCCGATGAGCGCGCCCGGCTCGGCAATATTGAAGTCGCCGAGCATGGCAAATGAGGCCGTGACGCCGCCCGTGGTCGGGTCCGTCAGCAAGCTCACGTAGGGCACGCCGGCTTCGCTCAGCAAGGCCAGCTTGGCCGAGGTTTTGGCCATCTGCATCAGCGAGTAGCCGGCTTCCATCATGCGGGCCCCACCCGAGCGCGAAATCATGAGGAAGGGCATGCGGGTCTGGCGGGCGTAGTCGATAGCGCGGGCAATTTTTTCGCCCACCACCGAGCCCATCGAGCCGCCGATGAACTTGAAGTCCATGGCCGCCACCACCAGCGGCTGGCCATCGCTCAGGCCGTGGGCGGTGCGCACGGCATCTTTCAGGCCGGTGTTGCGCTCGGTAGCAGCTACGCGCTTAGCGTACTCTTTGGTATCGACGAAGTGCAGCGGGTCGCCAGACGTGAGGTTGGCGTCGAGCTCCGTGAATTCGCCCTGGTCGAACAGGAATTCGAAGTAGTCGGCGGCGTCGATGCGGTCGTGGTGATTGCAATTGCCACACACGTGCAGCAGCCGCTTGTGCTCGGCCATAGTAGCCACCGTTTTGCATTCGGGGCACTTGTACCAGAGGCCGTCGGGGGTCTCTTTCTTCTGGTCGGTGGGGGTCACGATGCCCTTTTCTACGCGCTTGAACCAGGCCATATGATTAGCTTTTAGCTGTTAGCGGGTGGCTATTAGCTTTATTTTTTTTAGGAGAGAGCTGCCGGCATCGCGCGGGCAGCGGAGAGTAAAAACCGGGCATCAAAGATAAGCGACAACCACCCGCCCGCCGCTACGGCCCGGCTGCGACGTGCAAAACCGGTTTCGGAGTGCCCAGCGGGCGGCCACTTGGCCCAGGCCGGCCGCTGGGCACTACCTTGCCGGGCCAACGCGGCCGGGCAGGCCGGCCGCCGATGGGCTTGTTTTTCCGTGTTGTTCCCCGTCCGAATTATTTCCCCCACCCTGCTGGGCCTAGCGCTGCTGGCCGCCCCCACCCTCACCGGCTGCGTTGCGGCCCGCAAATACGACGACCTGGCCGCGCGCCAGAAAGCCGACGCCGATGGCAAAACTGCCGCCGAGCGCCAGCTGCAGGCCACCACTGGCCAGCTGCAAAAAGCCAGCGACGAGCTGGCCCAGCTGCGCCTCACCCAAAAGCGCCTCGCCACCGATTCGGCCGAAACCGGCGCGGCCTACCGCAAAACCCGCGGCCTCTACAACGACCTGAATACCAGCTACGATAAGCTACTCAAAAACAGCGACCGCGAACTGGCCAATAAGTCATCCGACTATAACAAGGTGGCCCAGGACCTCGCCCGCCGCGAAGCCGAACTCGGCGCGCTCGACGTGAGCCTCCAGAAAAGCAAAGCCAACAACGACCGCCTCGCCGCCGACCTGCAAACCCGCGAAGTACGCCTGACCGAACTCACCAAAGCCCTGGCCGATAAGGACCAGGCCGTGGCCGACCTGAAGGCCCGCGTGAGCAAGGCGCTGCTCAGCTTCAACAGCGCCGATTTGCAGGTGAAGCTGAAGGACGGCAAGGTGTACGTGTCGCTCTCGGAACAGCTGCTGTTCAAATCGGGCTCGACCAAAGTGGACCCCAAGGGCCAGGAGGCCCTGAAAAAATTGGCCACCGTGCTCCAGGAGCAACGCGACGTGAACGTGGTAGTGGAAGGCCACACCGACAATGTACCTATCCGGACGGGCACGGCCGGCATGGCCGACAACTGGGACCTGAGCGCGCTGCGCGCCACCGAAATCGCGCGCCTGCTGGCAACCAGCGGCGTTTCGCCGGAGCGCGTCACGGCTTCGGGCCGCAGCCAGTACGTGCCCGTGGCCGCCAACGACTCGCCCCAGAACAAAGCCCTGAACCGCCGCACCGAGATTATTCTCACGCCCAAGCTCAACGAGCTGTTTCAGATTCTGGACAGCAACTCGGCTACGCCGGCGGGCAAGTAGCAGGCAGCTCGCTCCGGCATCGACACAAAAACACCCCCGGCACGGCTGCCGGGGGTGTTTTTGCATTATAAGAAACTGGCTCTACTACAGCGTGTAGTTCAGCCGGACGAAGTAGAAGGCCCCGTTGAAGCCGAATTGGTTGGGGTTGTAGAGGGTGCGGCCCCGGTTAGTGTTGTCGAGGTTGGAGGCGTAGGCGGTGGTTGCGTCGGTGGAGAAGTTGGTGGCGCTGTTACGGGCGTTCACACGGTACTTGTCGGGGTAAATATTGAAGAGGTTGGTGGCCCCAACGGCGATGCCCAGCGGTTTGATAATCTGCAGGTTAACAGTAGCATCCGTTACCCATTTGGCTCCAAAGGTCTGGTCGATACTCGAGAAAAGGAACGGGTTGGGCACGGCCGGGGTAGGCGCGGGGTCGAGGCGGGCATCGTAGAAACGGACTTCGCCGAAGCGCACGGTGCGGAGCTGAAGGCCAAACTTGCCCACGGTGTAGCCGGCGCTGAGCACGATTTTGCTGTTAGGCTGGGCGCTTTCGAGGCGGCCGCGCTGCTGGCGGTCGAAGAACGTGTTTTTCAGGCCCTCGTCGGCCACCAACGTGCTGGGGATGTTCACGCTCGTCACCACGGTTTCGGTGAAGTTGGCGGCGGCCGTCAGCGTCAGGTTGCCTTTGGCCCCGATGGCGAGGCGCTCATTCAGCACCACATCGAGGCCGCGGGTGCGGGTGTTTACGGCGTTGGCGAAGAACTGCACGATGCCGGCCCCGTTGCCGGCGCGGGTAAGGCCCGCGTTGGTGAGGATGCTCTCAACAGTGGTGTTGGTGAAGCGGTTGAACTGCGTCGAGAGCACGATGCGGTCCTTGATGTCAATCTGGTACGCGTCGACCGTGAAGGTGAAGGTGCCGGCCACGCGCCCGGCCAGGCCCACGCTGTAGTTGCGGGAGGTTTCCTGCTTGAGCGAGCCCACGCCGAAGGCGGCCACAATCGGATTCTCGTTGTTGGCCGTGAGCACGGTTTGCGGGGCACCCTGCACAAACTGGGTGCTGGTGCTGGTGAAGTAGCGCTGTTGCAGCGAAGGGGCCCGGAAGCCATTGCTGATGGCCCCGCGCACGGACAGGTTGTCGAGAATGCTGAAGCGGGCCGAAGCTTTACCGCTCACGTTGCTGCCGAAGTCGGAGTAGTTTTCGGCCCGGCCGGCCAGGCCCACGAGCAGGCGCGAACTAATGTCGCCTTCCAAATCGAGGTAGCCGGCCACGTTGGTGCGCGAGCGGTCGAGCACATCGGTAGGTTGGTAGCCCGGAAACACCTGCGCCCCGGCGGCAGCCAGGGCCGTGGTAGCGGGGCCGGTGTTCACGCGGCGGCTGGTGCCGCTGCCGGGCAGGCCCAGCGCGTACGAATTGGCTTCGCCGGCGGCAATCTGAAAGTTGTCGGACCGAAACTCGCCCCCGAACGCCACGTTGAGCGAAGTGAGCGGCCCGAGGTCGGTGAGCTTGCGCACGAAGCCCAGGGTGGTCGAATTCTGGCGGGCAAACAGTTGGCCGCCGTAGAACGTGCGCTGCCCGTAGCCAGCGGGCAGCGAGGCGTTGAGCGAGTTGCTGATGCGGTAGTCGAGGCTGTTGAGGCCGTAGGTGTTGGCCAAATCGAAGTTGAACCCGGCCACTTTGCCGCGTACCCCCGCAATGAGCGAACGGTCGTCGATGGTAGGCTCGATGAAGGGCAGGAAGCCATTGGGATACATCAGGCTGTCGTTTTGGGCACTATAGCGGCCGGGCAGGCGGGCAAAGCCGGCGGCCTTGCCCTCGCGCTTCGTGATGCCACCGGCCAGGTAGGCTTCGAGGCCCAGGGCCGGGGCCAAGTCGAAGCCGCCATTGAGGAAAAAGCCGTAGTTGCGCGAGTCGGAGTTGCCGAAGCGCAGGTTGCGGCGGTCGTAGCCAGCGGCGGTGGCGCGGGCATCATCGCGGGCCTTCAGGGCCTCGCGCAGGGCGGGGGTATTGGCCGTGCCGGGGTAGTTGCCGCCGTTGTCGCCGTAGTAGAGCAATGGAGCCGTGTCCTCACCGCTGCGGTTAGTGTAGCCGCGGTTCACGAACTGGCCGCTCAGGTTGATAAAGCCGCGCTCACCCAGGCCCAGGCCCACGTTGGCATCGGCCTGAAACACGCGGCCGTCGCTCTCGACGGTCTGGCCGGCGGTGGTGCTCACGCTCACGCCGGTAGTGTCATCCTTCAGCTGAATGTTAATCACGCCCGCAATGGCATCGGAGCCGTACTGGGCCGCGGCCCCGTCGCGCAGCACCTCAATGCGCTTGATGGCCGCGGCCGGGATAACATTGAGGTCGGTACCAACCGAGCCGCGGCCCACGGTGCCGTTCACGTTGACGAGGGAGGAGGCGTGGCGGCGCTTGCCGTTCACGAGTACCAGCACCTGGTCGGGGCCGAGGCCGCGCAGGCTGGCGGGGTCGATGTGGTCGGTGCCATCGGAAATGGTTTGGCGGGCCGACTGAAACGAGGGGGCCGCGAAGCTGAGCACCTGGGCCACGTCGGTCTGGGCAAAAGCTTTGATTTCTCGGGCCGAAATCACGTCCACCGGCGCGGTGGTGAGGATATTGGAGCGGCCTTCAGCGGCCCGCGAGCCGGTCACCACTACTTCATTCAAATCCTGGGCGAACACCAGGAGGGTTATTTCGAACGTGTTGCGATTGCCAACCGCCGTCTGCTGGGCCTGGTAGCCTACGGCCGAGAAATACAGCGTGGCATTGGGGTCGACATTGAGTGTAAACGAGCCTTCGCTGTTGGTAGCCGTGCCATTGGTAGTCCCTTTTTCGAGCACTGTGGCACCGGGCACGCCCTCGCCCTGGCCGCCAACTACGCGCCCCGAAATGGCAATTTTTTGCGCCTGCGCTGTAAATCCTAACAGGATGAACAACAGTAGTAAGGTTTGTCTCATGGGAAGAATCAAAAAAAGTGTGAAATGGTGAGTAGGTATCCTGAATCGAGTGCGGAGCCGATGGTTTTTGGCTGATAGGCCAGTTACGTATACTCGTTTATGAAGCGTTGTATCGGATGCCCTGTCCGGACGGTTCAGGCCAGGCACCTAAGTAAGTATCCAGAATGAAGTAGCAAGTATTCAGACTGTCATGCGATAATAGTCAATTGTTTGAACAAAATCTTGCTACTTGTTACTGCTGCCTTGCTACTTAAGCAAACAATTTACTCAAGTTAACATACTGCAAACGAACAACAAAGCAAGTAGCTGTCCGCAGTTCAACTACTGGCTCAGCAAGCACCAGTAGGCTGGGTTGTGCTGCCCGATATGCTTTACAAAGAAGGGCCGAAAATACCTATTGCGACCACTAAACGCCCGTAGCGGGTGTGGCGGGGTGCCGGTTGTGCCGCATTGCGCCACCGGCTTCCAGACTGGCTTACGGGCCGGCAGGCCAGCCAAAGCGCCCTACCCTACTGCAGCCGAAAGGTAAACGGCAGCTCGTACACCGTGGGCAAGGCTTTGGAGCCAAGCCGGCCGGGGCTCCAGTTGTTGGGCATGGTGCGGCTCACGCGCAAGGCTTCCTCGTCGCAGCCGCTGCCAATGCCCTCGAGCACCCGATGACCGCTGATTTGCCCAAGCGTGTCGACTTCAAATCCGATGAGTACGCGGCCCTGCACGTTGCGCGCCTGAGCTCCGGCCGGATAGTTGATTTTGGCCGTGTAAGCTGCCAGCGCCTCGTGCCCCCCAATAAACCACGGAGGCTGCGTGAGCAAGGTACGCTCCCACTTACCAGGCGCTACTTCGCTTTCGTAGAGCTTGCCATCGGGCCGGCAGTAAATCATTCTGTTGGTGCTGTGGTCGTAGCGCTGCGTTACAATACGCTCTTTTTTAGCGGAATAGCTGTAGTATTCCCACTCACCCACTTTAGCACCTTTCTCTAAAGTGCCGCTTTCCCAGTTGGTTGTACGCTGGCGCTGGGCGGTAGCCAGCAGTGGCCAGCTAAGCAACAGGCCAACGAGTAACAGTCGAATCATAGCAGTTGTAGGATGAGTGTGCTAAATCATTTTTCGCCGGCCAGCCGCCCACCAGGGGCATATGTTCGGTGGTACAACGGGCACACGGCCGGCAAAAAGCCGGCTGTTCGCCCCAATTCACGGCTCAGACAGACTTCCTAAAGCAGCTCCGAGGGATGATACTGAGCGAAAAACGCCCCCGGTCGCAGCGAATCAGGTTGAATCCAAGCCATGTTTCCGGGCAAACCCTGGCGCAAAAAGCGGGGTGCCCGTTCTTCAAAATCACAGTGCAAGTAGCGTATTCAGGTTTTTTTGTTTTTAGGCCACCTTGATTTTTGACAAATATAGGTGCCATATCAATCATATTGACAAGATATACCCCCGTTTTAGTTCAATCACAGAAAAAGCCAGTCCTGGCATCATGACTGGCTTTTGGCAGGTGGACTTTCGAGCTACGCGGCTGGGCTACAGCGTGAAATTCACGCGCCCAAAGTAAAACGCGCCGTTGAAGCCGAACTGGTTGGAGTTGTAGGGGAAGCGGCCCCGGTTGGTGCCGTCGAGGGTGGAGTAGCTCAGGCTCTGCTCGTTGTTGTTGGGGTCCTGGTAGAGACGGTCGGGGTACACGTTGAACAGGTTGTTTACGCCCACGCTCAGGCCAATATTTCTGATAAGCTGGGCGCTGAAGGTCAAATCCGTCACCCACCTGGCCGCGAAGGTCTGGTCGATGAACGAGCGGGTGGGGTCGGCGTCCTTAGTCTGCACTTCGCCGAAGCGCACGGTGCGCAGGTTCAGGCCGAAAATTTTGTAGCCATAGTCGGCGCTGAGGTTGATTTTGCTGCGGGGCTGGCCGTTTTCGAGGCGGGCGCGCTGGGCGCGGTCAAACAGCGTGTTCTGCAGGCTAGGGTTATTGTCGATGGTGGCCGAGCTGTTGAAGCTGCGCACCGTGGTTTCGTTGAAGTTGGCGGCCGCCGTCAGGGTCAGGCGGCTGTCGAGGCCCAGGGTCAGGCGCTCGTTGGCCACCACGTCGATGCCCTGGGTGCGGGTATTCACGGCGTTGGCGAAGAACTGCACGCCCTGCACCGGGTTCTGGCCAGGGCGCGGGTTGGCCGTGAGAATGGCCGCCACCGCCGGGTTGCCGCGGCTAAACTGCGAGCTGAGCACGATGCGGTCGCGGATGTCAATCTGGTAGGCATCCACGGTCAGCGTAATGGTTTTCAGCACGCGCGCCGTGAGGCCCACGCTGTAGTTGGTCGACTTTTCCTGCTTCAGCGAGCCGATGCCGAAGGCTTTGGTGATGGCATCGTCGTTGCTGGTCGTCAGCACTTCGCGCAGCTCGCCGCTGGTGAACTGGGTGCTGGAGTTGGTGAAATAGCGCTGCTGGAGCGACGGCGCCCGGAAGCCGTTGCTGAGCGCGCCGCGCAGGGCCAAGCCATCGAGCAGGCTGTAGCGGGCGGCCACTTTGCCGCTCACGTTCGAGCCGAAGTCGGAGTAGCGCTCGGCGCGGCCAGCCAGGTCCACCAGCAGCTTATCGGTGAGGTCGCTTTCCAGGTCGAGGTAGCCCGACACGTTGTTGCGGCTCTGGTTCAGGGCATCCGTCGGCCGGTAGCCGGCGAAACCCTGCGAGCCGGCGGCGGCGGGCGTGCCGTTCACCTTGCGGTCGCCGAGGATGTAGGAGCCGGTTTCGCCGGCATTAATCTGAAAATTATCGACCCGAAACTCGCCGCCAAACGCCACGTTCAGCGTGGCCAGCGGGCCCACTTCGACGAACTTGCGGGTGAAGCCCAGGTTGGTGGTGTTCTGCTGAAACGCCAGCTCGCCGGCGTAGAAGCGGGTGGGACTGGTGCCCACCGGCAGCGAGGCATTCAGGGTGTTGCTGATGTCGTACTGGAGGGCGTTGCGGCCATAGGTATTGCTGAGGTCGGCGGCGAAACCGACCACCTTACCCCGCAGGCCCACGATGGCCGAGCCGTCGTTCACGGTGCTGTTAATGAAGGGCAGGAAGCCGTTCGGGTACAGGCTGGCATCAGTTTGCGCAACGGCCGTGGGCAGGCGGTAGAGCGCGCCCGACGAGCCCGTGCGGCGCGTGAGGCCACCCGCGAAATAGGCTTCGAGGCCGATGCCGGGGGCCAGCGTGTAGGCCGCGTTCACGAAGCTGCCGTAGGTGCGGGTGTCGGCGCTGCCCACCCGGATATCGCGGCGGTCGAAGCCGTTCTGGGCCACCAGGGCGTTGTCGCGGGCTTTCAGGTCGAGCTTCTGCTGGCTGCTCAGGCCGCTGGGGTAGTTGCCGCCGGTGGTGCCCAGGTAAATGAGCGGGGCCGTATCGAGCCCGCTGCGGTCGACGTAGCTGCGGTTCGAGAACTGGCCGCTCACGTTCACGAAGCCCCGATGGCTAAGGCCGAAACCGAGGTTGGCATCGGCCTGAAACAGCTGGCCGTCGCTTTTGGCGGTCTGGCCGGCGGTGCTGCTCACGCTGATGCCAGTGGTGTCGTCCTTCAGCTGAATGTTGATGACGCCGGCGATGGCGTCGGAGCCGTACTGGGCGGCCGCGCCGTCGCGCAGCACCTCAATGCGTTTGATGGCGGCGGGCGGCAGCACGTTCATATCGGTACCCACCGAGCCGCGCCCGGGCGTGCCGTTGATGTTGACGAGGGCCGAAGTGTGGCGGCGCTTGCCGTTCACGAGCACCAGCACCTGGTCGGGGCCAAGGCCGCGCAACGTGGCGGGGTCCACGAAGTCGGTGCCGTCGGTCACGGTCTGGCGCGTGCTCTGGAACGAGGGCGCGATGTAGGTCAGAATCTGGGTCACGTCGGTCTGGGCATAAGCCTTGATTTCGCGGGCCGAAATCACGTCCACCGGCGCGGTGGTGAGGATGTTGGAGCGGCCTTCGGTGGCCCGCGAGCCGGTCACCACCACCTCATTCAGCTCGGTCTGGTTGGCGGCAAGGCGGATTTCGAGGCTGGTGCGGCCGTTCAGCGGCACGGTTTGGGTGAGCGAGCCCACGGCCGAAAACACGAGCGTAGCCGTGCCCGGCACGTTGCTGAGCGAGAAACGGCCGTCGCCGTCGGTGCTGGTGCCGTTGGTGGTGCCTTGTTCCAGCACGGTCACGCCAGGCTGGGTCTGGCCGGCGGTATCGAGCACGCGGCCGGTTACGGTAATGTTCTGGGCCCAGGCGGCGGTGGTGGCCAGCCACAGAAGCAGCGCCACCAGCCCCAGGCGAGTATTTATAAGGTGTGTCATAGTAAAAAATGAAAAATAAAAAGGGGCCCGATAGCCGTCGTAGCGGTTTTTAGTTCGGAGGAATCCCCCAAAAAGAAAGGCCCGGCCGCCGAATTCCGCGTGTGGACGCACGCAACGCCCTGTCCGCCGGAACCGCAGTCTGATAACCCACAAGATTGATATACTGGCAAAACGAGCCCCGTGTTCGCTGCCACTTTTGCCGCCAGGCATTTAGTGCTAACCCGGCCCGCTTGCCTTGCTTTTTGGTTTAGCCAGCAGCGGGGCTGCCCCGCTCCTACCGGCGGCGGGCCATTGGCCGGCCCATTACTACCAGCAACAGCACCCCGCGCCGGGGGCGCACACGGGCACCAACGAGCCAGCAAGGTTGGTAGGAAAGCGGGTAGGGACCAGCCGGCTACCTTGCAATTGGAAGGCGGCTGCGGAAGAATATTTCACGGGCAAAAAATAAAAGCAGATTTCCAGGCTGGTGCAGCCATCAAAATCGAGCGCATACAAGCGTGGGGAGCCGGCAATTGTTTTCCGGCGGCAGTTTTCGCGCCCTACTCGTTGCGGAGTCGCCCTGTACGCCGGGGTGGGTCTGCTGCACTTTTCGGAACTCACACCCTAACTATCAGCTCACTTCACTAGTGCACGCGACCTTTGCAGCTGCCGTATGCCGTAAAAACGTTCAGGGGCCAGCAACCCCGCAGCTAAACGCGGTTGCTGGCCCCTGAAACACGGGGCGCTTTCTAATAAAATACCCGGCAGTCGTTTATGAGCGCGTGCCGTAGCTCCAATTCAGACCACTGCCAACTACCCGATAGCCTGGGCCAGGTCGGCAATCAAATCCTCGGCATCCTCGATGCCCACGCTCAGGCGGATGAGCGAGTCGCTGAGGCCGGATTTGCGGCGCTGCTCGGCCGGAATGCTGGCGTGCGTCATCGTGGCCGGGTGGCCGCTAAGGCTTTCCACACCGCCCAGGCTTTCGGCCAGGGTGAAGTACTGGAATTTTTCGAGCACGGCAATGGCGTCTTCCTGCCGGTCGCCTTTAAGCACGAAGGAAATCATACCGCCGAAATCGCGCATCTGCTTGGCCGCCACGGCGTGGTTGGGGTGGTTTTCGAAGCCGGGCCAGTATACTTTTTCCACTTTGGGGTGCTGGCGCAGGTACTCGGCCACGGCGCGGCCGTTTTCGCAGTGCCGCTGCATGCGGATGTGCAGGGTTTTGAGGCCGCGCAGCACCAGGAAGCAGTCCTGCGGGCCGGGCGTGCCGCCGCAGGCGTTCTGGTAGAAGCTCAGGCGCTCGTGCAGCTCGTCGTCATTCACCACGAGCGCACCCATCACGGTGTCGGAGTGGCCGGCCATGTACTTGGTAAGGGAGTACATCACGATGTCCGCGCCCAGGTCCATCGGGGTTTGCAGGTAGGGCGTGCTGAAAGTATTATCCACGGCCAGCAGCGCGCCGCACTCCTTGGCCACGGCGGCGGCGGCCGCGATGTCGATGATATTCAGCAGCGGGTTGGTGGGCGTTTCGACCCAGATGAGCTTGGTTTTCTCGCTCACCACGGCGCGCACGGCCTCCATGTCGTGCATCGGCACGAAGTGGAATTTGATGCCGAACGGCTCGTACACTTTGGTGAAGAGGCGGTAGCTACCGCCGTAGAGGTCGTTGGTCGAAATCACCTCATCGCCGGGCTTGAGCAGCTTCATCACGCAGTCGATAGCGGCCATTCCCGAGGCGAAAGCGATGCCGTGCCGGCCGTTGTCGAGGGCGGCCACGGCGGCCTGCAGCTGCGAGCGGGTGGGATTGTGGGTGCGCGAGTACTCGAAGCCCATGTTTTTGCCGGGCGAGGACTGCACGTAGGTCGAGGTCTGGTAGATGGGCGTCATGATGGCCCCGGTGGCGGGGTCCGGATGCACGCCGGCGTGAATGGCTTTGGTCGCGAATTTCATGCGGGCAAAGGTAATGTGTGCGGTAAGCTTTAGCTTGCCGTCTTTCTCATTACTTCTACGTACGCTTTTGCACGGCGGCCTGTCCGGCAAGCGAAAGCGTACCACACCCATGAAATTCCTCCGCGAGCTGTTCCAGAAAAATTTCTCCACGCTGCTCACCATGCTGCTGCTGGTGGCCGTGCCGCTGCTGGGCTCGGCCTCGCTGCTGGGCCTGCTCTATGAAAAGCAGGACTTGCTGGAACACCTCAGCCCGGGGCAGGCGGTGCTGTATTTCGTGGTTATCGCCTTCACCATGGCGTTTGCCCTTACCCCTACTACCTTCGTGGCCATCGTGACGGGCTACTATTTTGGCTGGGCCGGGCTGCCAGGCATGGTGCTGGCCTACGCGCTGGCCGCCGCCATCGGCTACGAGCTGGCCCAGCGCCTCGACCATGGCAAGCTGCGCCACTTCCTGCACCTGTTTCCCAAGGCCGAGGCCGTGCTGAGCGAATTGCAAAGCCAGAGCTGGCAGCTTATCCTGCTCACGCGCCTCTCGCCGGTGCTGCCCTTCGCCCTGATGACCTTTGTGCTGGCCATTGTGGGCGTGCCGCGCAAGCGGTTTCTGGCCGCGTCGGTGCTGGGCATGCTGCCGCGCAGCCTGTTTTTCTACTGGCTGGGCACGGAGGCATCCGATGTGCTGGCCCTGCTGCGCGACCCCGACCAGGGCACGCTCAGCAAGCTGGTGCTGGCAGGGCTGGTAGCAGCCTCCCTGTTCGGGCTGTACGTTGTCTTCAACCAGGCCTTGCAGCGGGTGCTGCGCCAAGGCAGCACCGGAAATGGGCAAAAATCTCCGACTGATTACTAGCGACTTGCTGCCGCGCGCGCATTTTTCTTGCGGCAAAATGCGCGCGCAGCTTGCACAGGCAGTTTTTCCCGCCTTACCTTTGTGTTCCCAACACGAGGAAATGGTTGTGTAGCTCAATTGGATAGAGCATCTGACTACGAATCAGAAGGTTTAAGGTTCGACTCCTTACACGACCACTCTTAAAACCCGCAATGTACTCACAGTGAGTGCGTTGCGGGTTTTTTCTTTGCCTAGTAGTCAACTTTGAGTCAACTTATGGCTGCTGGGGCGGGTGCTACCGCTAGATTCTTTCTTAGGTGCAAGTTGGGTTCGGTGCTAGGGTGCTAGGAGGTGCTGGGGCATTTGTTACCCACGGGCAACAATTCGATGCTGGGGACTGGGGTAACAATTCCACGCTGGGGACGGGGTAACAAATGCGTCCCCGAGTCCTTATCTAAGCATCATTGAACCTAACGCCTACTCTTATGACGCTTTCCCTAACACCCGTTGAACTCCAAACCCTTGCCGAACAACTGAAAGACGGTTTGTTGCCCCTACTGATTTCAGCCGCTCAGAGCGACCGGGGCAACATGAAGATGCTGACTGTTGATGAGGTGGCCGATAACGCCGGGGTGGTACGGAAAACGGTTGAAAACTGGATAGCCGGGGGCAAGCTGAGGGCCGTGGCCAACTGGGGAACGGATAAGAAGCCGATGTATCGAGTGAGTGAA
>JANNDE010000200.1:0-7131 GCA_031387395.1 Hymenobacter sp.
GCTGCGCCGGTGGCGGCGCCGGCCGCTGGCGGCATAAGGCTATTTTGGCGTATTTATAGATGCAAAAAGAGCCTCCCGCGCACGCGGGAGGCTCTTTTTGCAGGATATTTGGTTGCAGCTAGTCGATAATCATATCGACCACGGCATTTACTACCGACAGCGCCAGGCTGAACAGCAGGGCATTCAGCAACCCGTGTACGTCGAAGCTGGTCATCAGGTAATCGGCGATTTTTACGATGATAACGTTGATAACCAGCAGAAAAAGCCCCAGCGTAAGCACCGTGATGGGGAAGCCCAGAATCTTCAGAATCGGCTTCACGATGGCATTCAGCACCGCCAGTACGATGATGAGGACCGCCGCGCCGCCCACGCCGCTCAGCGCGACGCCCGGCAGCACGAGGCTCAGACCGTAGACGAGCACCGCCGAAAGGATGAATTTGAGAATAAAGCTCAGCATGAGAAAAAAGAGGTTGAGGGTGAAAGAAGCTTATTCGGCGGGCATGCCTTTGGCCGTGAGCCGCCCCTGCGATACGGCCATCCAGTTGCAAAGTTGGTAGAGCAGGCGGGCCCCCACGATGGCGTTCCACTCGGTGTCGCCGGGCGCTACTTCGTTCAGGTCGCAGCCAATAATTTCGATGCCTTCGCGCACAATGGAGCGGATAAGATAGGTAGCTTCTTCGAATTCCAGGCCGCCGGGCACGGGCGTGCCGGTGCCGGGGCATAGCTTCGGGTCGAGGCCGTCGATATCGAAACTGATGTAGACTTTTTTGGGCAGCTGGGCGATAATTTTGCCGCATACCTTCTTCCACGACTTCTTGGCGAACTTCTCATCGCTGAGAAACCGCTGGCTGAACAGCGCCACGCGGCCGTTGGAATGCTCAATGAGTTCGGCTTCCTGCTGGCAGAAGTCGCGGATGCCCACCTGCACGAGTTTCTTCACCTGCGGCAGCTCCAGCGCGTTGTACATAATGCTGGCGTGCGAGTATTTAAAACCTTCATAGGCCGGGCGCAGGTCGCAGTGGGCGTCGAACTGCAGGATGGCAAATTCCTCGTGGCGCTCGGCCAGCGCGTGCAGGTAGCCGAGCGGCGTGCTGTGGTCGCCGCCAAGTAGCACCACGCCTTTGCCGGCGTCGAGCAGCGCGCCGGTGCGCGCCTTCAGGCTTTGTATCATTGTGGTGCCGGCCGTGGTTACCTGGTCGGGCACGCCTTCGTATTTTTCGCGGCCTTCCTCGGGCTGGCCTTCTTCGAGCCAGCCGATGTACCCGGCGGCCAGCGGGCGCAACTCCTGGCTGGCGGCGGCAATGGTTTCGTCGGCTTCATCAATAGCCAAGCCTAGTTTCCAGGCGTTGGGCACGTCCGAATCGTAGAGGTCAACCTGCAGCGAGGCTTCGTGGATAGCGGCCGGACCTTGGGCCGTGCCGGCGCGGTAGCTCACGGTTACTTCCCACGGCACGGGCACCACCACCACCTGGGCCTCCTCGGCGGTGAAGGGCAGGCCGAACAGGCCGCTATCGGATTCGCCGGGCGCATTGGGGTCGAAGGAAGCTATTTTCTGGGCGAGGGCATCGGCTTGGGGCATCGGATTTAATTTCGGAGAAATAAAAGGGAAACGAACAAAAACACGTCATGCTAAGCCGGTAAAGCATCTTTTCGCCTTGGAACCCAGGGGTCCCGTCGAGTCAGATGCTTCGCCGGCTCAGCATGACGCAGGAAGCGAAAAAGTTCCGGTAGCAAGCCCGGCAAAAAGGAAGTTGCCAAAGAATTATATCAGGCCGACATCTGGCGGCCAAGGAAGTCGTAGCTGCGAATGATTTCGAGGATTTTCTCGAACGTCACGCGGTCAAAGAACAGCATCAACGGCAGCTCTACCATGTTGTCGCGGTCGGAGAATTGCGTAATCACCGAAAAAATCAGCGGCTGCAGCTGCTTCTCCGGCACCAGGTTCTGCATCGACTCGGCGATATCGCCGCGCGGGGCTATCGGGGGAGCACCGTAGATGTTGGCCTTCAGAATATTAGCCAGCTGCGTTACCAACGCACCAGTGATGATGTTGCTGATTTCGAGCAGCAGCGACTCCTGCAGCTCGTTTACTTCGAGGGTTTCGGTGGTTTGCATGCGCAGGCATACCCGCGAGAGGCGCTGCACGTGCTGCCCCGAAAAGAACATGAGCGTGGTACCGTTGAAATCGCCCCGAATGTCGGATTGAATGGGCACGTGCCGCGACTGGTACTCGCGCACCCGCGACAATATGTCGTTACTCATCAACAGGTCGATGCTGGGAACTTCCAGCAGCACCCGTTCCTGGGCGATTACGGCGAACGAATCGGCGGCCCGGGCCAGGCCGATGTTCAAAATCTCGCGGATTATATCACGCTCTAACTCGGTCATCGATAAATCCATAACGGCGAAAATAGGGGGAAATGCAGCAGCGAGGACTGGAGTGAAAGAAAAGGTAAATTAAGCGCGCTTAGCCAGAAACAGGCGGGTGAGAGCCGGCACATCGAGTACCAGACACACCTGCCCGCTGCCTAGCAGCGTGACGCCCCCAAACAGGTCGATGGTGTCCAGCGGCTTGCTGAGGGGCTTAATGACAATGTTTTGTTGCCGGATGAAGCGGTCTACAATGAGGCCCAAACGGCGGTTGTTGTAATTAACGACGAGCACCTGCTGGGTGCCGTGCAGGTCGTCTTTGGTAGCGAGGGGCAGCTGTTCGTCGCCCTCGTCATACAGCAGCTGGCGCAGATGTACCAGTGGCACGGCCTGCTCCTGAAAATGCGTGACGAGCAGCCCACCCACCAGCGAAAGCTGGCCGGGGTGCAGGGCCAGTACCGTATCGGTGTGCATGAGGGGCACGGCGTAGGGCCGGCCCTCCACTTCTACCAGCAGGGCCCCTTTCACGGCAATGGAGGTGGGCAGCACCAGCGTGAACGTGGTACCCACGCCCATTTCCGACTCCACGCGCAGCTGCCCGCCCAGCGAGTCGAGGGCCAGCTTCACTACGTCGAGGCCGACGCCGCGACCGGAGATGTCGGTAATCTTTTCGGCCATCGAAAAGCCGGGCTCGAACAGTAGCGCCCACACCTGCTGCTCATCGAGCTTCGGTGCTTCGACGGCGCTTACCAAATTGCGTTCGACGGCCTTCTTACGCACGGCCTCGGTGTTGATGCCCCGGCCGTCGTCGCGCACCTGAATGAGCACGTCCTCGCGCTCGGTCAGGGCCGAAAGCGTGAGGTGGCCCACGACGGGCTTGCCGGCCTGCTGGCGCTGCCCGGGCGTTTCGAGGCCGTGGCTGACGGCGTTGCGCACCAGGTGCAATAACGCATCGGTGATGATTTGCAGGATGTTGCGGTCAATCTGTACGTCCTGCCCGCTCAGCACCAGCTCCACTTCCTTGTTTTCGGCGGTAGCCACGTCGCGCACCACGCGGGGAAACTTGTTCAGCAGCACGCCTACGCCAACCAGGCGGGCATCCATCACGCTGTACTGCAGGTCGTCGGAAATGCGGAACAGGTGCTGGGCGGTAGCCAGCAGCGCCGGGTTGCCGAGTTCCTGGGCCAGGGTCATCACGCGGTCGCGGTCAATCACGAGCTCACCCACGAGGTTCAGCAGATTGTCGAGCTTCTTCACCTGAATGTACACCAGGTCGGAAAGCTCCATCTTCCTGCCCGCCTCCTCTTCCGACTCGGGCTCCTGCTCGTCGTCGATAACCGGCGCTTCGCCCTGCACCAAGCGGTCGAGGTTGTCGAGCAGGGCGGCGGCATCGGGCAGGGGCTGGTTGGCCCCCACCGCCCGAATCATCGTGCCCAGGGCATCAACGCCCATAAATACGACCCTGGCCAGCGGCCCGCTAAACGTGCGCTGCTTATCGCGAATCAGCCCGAACAGCGTTTCCAGGTGGTGCGCTACTTCGCCCAGGTCGGTAAAACCCATGGCCCGGGCGTTGGCCTTGAGGTTGTGCATGAGCCGGAACAGCTCGTTGAGCGCCGGGCCGGCGTCGGTGTTGCGTTCCAGCTCGCTCAGGTGCCGGCTCATGGAGTCGTAATACTCCAGGGCTTCGGCCATGAACATCTCGCGGTATTCCTGGTCGCGGGTTTTCATAGGCCGATAGAAAACTGGATAACTATCTGGCCTTTACCCGCGCACAGCCGCCGTCCGCCCCAACGGGCGGGCTGGTAAGCCAGGGCGAAGCGTTGGGCAGTCACGTTAGGCGGCCGGTTCAGCAGCGTCGTTCTGCAGGGCCGCACCCACGATTTCCAGAACTTTCTCTTCCGAGAAGGGCTTCACGATGTAGGCCAACGCGCCATTCTCAATGGCTTCGGTTACAATAACTTCCTGGCCCACGGCACTGCACATCACCACCTTGGCGCTGGGCTGAATCTGGCGCAGGCTCTTGAGCACGTCCAAGCCGGTATTATCGGGCAGAATTACGTCGAGCGTGATGAGGTCGGGGTTGGTCGAAGCGGCCATTTCCACTGCCTGCGCCCCGTTGGCGGCCTCGCCTACTACTTCGTAGCCAGCATCGGTCAGCATGTTTTTGAGCATCGTGCGCATATAAAAAGAGTCGTCGACGATGAGGATGCGCTTATTCATGGATTTGGATAACGTTGAGAATATAAAAACAGTAAGCCGCCACTCCACCTGCAGTAGCGCGCTGCCTATGTACGGCCGGCGGGCTACGAAGATGTTGTTTTCGCGGGAAGCTTCATTATTTCGTTCGGCGTCAGAAGCTTGCGCATGTCGAGCACGATGATGATACCGCCTTCGGGTAGCTTGGCAATGCCTTCGAGGTATTTATCGCGGGTGCCCGAGTCCTGCACGAACTCCGGGGCCGGCTCAATCTGGCTCAGCGGCAGCGTGAACGGCCGCGGGACTTCGCGCACGACCAGCCCAAGGGTGTAGTCGGCTGCTTCGACCGCCACGGTGTAGGTGCGTTCGGGCAGTTCGCGGCCAGCCGGCCGCAGCCGAAACCGCTCTTCGAGGTCGATGATGGCGATGATATCGCCGCGCAGGTTGGCAATGCCTTTGATGAAAGGCGGCGTCCTGGGCATCCGGGCCACCTCGGGTGTCACGGTTACCTCTTTCACCTGCTCGATGCGGATGCCATAATCCTCATCGCCGAGGCGGAAGACGATGAGCTGCACCAGCTCGGCCGGTTTGGCGCGCGCGGGCTTGATGTTGGAGATTGCGGCAATGGGCTCAGCCATGCGTTTAAGTATTTTATTTGGTTATCCAGCCAGTTGGTGCGGCTTGCTATTTGGTTTTGGGCTTGGCCCCGGCCTTGCCTTTGGCGGCTGCGGTTTTGGCCGGCTCGGCGGCTGGCTGGGCGTCGGCTCGCGCCGGCCCCCGGGAGGCGGCACGACGAGCCGGAGCGGCGGCCGGCTCGGTCGGCACCACCCGGGAGCGTCGCTCGGCCGGGGCCGCCAAGGCCGGGGCCGCTGCCCGCATGGGCCGCCGCTGCCTGCCGGCTCCGTCGGAAGCGGCGTGCGCGCTCCCGTTGGCCAAAGCCCCATTGCTGGCTGCATCGGCGGCCCGGCTGGCACGCCGGGCGGCCATGCCGCTCGGGGCCACGGGTGCCTGGTACGGCTGTTCGGCCGGGTGGGGTCGGTACCCGCGCGAGCTCATGCTCCGCCGAACGGGCATCGGTTCCGGCTCGGGCTCCGGCTCGTAGGAGCTGAGCTGGAAGGTTTCGAGGCCGGCCTGCAGGTCGTCGGCAATATCGGTGAGGCGCTGCGAGCTGGTGGTGAGCTCCTGCATGGCCGTCGAGAGCTGCTTGGCGGTGCCAGCCACCTGCTGGGTACCGGTAGCGGTCTGCTCGGCAATAGCCACTACCTCCTCCACGTATTTCACCACGTCGCCAATCGAGGCTTTCTGCACCTCGGTGGCCGTGAGAATGTCGCGCGAGGTGCGCAGCGTTTCGCCCGAGCTGGTGGCAATGTTCTTAAAGGCAGAGCTGGCTTCGAAGGTGGCATTCTTGCCCTTCAAAACCCGGTTTTCCATGGTCGAAATAGCCGTGGCGGCCGAGGTGGTGTCCTTGCGAACGTCCTCGACCAGCGTGGCAATTTCGTTGGCCGACTTGCGGGAGCCTTCGGCCAGCTTGCGGATTTCCTCGGCTACCACGGCAAAGCCGCGGCCGGCCTCCCCGGCGCGGGCGGCTTCGATGGCGGCATTGAGAGCCAGCAGGTTGGTTTGCGAGGCGATATCGGTAATCACGCCCAGCGACTTGCTGATTTCGCCCGACCGCGTGCTCAGCACTTCGATGGTGCGCGAGGTCTGCGAAGCCGCGCTGGAGATTTCCTCCATGTTCTTCACCACTTCCGCCACTGTTTTCAGGCCAAGCTGCGAGGTCTGCTCACCCAGAATAGCCGATTTGTTCACGACGTCGGCCTTGTTGGCCGTTTCCTTGGTCGCCTGCATGATTTCCTCAATAAGCTTGAAGGCCTGGTCGGTTTTGAGCGCCTGATTTTGCGCACCTTCGGCCATCTGCTGCATGGCCAGGGCCACGTCGACGGTTACGCGGCTCATCTCCTGGCCCTTACCGGCCATTTCTTCCGAAGAAGTACCCACAATCTGCGATGATTCGTTGATTTCGCCGAGCAGCTCGTTCAGGTTCTCCACGGCCAGGTTCAGGGCGTTCGACATGGCCAGAATGTCGCCCGTCGTGGCAACTTCCACGCGCTGGGTCAGGTCGCCTTCCGAGATGGCGCGCACCACGCGGCTTACTTCGAGCACCGGTGAGGCAATGCTTTCGATGAGTTGGTTCAGCGTATCCACCAGCTCTTTCCACGAGCCCGACACGCCGCCTACGGTGGCGCGCTCGGTGAGCTTGCCTTCCACCCCGGCCACTTTGGCCACGCGGCTTACTTCGGAAGCGAGGCGGTTCAGGTCGTCCACCATGCTGTTGATGGTGTCGGCCAGGTCGGCTACTTCGCCTTTGGCTTCGAGGGTCAGCTTCTGGGTCAGGTCGCCCTTCGATACGGCGGTTACTACTTTCACCAGCCCCCGCACCTGCGTGGTGAGGTTGCTGGCCATATAGTTTACGTTGTCGGTCAGGTCTTTCCACACGCCGGCCACGTTGGGCACGCTGGCTTGGCCGCCGAGCTTGCCCTCGGTGCCCACTTCCTGGGCCACGCG
>JANNDE010000227.1:0-1374 GCA_031387395.1 Hymenobacter sp.
GCGGGCCGTGACGACGAAGTGGATGTCGCGGCCCACGTTGGGCAGGGCCTCGCCGATGAGGTCGGCGGGGCGGTTGGCGTTGGCCAGCACGTAGCGCAGGTCGGGGAAGGTGCGGCTGGGCGTGGGGCGCGGGGCGCGGGCCCGGAACAGGGGCGAGTTGGGGTCGTCGACAGCCGTTATGCCGTCGGCACCGGCGATGGAGCCCAGGGCGCCGATGTTGGTGGGGCTGTAGTCGAACTGGTTCCAGGTGTAGGTCAGCGCCTCGCCGTCGGGGTCGGTGCCGGTGGCCGTAAGCACGAAGGGCGTATTGCGCGGAATGGTGTAGTCGGCCCCCGCATTGAGCGTGGGCGGCCGGTTGGCGTTGGCCGTCAGGGTCTGGCAGGCACTTTTCCACACCAGGTTTTCGCGCATCTGATTGAGCGAAAACACGTTGAAATGTTGCGTCTCAGCCTCCGTCATATCTAGTCCGCTCTGTTCTCCGCACCCAAATGCGTAGCTCATGATGCTGGAGCCGCCGCCGGGCTCCACCCGGCTATTGTCTTCGTTGCTGCCGCAGGGGCCCGCAAACGTATGGTAGGACCCGAGCTGATGGCCCATTTCGTGCGCCAGAATCCCCTCAGGCCTAGTGCCGTCACTCACTACCGACCAGGCCTGAGCCTTGTACACTTCGTTGCAGATAACACCAGCAAAAGACCCGCCTGTGAACTCCTTATGAAAGCAGTGCCCTAAGGCGAAGGAGCTCGGTGCAAAGCGGGCATAGATAATACTTTGCGAATCTTCCGTGTTACCCCAGCGCACGCTGCCCGGGGTCTGCGGGGCCGAGCCAAGCAGCGTGGCGGTGGTCATGGCCGAGTAGTAGCGCGTGCCCCCCGTGGGCTTGACCAGTTCGAAGCTCAGCGAAAGGTCCCGCAGAAACAGCCCGCTCATCTGGTTCATCGCCCCTACCACGGCCAGCTCCACGGCGGCGTCGGTGTTGCCGTTGGCCGCGTAGTATTCTTTCGTCACCAGAATGGCGTATTTCAGCCGCCGCAGCTGGGTGCCGAAGCTGAACGGGGCGGGCAGGGTGGCAAAGTCGTTGGGCCGCCGCGCCCCGCTCACGTTGCCCACGCTGCCCACCGCTCTGCAGGAGCCCATTGGGGTCGGCCCGGCCCGCTCGGCCCGCAGCACGTAGCTCGTCCCGCCAGTCACCAGCCGCAAACTGGCCGACTCCGGGCCCGCCTGCAGGTCGGCCCGCAGCTCGTCGGGGGTGAGCACCAGCGACACCTGCTGGCCAGCCGCATTATCGCCCTCAGCGTTGCCCACGAAGGTGCGCAGGCGCTGGTGGGCGGCAATGTCGGTGGCGGGCACCACAAACGTTTCGCTGAGCACGAAGGG
>JANNDE010000230.1:0-3480 GCA_031387395.1 Hymenobacter sp.
CGCTGGCAACCCCCGGCCAAGCCAGGCAACTTCTTGGTGCCAGCGGCATGGCGGTGCCCGAAGCCTGCCCCTTCGCGGCCCGCAATCAACCCGCCGGGAAGTACACCGTGAACGTGGAGCCCTGGCCCAGCTCCGACTGCACTACGATGCGGCCGCCGGCATTTTCCACCATTCTTTTTACCATGTAGAGCCCGATGCCGGAGCCCTCGACGTGGTTGTGGAAGCGCTGGAACATGCCGAACAGCCGCTGCTCGTTGGCCGCATTCATTCCCAGGCCGTTGTCCTGCACCTCAAACACCGCAGCACCGGCCTCGGAACGGGCGCGCAGGCGCACCAGCGGGGGGCGGTCGGGTGCGTGGTACTTGAGGGCATTGCTGAGCAGGTTGAACACCACGCTGCGCAGGTTTTTCTCCGAAAAGGATACCGTGGGCACGGCTGCCACGTCGATTTCCAGCTGCGCCCCGGTGGCGCGAATGAGCGGCTCCAAATCGAGCCGCACGTCGCGGATGACGGCGGCCAGGTCCACGGCTTCGGTGGGGTGGCCGTGCTCCTTTTGCAGCTTGCTCACATCGGTGAGGTGCTCGATGGTGCGCTGGAAACGGTTCACCGCGTCCTGCATCAGGCCCAGCACGGGCTGCACTTCGGGGCTTTCGGGCAGGCCGGCGGGCAGCTCCTGGCGCAACACTTCCAGCAGGCCCTCGATGTTGCTGATGGGCGCTTTGAGGTCGTGCGAGGCGGTGTAGATAAAGTTGTCGAGGTCGACGTTGACGCGGGTGAGCAGCTCGTTGTTCTGGCGCAGCTCGCGCTGGGCTTCGTCGATGCGCTCCAGGGCCAGCTTATATTCGTGGATGTCGGTGTAGGTGCCAATCCACTGCGTGATTTCGCCCTGCTCATTGCGCGAGGGCAGGGCGCGGCCCAGCATCCAGCGGTAGTCGCCGGCGGCGTTGCGAATGCGGCACTGCACTTCCAGCGGCTGGCCGGTGGCCATGCACTGCTGCCAGGTGGCGGCGGCGGCGGGCAGGTCGTCGGGGTGCAGGGTGCTGGCCAGCCACTCGGCGCGCGGCCGGCCGTTCTGGCTTTCAGCGTATTCGGCCCAGCGGGCGTTGAGGTAGGTGTTGTGCCCGGCCGGGTTGGCCGACCAGGCAATGTGCGGAATGCCTTCGAGCGTGCGGTTGGCTTCGGCGGCGGCGCGCTCCAGGGCCAGGCGGGTGGCTTCTTCGCGCTTCAGCTCCTCGTTCTGGCGGTCGAGCTGGTCGTTCTGCTCGGCCACGCGGGCCCGGATGGCCGTGATTTCGCGCCGGGCCGAGAGGTCCGTCACAATCACGGCAAGGGCGGGCGTGTCGTTGAATTCGAGCACGTTTATCGCCACCGAAAAGGGCACCAGCGCCCCATCGGCGGCTTGCAGGAGCAGCTCGCCCCGGCTCCGCTCCTGCCAGCTGCGGCGCAGCAGCCCGGCCCAGTAGGCACGGTAGGCCGGCGGCACAAAGTCTTCGAACGCGCTGCCCATCACCTCGGCCAGCGGGCGGCCTAGCAGGCCGGCCAGGCAGGCGTTGCAGTACAGCACGAGCCCGGTGTCGCTCAGCAGCAGCGCGCCTTCGTTCATCTGCTCGATGAGAGCACGGTAGCTGTGGTCGGCCCCCTGCAGCGTGAAGATGCGCGGGCCTTCGGGGCCCTGCACGGCCAGCGCGTCCACGGCCCCGGTCCGGATGGCATGAATCAGGTCCTGGGCTTCTTCGAGCTGCGCGCGCAGCTCCTCGTTGGCGCGGGCCAGCTCGGCGGCGGTGGGCTGGGGCTCACTCATAGCGCGTTGCGCCATCGGCCGGCGGCGGAAGTCCCAATGCCTTTAATACCCGCTCGCGGTCGGAGAGGTCGCCCACCAGCCGGCGCACCAGTCCCGGGCTGCGCTTAATGAGGGTGGGCACGCCAATCAAATCTTCGCGCTGGGCCAGCTCGGGCTGCTGGTAGATATCCACAATCAACAGCTCGTAGCGCCCTTTCAGAAACTCCTCACAAATGTCCTTGATGTTGCGCACAGCGCGCGTCGAGTTGGGCGTGGCCCCCGTAATGTACAGGTGCAGCACGTACTCGGGCGCGGCGGGTTCGGGCCAGGCCGAGGGGTCCGTAGAGAGGTCCATAGGCGGCGGCTAGTTGCGGACGGCGGAGCGCACGTCGAGCCCCACCAGCACCCGCTCTTCGTTCGAGAGGTCGCCGATGATTTTGCGGATGGGCTCGGGCACCTTGCGCACCAGCGTGGGGATGGCCAGAATCTGGTCGCCCTCGGCCAGCTGCGGATGGGTCAGCAGGTCAATCACTTCGAGCTTGTAGCGGCCCTTCAGGTGCTCCTCGCAATAGCGGCGCAGGTTGGTGAGGGCCGTCACCGATTTGGGGGTCTGGCCGGCTACGTACAGGCGCAGCTCCCAGGTTTCTTCTTCAATTATTTCTACCATTGCGGGGGCTGTTAGGGGCGAAGGCGCGGGGCCACTCGGCAGTACGGATTATTGGCCGCTTTCGGTGGTGGGGGTGCTGCCGGGCGCGCCGGTTCGGGGCGGGTTGGCCGCCGTGATGCGCTGGTTGCCGCTAAACAGCGTTTGCTGGCGGCTGCTCTCGTCCGAGCTGATGAGGCGCAGCTCTTCCTCCACGCTCTCGAACTCGGTGCGCAGGTTGGCGATGTTGGCCTCCAGCATGCGGCGGCGGCGCTCCAGCTCGCGGTCGCGGCGGTCGGTTTCCTGCTGGGCAGCCAGGGTTTCGGCGTGCGCGCGCAGCTGCTGGGTGAGGCGGCTGGCCCCGGTCACGATGCCGGCGGGCCCGAGCACCACATCGAGCAGCTCGATGCCGTGGCTGGTCACGATGAACTCGCGCACCTGGTTGGAGTGGGCCATGCCGCGCGATTTTAGGATGCTCAGCCCGCGGTTGCGCTCGCCGATGCCCTCCAGGTCGCGCACCGAAATCCAGGTGTCGACCAGCGACGACACGCCTTCCTCGGCCATTTCGGAGCGGCCCAGGCCGGTGTTTACCAGCGCCGTGAACAAGGCCGTGATGTTGCTCACTTTCAGGAAGTCGATGAGGCGGGTGAGCATGCTGCGCACCTCGCTGATGTTGCCCACCGAAATGAGGTTGGTGATGGGGTCGATGACGACGGCGTAGGGGTCGAACTCCTTCACCAGCTTATGAATGGTGACGAGGTGGCGCTCCAGGCCGTTGAGCGTGGGCCGCGAGGCTTCGATGCGCAGCAGGCCGCTGGCCACAAACGGGGCCAGGTCGAGGCCCACCGAGCGCATGTTGCGAATGAGCTGCTGCGGCGACTCCTCGAACACGAACAGCAGGCAGCGGTGGCCTTCGAGGCAGGTTTTGTGGGCGAAAGAGGCCGCCAGCGTGGTTTTGGCGGTGCCGGCCGTGCCGGTTATCAGCACGCTGCTGCCCCGGTAAAAGCCGCGTCGGCCAAACATCTCATCCAGGGCCGGAATGCCCGACGAGTCAATG
>JANNDE010000337.1:0-36968 GCA_031387395.1 Hymenobacter sp.
TCGGCCTGCGCGAAAACGAAGCCGGTGGTGGTCGTGATGTCGTCGTCGTAGCGCAGCGCGCCGGGCGTGCCGGCCACGTTCAGGTAGCTGCGCCCGTTGGCCAGGCTGCCCTGAAACTCGCCGCCACCCTGCAGCCGCAGCGGGCGGCCGGCCAGCGCCGTGCGCCAGCGCAGGGCCGTGCGCCCGCCCCCACCTACGGCCGTACCCAACTGGTAATCGACCAAGTAGGGCGTGCGCAGCGCTGAGCCGCTGCCGTAGAGCGTGGTCTGCCAGTCGAGCTTATCACTGAAGCGGTACTCGTGCGTGAGGCCCAGCAGCCCGGTGCGCGAGGCGTAGTAGGCCCGCTGGACCACGGTGCCGGGCGCGGCGGCCGTGCCCGGCCGGGCCTGCCACGGGTCGGCCGCGAACAGCGCCCGGGTGAGGCCGCCGGGCAGCTGGTAGCTGATGTCGGCATAAAGTAAGTGTACTGCCAGCGTAGTGTTGGGCGAGGCCGTGGTGCGCACGTCGAGGGCAAACACATCGCGTTGCAGGGCGCTTTGCTGGCGGTAGCCGTCGAGGCTTTGGTAGGCATATCGGGCACTTACGCTGGTGGTGGCGCTGCCCGTTTCAGCCACGATGGTGCTGCGGCGCAGCCCGAAGCTACCCACCGTGGCCCCTACCGCCACCCGGCTGGTACCGGCGGCCACGGCCAGCGTCTCGAACCGGGCCACGCCGCCGGTGCCGGCCCCGTACACGCTCCCGGCGGGCCCCTTCAGCACTTCGACGCGGCCGATGAGGGCGGGGTCGAGCAGGTTGAGCGGGGTGCTGCCGCCGGCCTCGGTGAAGGGCAGGCCGTTGTAGTACACTTTCACGTTGCGCACCCCAAACGGCGAGCGCAGCGTGCTGCCCCGGATGCTGAGCCGGTAGCTGGCCGTGGCGCGCTCCTCCAGGCGCACGCCGGGCAGCGTGTTCACGGCCTGAGTGAGGGCCGTGGGGCTGAACTGTTCGATGGTGCGGGCCCCGAGCACGCCCACGGCGGCGGCGGTGCGGCGTAGCGGCAGCTGCTGGCCATAGCCGGTAACGGTAGCGGCGGGCAGGGCCACGACGCTGTGGGTGGTATCGGGGATGATTTGGGCGCGGGCAGTAGTAGCGCAGTTCAGCAGCGAAAGCAGCAACAGCGGCCATCGAAATCCGGGCCCAGACAAAACACAAAACGGCATCATGGAAAATTAAGTCGGAGCACAGCAGACCGGTGTAGTATGCGAATTGTTGGCTGGGCGCGTACTTTCCGGCGAGATTTCCGCGTTGCTGGCTGGTAGTTGGCTGGTATTTCCAGGGCCTGCAATTCCTCCATTATGCATTTCTACCTGCTCCGCCGCCATCGTCATCACCTGCTGTTGCCCCCGGGCTGGGTGGCGCTGGCGGGACTGTTGCTGCTGGGCTACCTGGCGCTACGCCCGTGGCAGGAGCGGCTGACGCGGCGTTGTGCGTTACAGCTTACGATGCCCATCCGTCCTCGACCTGGTGACAGTAAGTCAATAGTTAAGAATTTCGCACCAAACCTCGATACACTGCGCAAATATTACTCTTGGTATCAAACCCATCTTAGTGGCAACCCTGACCAAGACAGCCTGCTGCAAGAGCAGTTTGTCTTGGCATTACACAGAATTGAAGCTGATACGCTACACGGTGGGGTTCTGAGCATACAATTGGGCGCAAATGCTCGCTATGCAAATTTAGTTTTCCTGCTTGACTTAATGCTACGGGAAAACGTTACTCGTTATTGGCTGGATATTACCCGACAGCCCACAATGTTCTATATCCTACGGCCAGCCTACCAGCCTCACGCAGTGCCCTTACTTATGTGCGGCACCAACGAATATGTTACCCACTTGCAAATACCGAAGCAACGTGCTTTCGGTGTACAACTCGACGAATGGGTAACTGCTTTTTGGCAATTCCAGTGGCTTAAGCAGCTTTGGCAACCGCTAAAGCTACCCGAGTGGCGGGCACCACTGGCCCTGCTGGTGCTCCTGTGTCTGCTGAATATTCGTCGCTTTTTGGCAAACACCCGCGTTGTGTGAATGCAGTAGCCCGCTTACCAAAACCGGTTGCCCACGCAAAAACCGCGAACTACAAAGCTCGCGCTACGGGCAATACAAAGCCTCCCATAGCACCTGGTCGTGCCCATAGACATCCTGAAAGAAGCGCAGGCGGCCGTTTTCGGCGGTGGCAGTGGCGTAGCGAATGTAGATGGGCAGGGGCCGGCGCAGCAGCACATCCTGCGGCGGGCGTTGGCGGGCTTCGGCCGCGGTGGGCAGCGGGGCGGGGTTGCCGTCGCGTAGCAGCAGGTAGGCGGCCAGCTCGCGGGGGTGCTCCAGGCGAATGCAGCCGTGGCTGAGGGCCCGCAGCGGGCTGGCAAACAGGTAGCGCTCGGGCGTGTCGTGCAGGTACACGAGGTAGGGGTTGGGAAAGTGAAACACCACGTTGCCCAACGCGTTATCGCCCCCGGCCGATTGCCGGATGCTGTATTTGAAGGTCTGCTCCGTCACTTGGCTCCAGTCGATGCGCCAGGGATTGCGGCGGCGATTACGGCCGTCATAGAGCTCCAGGTTGTTGTCGTACAGGAAGCTCGGGTCATCCTTCAGGCGGGGCAGCATCTCATGGGACGCGATGGAATAAGGCACGTTCCAGTGGGGGGCCAGGGTGAAGTACCGGACGCGGCTGCTAAGCATGGGCGTGGGCGTGCCGGGCTTACCCACAATCACCCGGAACCGACGCTTCACAGTGTCGTGCACCACCACCTGCAGCTCAAACGCCGGGATGTTAATGAGCAGGTACTCGGGCTCGGTGATGGGCATTTGGCGCCAGCGCTCCAGGTTGATGGCCAGGCGCTCGAAGCGGCCGGGCTGGCGGGCCACAGCCGAATCGGGGGAGCCCTGGCGCAGCAGCCACTGGGCCAGGGCCTGCTGCAGCTGGCGGTATTCGCGGTGGGCGGGCTGGGCGGCCAGCAGCGCCTGAGGTACCTGGCCGGCAGCCAGCGCCGCACGCAGCTGGCTGGCCGCTGCCTCATTGCCGGGTGGGCTCAATTGGCCCCGGCTCAGGTCGTGCCCAAAGGCCAGCATGGCATCGGTCAGGCACACGTCGAGGCGCGCCAGCTGCCGGGAGCGGCTGGCAGCCTGCGCGGGCCGCTGCAGGGAGTCGCGCAGCGCCAGCAGGCCGGCCAGGCCGTAGTCGCCGGGGCGCAGGCCGTAGGCGTAGGCGCGGCCCAGCACCGCAAGCACCGCCTGGGCGTTGCCGCTAAGGCTGTCGGCGGGCGCCACGCCCGACCAGGCCGCCGCCGCCGCCGGCCCGTAGAAAGCCCGCACGCCCATCCCGGCCCGCAAGCCCCGCAGCGAATCAGCCGCCAGCCGGTTGCCGGCCCGCGCCGTGTCGAGCAGGGCCTGAATCAGGGCCGCAACTGTCGGATGCTTCGCGCGGGGCACGGGCGGGGGCACGGCTATCGGGGCCTCGGGCGCGGCCACGGCCACTGGCGAAGCTACCGGCAAAGTCACGGGTAAGGCCACGGTGCGGCAGCCTGCCCCCGCCCACCACAGGCCCAGGCAACTCAGCAGCAGGCGCAGGCGGCGGGGTACGGGTGTTCGCACTAAAAAAATAAAGTAGCGGATGGTTACTAAATATAATAAAATAAATTATTAAATGTGTTATTCAACAAAACATAACTTCGCACGTAGCCGGTAGCGAGCTGTCTGCCAGGGCTAACTTGCCAGCAAAATGCGCCGTACGGCAACTCACTTCCGGTACCGTTGCCCGCTTTCCATTCATGCCCACCCTCTCCCCCGAGCTGCGCCGCGCCCTGCTGCAACTACCCGAACGCGAAAAAGCCCAGCTTCTTACCCGCCTTATAGCCCAGGATGCCGTGCTCACCGAGCAGCTCAGCTTCCGCCTGCTCGAAGGCCCCGGGGCGCTCGAAACCCGCCGCGCCGCCCTGCGCACCCAGGTCGACGACCCGGTGCGGGGCTTCCACCCCACGCCCAACGATTTGCTCGTGATTCTGCGGCAGCTGCAGGCGCGGCTGGCCTACCACGCCAAAATAACCGGCGACGTATTCGGCGAAATCGAGCTGAGCTGGCGACTGCTGCTCAACGTGTTTCAGCACCAGCCCGCCACCACGGCCCGCCTGCACGGCCCCACCCAGCCCCTGCTCCAGCACCTGGCCAAACGCACCCAGGAAGCTCTGAAGCAAACCGCCAAACTGCATGAAGACTACCACGTCGAGTTGGCCGAAACGGCCAACGCCGTGCTGGCGGCCCTGTGGCAGTCGGGGGCCGCCCCGCTGGCCCGCGAGCTGGGCCTGCCCCGGGTGTTGTCCTGAATAACTGCCAGCAAAACCGTCAAAGCCCAATGCAAGCCCCCGTGGCGCCAAAGGCCACGCAAAAAGGCCGCCGCTTCGGAGGAAGCAGCGGCCTTTTTTATCGCAGAATGAGCCATGTCCCGGAGTAACCTCCGCTTCAGTTATTCATTCCTCATTGATAATTGCTCATTGCCTAAACCGGCTCGCGGAAGCCCACCCAGGTGAAGCGCTTGATGACGAACTCGGGGTTAGTGAAGCTGGCGTTGCCGGCCGGGTTGCCGCCGGTCACGTGGAAGTCGGAGAAGCCGGCGTTCTGGTTCACGTAGATGCCGCCGGTGAGGTTGAAGCTGACGGGCGTGCCGGCCAGGCTCATCTCGTCCATAATCTGCTCCTTGATGGCGGAGTCCGTGGTGTAGGCACCACACGAAATCGCGCCGTGCTCGCGGGCCAGCTGCGCCGCCAGATGGATGCTTTCCTGCGTGTCCTGGGTCTTAATAACCAGCATGATGGGGCCGAACAGCTCCTGGCTGAACTGCTCCACGTTCTCGGAACCGATTTCGTGGATGCTCGGCGAGCAGGTGCGCGCGTTCTGGAACACCGGGTTATCGACGGTGCCGTGAGCCAGAATGCTGCGGCCGCCGTCGAAGGCCAGCTGCTTCACGCGGTCGTGCGTGATTTCGCTCTGAATAGCGCCGAACACGTGCGGGCCGGCTTTAGGATTGGTAGCCAGGCCGGTAACGGCGGCCGAGAGAGCCTGTACTACATCTTCATAATCAACTCTCATCTTCTCACCTGCTGGCATGTCCCAAGAGCTAAACTTACGAGCCCAAATACCATCCTTGGGAATAAAGAAATTCTGTGGAGCAGTACACATCTGGCCTGAATACAAACTCGCAGAGAATGCTAGATTTTGCAGCACTTTATCGAGGTCGTCGCAGCTGTCGAGGATGATGCTGTTGACGCCGGTTTTCTCGGTGAAAACGGTTTTGCCCTTCAGCCCTTCGATATACTCGCCGAAGGCCGAGCCGCCGGTGTAGTCGATGAGCTTGATGGCGGGGTTTTCGGCCAGCTCCTTAGCAATAAGGTGGTCGTCGGCATCGACGGCCAGCTGGCAGATATTCGGATTCAGGCCATTCTCTTTCAGCACTTTCTGCACCTCAGCCACCACAATGGCAATGGGCAGCACGGCTTTGGGATGGGGCTTAATGATGGTGGGGTTACCGGTCACGAGGCTGGCGAACATGCCCGGCACCGTGTTCCAAGTCGGGAACGTGGAGCAGCCGATGACCAGGGCCAGGCCCTTGGGCACGGCGCGCCAGGTTTTGTTGAGGGCGATGCTGTATTTGCCCATGGGCTTCTCCCAGCGGGTTTCTTCGGGGAAGCGGGTTTGCTCCTCATAGCCGGCGGCAATGGCCTCCAGGGCGCGGTCGGCGGCGTGTGGGCCGCTGGCCTGAAACGACATCATGTAGGCCTGCCCCGTGGTGTGCATGGTGGCGTAGGCAATCTCGAAGAAGCGGTTTTTCATGCCCTCCAGCGCCTCGGTCAGCAGGGCCGCACGCAGGGCGGGCTTCAGCTTGCGCCACTCGCCAAATGCGCCTTGGGCGTTGGCCACCAGCGTTTCGGGCTGATAAAACGGGTACTTGATATCAAGCGACTGCTGCTCGTAGGGCGACTCTTCCTGGCCGGCCCAGCCCTGGGGCTCGCCCTGCAGTAGCTCGGTGAAGTGCTGGCCGCGCATGGCGGCAAACTTCGCGCGGCCCTGGGCGTCGGCATCGGCCCCATAGATGTCGGGTGAGGGGTTTTCGGGGAAGGCGGCGTAGAACGTGCGCCCGTGCAGGGCCTGCACGGCGGCATCGAGGGTCGCCTGGTGCTTGTTAATCATCGGGGGTGGGTCGGGTTGATTTTAGGAAGAATTGGTGCGGCCGCCGGGCCGCCCCGCAAGTTACGGCGAGCGGCCAGAAGCGGCGGGGGACGTTGGCATGCTGGCGTGCTGGCGTGCTTAGAACGATAAACAGAACGTCATGCAGAGCGCAGCGAAGCATCTTGCCCGCAGGCAGTAATCAATAATGCGCTCATGATTGAATTAGAAGTGGCGGGCAAGTTGCTTCGCTGCGCTCTGCATGACGGCCTTTCAACCGCACGCAGTCCGAACCCTGCGGCCCTTCGTATTGTATCTTTACTTATCCCCGTCTGCTTGGCCTTCTGCTTGATGAAAAACATGTTACGCGCATTCCTATTGCTATTTTTAATTGTACTGAGCGGCCCGCTGCACGCCCAGCCCACGCCGCCCACCATCCCCGGGCAGCTGGTGCTGAAGCTGCGGCCCGGCCAGCCGCCGGCGGTGCTCGAAGCGGCTTTGCAGGCGCTGGGGGCCGGCGCGCTCACCCAAAAATTTCCGCACGCGCAGCCGCCTAGCGGCGAGCGACCCGGCAGCACGGAGCTGCGCGACATCTTTCAGTTTGAGACGGCGGCTGGTTTAGCAAAAGCCCGGGCGGTATTGCTGGCCACCGGCGCGGTCGAGTACGTCGAGCCGCTCTACATCCGCCAGCCGCAGTACCAGCCCAACGACCCGCTGGCGGATTCCACGCTCACCAGCCTCACAACCAGCCAGTACTACCTGAAACAAATCAAGGCCTACCGCGCCTGGGACATCACGCGCGGCGACAGCAGCATCGTCATCGGCATCACCGACGGCGGGGTGCGCCTCACCCACGTCGAGCTGGCCCCCCAGATTAAGCACAACTACGCCGACCCCATCAACGGCCGCGACGACGACCAAGACGGCTACATCGATAATTTCACGGGCTGGGATTTGGCCAACAACGACAACGACCCGGGCTACGATATCAATATCGTGCACGGCACGCTGGTAGCCGGCGTGGCATCGGCCCGCGTCGACAACGGTCTGGGCATGGCGGGCCTGGGCAATAAATGCCGGTTTTTGCCGCTGAATATTTACCCCAACACCCCCACCGGCGCATTTGCCGGCATTGAGGCGGTGGTGTACGCGGCCGACCACGGCTGCCAGGTTATCAACATCAGCTGGGGCGCGCCGGGCGGCTATTCGCAGTTCGAGCAGGATGCCATAACCTACGCCGCCGTGAACCGCGACGCCGTGCTGGTGGCCGCCGCCGGCAACACCAACGCCGACCTCGATTTCTACCCCGCCAGCTACCAGCACGTCATTTCCGTGTCGGGCGTCGATGTGAACGACGCCAAAGTGGGCAGCGCCACTTTCAGCCACCGCATCGACCTCACGGCTCCCGGCATCAGCATCCTCACGTGCTACGGCTACCACGCCGGCGCGCAGGTCGACAACGACTACGCGACCGTGGGCGGCACTTCCTTCGCCGCGCCGCTGGTGGCCGGCGCGGCGGCCCTGGTGCGCCGGCAGTTTCCCAACTACAACTCGGACCAGGTGGCGGCCCGCCTGCGCCAGACCGCCGACAACATCGACGCGCTGCCCGCCAACGCGGCCTGGGTCGGCCGCCTGGGCTCCGGCCGCCTCAACGTGCTGGCCGCCCTCACGCGAGCCAACCTCACCGAAGCGCGGGTGGTGAGCAGCACCTTCGCGCCGGCCCGCGCTGCCTACGCCCCGGGCGAAACCATCAGTCTGACGGCGGCCGTGCAGAATTTACTGGCTCCGGTGGCTGGCCTCACCATCACGCTCACCTCGCTCTCGCCCTACCTCACGGTATCGGCGGGCAGCTTCGCGGCGGGCAGCCTGGGCACGCTGGGCCGCGCCGATAACGCGGCCGTGCCCTTCCGGCTGGCCGTGGCCGCCAGCGGCATTCCGCTCAATACCCGGGCTTCGCTGCGCTACCGCCTCACGGCGGCCGGCGGCTTCCAACTCGACCAGTACGTGGACCTGATTCTGAACCCCGACTACGTGGTGCTCGACGCTAACGACCTGCGCCTGACCCTGACCAGCCGCGGCAATCTCGCCTACGACAACCCCTCCGGCACCGTGGGCGCGGGCCTGACTTACCGGGGCAGCGGCAACCTGCTCAGCGAAGGCGGGCTGCTGCTGGCCACCACGCCCAGCCGCGTTTCCGACCGCCTGCGCAGCACGCGGGGGCAGCAGCGGCAGTCGTTTTTCAGCCTACGCACGGCCACCCACCAGCAGCCCGGCCCCCGCGCCGACCAGGAAGCCCACCTGGCTTTTCAGGACTCGATTCCGGCGGCCGGGGCGGCGGCACGCAGCGTGGGCGTGGCCGTGCGCCAGCGCGCCTACGCCTGGGCCACGCCCGGCCGGCGCGATTTCGTGGTGCTCGAATACACGCTAAAAAACCTCACCGCCGATACCCTCAAGCCCCTTTACGCCGGCATTTTCACTGATTGGGACCTGCCCACGCCCGACGGCGCGGCCCACAACGCGGCCACTTACGACAGCCTGCGCACCCTGGCCTACTCCTACGCGTTGGGCCAGCTGCCGCCCCCGGCCACGCCCGCGCCGGGCGCCTACGCGGGCATCCGGCTGCTGCGCGGCGGCACGCCGGCCGTGTATTCCGTCGATGGCAATGCCCCCGCCGGCAGCCCCGTGCGCCTGGCCGACGGCTTCTCGCCGGCCGAGAAATTCCGGACCCTGAGCAGCGGCACCGCCCGCGCCCAGCGCACCGCCGGCCTGCCCAACGGCTCCGACGTGATGCAGGTGCTCGGCACCCGTCTGGCGCGACTGGCTCCCGGCGACTCGGCCACCGTAGCCTTCGCCGTGCTGGCCGCCCCCACCCTGGCCCAGCTGCAGGCCTCGGCCGATGCCGCGGCGCAGCTCTACGCCACGGTGCTGCCAACGCGGGCCGCGGCGCAGCTGGCGGGGTTTAGCGCCTACCCCAACCCCACCACCGGCCCGTTGCGAGTGGAAGTACCCACCGGTTTTGGCCTGCGGGAAATACAGGTGCGCAACGCGCTGGGGCAGTTGGTGCGGCGGCAGGCCGCTGGCGGTACGGCGGCGGTTAATCTGGCGGGGCTGGCTCCGGGGCTGTACCTACTGCGGGCGCAGGGCATGAATTCGGTATTGAGCCAAACCGTGGAAGTGCGCTAAAAACAGGCTTCGATGGCTGCTTTTGCGCAGGTAATGGTCTGACAGCCTAATTTAAGCAGGCAAGATTACGCTTAGATACTTTTCCCTCTCGACCCGCCTCACTCAACCCGTTGTTTTAGCTGCTGCCGACCAGCGCACGCGGCAAGCCATTGAAGCTGTTCAGGAAGTCATTCGAAGTGCGTAAGCTCGTCATGCTCATCTGGCGTCCGAGCAGTAGAGCTGCTTCGACTGCGCGGACGCCAGATGAGCATGACGGGCTTCTAACTTCCTGAACAGCTTCAATATCTTTGGGCAGGACTTCCAAGGGAGAAGGAATGAGTTGCGTATCGCACCTCAAATTTCTGACTTTTTTGGGAGTCTTTTTGCTGGATACTCATCCCAGAGGAAAAATGCTAAACAGGTTCAGTATTAAGCAGCCAGCTAACGGGCAAAATGCTGCTTGTCATAACAATGAAATCTTACTGCTGCATTCTGACTACTCGCTCCACATGCTCCGACCATGAACCGCAAGAACTTATTTCGCTGGCTGCCGCTGGCGCTGTTCGCCCTCATTATGCTGACCGGGCTGCGGCCCATCGTGCTGGGCGGCCTCCAGCGGGGCCTGCTGGCCACCGGCCTCTGGAGGGCCGAAGTGCCTACCACGCCCACCGCCGGCCGCGCCGCTGGTACGACATCCAGGGCGGCCGCCCTACCCAACTACTTTCTGCCCGCCCACTTCCTGCTCGACAGCCTCCAGCCCACGCCCGAGGGCTAGCTTGTCCGCTACGGCCACGAGCTGATTGCCCACACGCCGCGCTACCTGGGGCCCCAGGCGAAGGACCTGCGGCTGCGCTACGCGGGCAACAACCTGTCGTGCCAGAACTGCCACTTACAGGCCGGCCAGAAGGCCTATTCATCGCCCTACGTGGGTATCTGGGGCATTTACCCCACCTATAAGGGGCGCGAAAACGCCATCAGCACGCTGGAAGACCGCATCAACGGCTGCATGGTGCGCAGCGTGAACGGCCGGCCCCTGCCGCTGAACGGCCGGGAGATGAAGGCCATGGTAACCTATATGAGGTGGCTCGGCCGCCGGGTGCCGGTGGGCGAGAAAGTGCCTGGCCTGCGCTTCGTGAAACTCACCGCGCCCAACCGGGCCGCCGACCTGAGCCAAGGTAAGGTGCTCTACGCCCAACAGTGCGCCAGCTGCCACGGAGCCGGCGGCCAGGGCCGGCGCACCGGCACCAACCCCGACTACCAGTACCCGCCGCTGTGGGGCCCCGACAGCTACAACGACGGGGCCGGAATGCACCGCCTGCTCACGGCCGCCCGCTTCCTGAAGGGCAATATGCCCTACGGCGCTACCGCCGCGCATACCATCCTCACCGACGAGGCGGCCTACGACCTGGCCGGCTACATCAACTCGCTGCCCCGGCCCCACCTGGCTCACCTCAACAAAGACTACCCCGACCTGAGCAAGAAGCCGGTGGACTGCCCCTATCCCCCATACGCCGACCAGTTTACCCAGCATCAGCACCAATTTGGCCCCTATGCGGCCATGCGTAGAACCGGCGGCGACTGACGCTGCCCGGCCGGTATCGGGCAACCAAACAAATTGAATTTCCCGGTGCGCAACAGGGCAGTCGAAATAACGTGATGGAGAGATGCAAGCATACAGCGGTTTCTCTGTCAGTGTGGAGAGTTAAAATCCAGATAGTAAATTTTTTAATTTTTAACTCTCCACTTTCGACTTCTTTAAAAAGTATATGTCAACCGGAAAACCGCTATAGGATAAGCCCCGCGGCTGTCGGAGCCGGAAGCGGCCGCCTATTACTAACTTGTTTAGTTAAAATCAGGCATCCTGGTTTTGGCACTTCACTTTAGCCATCCAGATACCGCGATGTTTACTCATGGAATATTCATGCCATACAGTTATTTTTTTGCCGATATTCTCCGTAAATGACTAAAAAATGTTTTACCAAAATTTTTAGTTCAGTTTAATTTTTGTATCTTTGGGTATGTCAAACGTCAAGCTCCCTACGCCGCTGCCCATGCAGCAATTTGCCCGTTGCGTAAACGATGCGCAACGTCCGGCCGACTACGTTGGCGACTGGCCCGAAGCGGGCCGCGTGTACCCGGTTCGGGTGTTGCCGCATGTGCGCACCGGCCTGCCCCAGGTGCACGTACTCGGCTTTTATGCCGAGCGGCCCTACGGCGCGTTTGCCGCGCACCGCTTCGAGCGCGTGGCCGATGTATGGCTCAACTAAAACACGAGCTATTCGCGCCGCGCCAGCCACAGTCATCTACTTATTTTTCAACGCATTGCGGTTGCCTGGGATGCTCTACTGCCACTACCCAACCACAATAGCAAAGCCGCCCCGCCCGGGCCGCCAACGTGGCGGTCCGGACGGGGCAGGCCTGCGCGGGGCTATAGGTTGAATAAGGCGGCCGCGTTGCGGGTGGTGGCTTCGGCTACTTCGGCTTCGGGCCGGCCCAGCAGCGCGGCCACGCGGCGCAACACCAAGGGCAGGTAGGCGGGCTCGTTGCGCTTGCCGCGGTGCGGCACGGGTGCGAGGTAGGGGCAGTCGGTTTCGAGCAGCAGATGCTCGAGCCCGATGCCGGGCAGCACCTGGTCGGCCCCGCCGTTTTTGAACGTGGCCACCCCACCAATGCCCAGCATAAAGCCCAGCCCGATGACCTGCGCCGCCTCCTCGGGCGTACCCGAAAAGCAGTGAAACACCCCGCGTAGGGTGCCATCCTGGGCAGCCTCGACCAAGGCCACGGTTTCGGCAAAGGCCTCGCGGGTGTGCAGCACGATGGGCAGGCGGTGCTTTTTGGCCAGCTCCAGCTGAATTTTGAGGGCCTCCTGCTGCTCGGCCAGCAGGCTTTTATCCCAGTGCAAATCGAGGCCGGCCTCGCCCACGGCGGCAAAGGGCCGGCGGCCAAGCCAGGTTTCGACCTCGTACAGCTGCTGCCCGAAGCCGCGCGTGACCGAGCACGGGTGCAGGCCCATCATGGCGAAGCAGGTTTCGGGGGCCTCGGCTTCGAGTTCCAACATGGCGTCGATGCTGCTGTGGTCGATGTTGGGCATGACGATGGTGCGTACGCCGGCTTCCTGGGCGCGACGCAGGGCGTCGAGGCGGTCGGGCCGAAACTGTTCGGAGTAGAGGTGGGCGTGCGAATCGGTGAGGTGCATTCCTTGGAAATGTTGAGTTTTAAGGGTTGAGGGTTGAATGTCTGCCATTGAAAACGTCCTGGTATGTTCTGCGGTGTCAAGGAATCGATAATAACTCAACCCTCAACATTCAAAACTCAACCCTTTCTTTTAATCATAGCGCCGGCCCTTCCACACCACGGCCCCGCCGAATAGCTGGAAGCAGCTAATGGCCGCCGTGAGGGCCAGGGTGTAAGCTTCGAATAACGGCAGCAGCGCCCAGCGCAGCCGCAGGCCTGCCCGGCGGTGCGCAACATGCGCCAGCACGCCCTGCACCAGCATTTTAGCCGCCCACACGCCCAACGCCAGCGCCGCGCCACCCGCCCAGGCCACGCCCGCCAGCGCCGGCCAGAAGCCGCTGAAAAACAGCAGCTCCAGCCGCAGGCGTAGCGGCAGGCCGGTCACGCCGCGCAGCCAGCGCTGCCGCTGCCGCAGCAGGGCCGCCCAAGTGGGCATGGGCAGCGAATCGGCCCGGATGCTGGCCTGGAACACCTGCCGGAAGCCAAACCCCGCCGCCAGCACCGCCTGGAACAGCGCAAAGTCTTCGGTGACGGAAAACGGCAGCGCCTCGTAGCCGCCGGTGGCCTCGTAGGCGGCCCGGGTTACGAGCATGTTGTTGCCCATGGCCGTCACGGGGCGGCCCAGGTCGCTCACCACCTGCACCATGCTCAGCGAGAGCAGCCAGTCGATGCCCTGCAGCTGATGAAACAGCCGCGGCCCGCGCACCGCCGTGATGCCCGTGACCGTGCCCACGCCCGGCCCGGCGTGGGCCAGCAGCCCGGCCAGCCAGGTAGCGGGCAGGCTAATGTCGGCATCGGTGATGAAGAAATAGTCGGTGGTAGCCAGCCGGCTGAGGTGGGCCAGCACATTGGCCTTGCCCCGCGCCCGCCCCATTGTTTCAGTAATGGAAACCACCTGAAACGCCCCAGCGAAACCCTGCATGGCCGCTTCGGCCACGGCGGCCGTGCCGTCGGTGCTGCCGTCGTCGCCCACCAGAATTTCCAGCAATTCGGCCGGGTAGTCGAGGGCGCGCAGGCTGGCCAGGCAGCGCGGCAGCGCGGCGGCCTCGTCGCGGGCCGCGATAAGAATACTGACCCGGGGCAACGGCAACGGCAGCGGGCGGGCCGCCGCCGCCCCACGCCGGCCCGCAAACCGCCAGGCCGTGAACCCCATGCCCAGCAGCCACAGCGCCAGATACCCCAGCAACGCATTCAACAGCGGCCCGCTCATCATAGGGTTTCGAAAGCAAAGCCCTGCGCGGCCAGGTGGGCTAGCAGGCGGGGCAGCACGTAGCGCAACCGCGGGCCGGCCTTGCGGCTGTCATGAAACACCACGACATCGCCGGCCCGCACGGCTCGCAGGACATAGTGCAGGCAGTCGTCGGGCCGCAGGGCGGAGTCGTAATCGCGGGTGAGCACCGACCACATGACAACGCGAAAACCGGTCTGCAGCACCGGCAGCAGTGGCCACGTGAGCCGGCCGTAGGGCGGGCGGAAGAGAGGCCGCAAAGAGGCGGCAGCGGGGGGCCTGGTAGCCAGCGACGGTATTTCAGACCCGGCCTGCAGCAGTTCATCGATGTGCGCCTGGCATTCGGCCGCGTCGGCCAGATAAGCCGCGCGGGACGTGGCCCAGGCGCTGCGGTGCCGTTGCGTATGGTTGCCCAGGCGGTGGCCGGCGGCCAGGGCGGCGCGGGCAATTTCGGGGTAGCGAAGCAGGTTCTCGCCCACGCAGAAGAAGGTGGCTTTGGCCCGATATTCGGCCAGCTGCGCCAGCACCCAGGGCGTTTCATCGGGCACGGGGCCGTCGTCGAAAGTCAGGTACACGATGGGCTGGCCGGCGGGTGTGGCAGCAGGGCCGGCCCACTCGCAGCCGGGCAACAAGGCGTGCAGCAGGCGGGGCGGACGGGTGAGCAGGGCCGCGTCGAGCCGGGCGCGCATGGGCATCAGGAACGCAGAATGCGCATAACGGGCACCTGCGTATTGGGGCGCGGGCCCAGCACCGTAGCCAGCGCTTCGAGGAAGGCCCCGGCGGTGGCGGGGCGACCGCCGGCGGGGCCGCGACCAAGCTGGCGGTGCACTTCGCCGGCCCACTCGCCCACTACGGTGGGGGTGCCGGCGGGACCGCTCAGGCCCAGCGCGGCCTCCAGGGTAAAGTAGCGGGGGCGGGTTTCCTCGGTTTCATTTTCGGCCGGCTCCTCCTCTTCCTCATACACCAGGGCCGAAAAATGGGCTTCCATCGTGGCCTGCGGAGCGGGCAGATGCAGCAGGGCCGTGGCCCGGCCGGCTACTTCGTGCCAGGTCAGGCGCAGGCCTTTGGCGGGCACGCGGTCGGCGGGGGCCACGTTTTCGGCGGCTTTATCCCACACGTAGAGCAGCAGCTCGCGGGCCAGAAAGGGGTCGGCCAGCTCGCGGCGCACCGCCACCGGCCGGCGCCAGGCCAGCTGCGGCAGCAGCACATGGGCGAAGTTGTAGGGATGCTGACGGGCCATGCCGCAAAAGTACGGCCGGAGCGGGGTAATCGGGAATTAAAAACTGCCGGTCATGCTCCAACGCTACTCCCCCATTGCCTTTTGCAGCGCCTGCCACAGCACTTCGGCACTGCGGGCCCACGAGAAGCGCCCCAGGTTTTCGTGGCCCCGGGCCACCAGTTGCTGCCGTAAGTCGGGCTCGTGCCAGAGGCGGGCGAGGCCGGCGGCAATGCTACCCACGGCGAGCGGGTCGGCGAGCAGCGCACCGCCCGGGCCGGCCACCTCGGGCATCGAGCTGATGCTGCTCGTGAGCACCGGGCAGCCGCTGGCCTGCGCCTCCACGATGGGAATGCCAAAGCCTTCGAAATACGGCACGTACACCGTGGCCAGCGCCGCCGCATAGAGGCCGGCCAGCTCCGCATCGGCAACGCGGCCCGTGAAATGCACAACACTTTGGTGGCGCAGCTGCTGGTAGGCATCGAGAATGGGGCCGGCTTTCCAGGCTTTGCGGCCCACGATTAGGAGCTGGGCCTGGGCCGCACCGGGCCCGGCGGCGGTTTTGAACTGGTCGAAGGCCCGCAGTAGATTTGCCAGGTTCTTGCGCGGCTGCAGGGCCCCCACGAACAGAAAATACGGCTGCCCCTGGCTGAACCGCTGCCGGATTTCGGCCTGCGCGGCTTCGGGCAGCGGCCGGAACCAGTCGGCTGGCGCGTTGTAGGCCACGCTGATTTTGGCGGGCGCGATGCCATACGTCTGCATGATGTCGGCCTTGGTGGCCTCCGACACGGCCACGAGCTGCGCGGAAGCCCGGGCAAAGCGCGGCACGAAAAAGTGGTAGTATTTGCGTTGCAGCAAGCCCACATCGAGCGGAAAATGCTCGAAGGCGAGGTCGTGCAGCACCGTTACGCGGGGCACGTTCGTGTTCAGCGTGGTGAAGCCGTCGGGGCTGAGGAAGGCCGCCGGGCGGTGCCGAGCCAGCCACAGGGCCACCGCGCCTTCAAACCAGGCCACGAACAAAAACGGATGCCGGGCCGGCGGGCGCAACACGTGCGGCACCACGTTGGAGCCCAGCAGGTAGCGCGCATCGTATGCCCGGTCAAACAGGAAGTGGAACGTCACCGCCGGGTGCTGGGCCACGAGGTGGCGCAGCGTTTCAAAAGTGAAGCGGCCAATGCCTTCGAGGTGCCCGCCCGGCAGCAGAAAACGGGTATTGACGGCGACGTGCATAGGTTGAATTAAAAATGAATAATTAAAAATTAAAAATTGACCCTGCACTACAATCCAAGGCAGAAAAAAGGGGGTAAGCCGGCTGATGGCTTCACTCATTTTTAATTTTTAATTCTCAATTTTTAATTACGCTTCTCTCCCGGCCGCAGCTGCGCGATTTCGCTGCGCCGCACCAGGCCCGTGCCCAACACAATCAGTCCGAAAACCACGGCCATCGCGCCCGCTTCCAACCACCAGCTTAGGCGCAGGCCATACTGCAGGCCGAACCACGCGCCGCACAGCAGCCCGAAAGCCAGCAGCAGCCGGGCCAGCAGCCGGCCGGGCACGCCCACGCCGGTGCGCCGGGCCACCAGCACCAGGTAGCCCACCGACACGGCCGCCGCGCACACCAGCGTGTCGACCGAAGCGGCGATGGCACCGAATTTTGGGAGAAAAATCAGGTTCAGACCAATGTTGAGGGCGACGCTCAGGGCTATAAGCCAGCTCACGGCGCGCTCGTGGGTGGTGCTGGTGAGCAAGGTGCTGTAAATGGCGAAGAAGGCGTGCACCAGCACGTTCACGAACAGAATTTTCAGGCACAGCGTCATCCGGGCCACTTCGGCCGGGCTGCTGTGGGTGAACTGCCAGAACACGACTTCGCCCCGAAACAGCACGAAGGCCACCACGAACAGCAGCGGCAGCGTGAGGATGCGCTGCCCGAAGCGCAGCAGCTCGCGCTGGGCCCCGGCGTCGCCGGGCACGCTGGCAAACTTGGCAAAAAACAGCGGCAGCACCGTCCAGGCATACATCATCACGGCATCGACCCAGCGGTAGGCCCCGGCGTAATAGCCGGCCTCGGTGGGCGAGGCCAGCCGCTCGAGCATCACCATGTCGATGCGCTCATTCACCCCGTAAAGCAGCGTCATCAGGGCAAATGGGAGGCTGGCGCGCAGGGCCGTGCGGGCCACCGGCCCCTGCCAGCGGTAGCGGATGCGGCCGAAAAGCCGGGTCATCAGCCCGTAGGTGAGCACCGTGGTGAAGGCTGCCGCGCCCAGCCGCGCGCCCACATAGTTGGGTAGCGTGAGGCCCAGCGGCAGCAGCACCAGCACGGCCCCGAGCAGCACGAACTTCTCGACCACCGAGAGCACGGCATCGGTATTGAATTTCTGGTGGGCCTGCAGCGTGCCGCGCAAAAACTGCCCGTACTGGGCCAGCAGCAGGGCCGCGCCCACCGCCCCAAGCAGCAGCAGCTCGGGGCCGCGGTAGCCCAATCCCCATCCAAGCAGCAGCATGGCGGCCAGGGCCACGAAGTTGAGCGCCCCGCGCAGGGGCAGCAGCGTGGGGAAGGTTTCGGCCAGGAAGCGGGGTTCGGCAGCTACCCGCTGCACGGCGTAGGGCGTGAGGCCCAGGTCGGAGAGCGCGGCCACGACCAGCGTGAGGGCCGAGAGGGCCGTGACCAGCCCGAACGTGGCGTGCCCGAGCCGGTCCTGCACCAGGTTTTCGACCACCACCCAGCCAGGTTTCACCAGCAGGTTGAGCAGAACGACGAAGCTGATATTGCCGAAAAAGCGTTTGATACGGGTGGAAAGTCTAAACCGGAATGAAAGACCGCACGCCGGGCGCGGAGCCGCAAAGCTACGCACGGCGCCCGTGCAGCCGTCTGGCGCACCGTGCCGGGACATTTGCCCCCTATCTTTGCTTGCCGCTGTGCCGCGCCGGGCCCACCCAATTTGGCCGGCAAAGCAATGGCTTCCTTCTTTAAATATGTCTGCACCTTCTTTCTCGCTGATGGGCCTCGGGCCCATTATCCGCCGCTGGAAACGCTTCGTGACCGGGGCCGTGGTACTGGCCGCCGTTGTGAGCGTGGTGGTATCGCTGCTGCTACCCAACGAGTACCGCTCCACGGCCATTTTCATTCCGACTAACCCGCAAACGGCCGACCCCGACCGCCTGCTCGACGAGAACGTGCAGCAGCGCGGGCAGCTCGAGCTCAGCAGCCGGGGCGAAGACCTGGACCGGGTCATCACCATTGGCGAGTCGCTGCCGGTGGCTGAGCTCATCATCCGGAAATTCAAGCTGTATGAGCACTACAAAGCCGACACCCCCAGCGACGACGACACCGAAAACTACGTATTGGGCGAGTTCAGCAGCAATCTGAGCCTGGTGCATAACGACCGCGATGCCATTGAGCTCAGCTTCGCCGACCGCGACAAGAAGCTGGCCGCCGACGTGGCCAACGTTATGGTGCACGTCATCGACTCGGTGAACCAGCAGCTCACGTTCGAGAACCGCCGCACCGTGCTCGACCTCTACCGCCGCCGCTACCAGTACCTGAGCACCAGCTTCGAGAACAGCCGCCGCGAGCTGGTGGGGGCGCGCCGCCGCTACGGCATTTTTGGCCTCGAAATGCAGGGCCGCTACCTGGCCAAGGAGCTCATCGAAACCGAAACGGCCCTGCGCCGGGCCGAAGCCAGCGGCGGCGACGTGGCCGGCCTGAAGCGGGCCCTGCGCGGCCTTACCAAAGCCGACGGCGGCAACCTGATTAACGTTGAGAACTATGTGCGCGGCACCGATTCGCTCAATATGTTCGTGGCCCGCGTAGCCAACCTGCAAGGCCGCCTCGTGTCCGCCCGCTCGGCCTACGAATCGGCCGACCTCAGCCTGAAGGGCCACATATCGAGTCTTTACCAGGTGCAGAAGGCTTACCCAGCCACCCGCAAGTTCAAGCCGGTGCGCTCGCTCATCGTGCTGGGCTCAGTGCTGGCCATGTTTGTCCTTTCGGTCGTCTTCATCGCCCTGCTGGAGTTGTACCGCCACCACCGGCCCACGGCTGCTCCCACGGCATGAACCCGCCGCTGAATAACTGGCTGCTGCGCCTGCGCCACCGTTTCGATGGCCCGCAATGGCTGTTTGTGGGCTTCGTGGGGCTGCTGCTGCTGGGCGGCGCGGCGGCGGTTTTGGCACGGCGGCCCGCGCTGATACTGCCCGCATTGCTGCTGCCCGCACCGCTGGCCGTAGGTGCCCTGCTAGCCCTGGTGGAGTGGCGCTGGGTGTACTACGCGCTGTTCGCGGTGCTGCCCTTCTCGCAGGAAATCAGCCTGTTTGGCGGGCTGAGCATGGACGTTCCCTCCGAGCCGCTGATGCTGATGCTCACGGCCTGCGTGGGCCTGGCGCTGCTGCTGCGCCAGGGCAGGCTGCCGCGCCGCGAGTGGGCCCACCCGCTGGTCATCATCCTGGCCCTGATGCTGGCCTGGACTGCCGTGGATGCGACTTTTTCCGTCGACCACACCAAATCGCTCAAGTACCTGCTGGCCAAGGTGTGGTACCTGGTGCCCTTCGTGCTGGGCACGCTGCTGGTGGTGCGCCGCCCGGCCGAGGCTTGGCGCTTCGCGGCCGTGTACACGGCCAGTGCCTGCCTGAGCGTAGGCTACGTGGCCAGCCGGCACGCGACGCACGGCTTCAGCTTTGGCGGTATCAACGGGGCGCTGCACCCGTTTTTCCGCAACCACGTTATTTACGCCACCATACTGGCGCTGCTGCTGCCGTTTTGCTGGTTTGCGCTGCAGGCGGCGCGCAGCGGCGGGGCGCGGCTGGCGTGGCGGGTAGCGCTGGGCGTGCTGCTGTTTGGGCTGCTCACGTCCTACACCCGGGCTTCCATCGTGTCGGTGCCGCTGGCGGCACTGTATTTTCTGGTGCTGCGGTTTCGGCTCACTCAGCTGCTGCTGGTGGCCGTGGCCGTGGGCACCACGCTCCTCGTGAGCCATTTCGTGGTTGATGACCGCTACATGAAATTCGCGCCCGACTACGAGCATACGGTGTTCAACGGTCAGAACTTCGAGCGCCACCTCGAAGCCACTTATAAGCTGCGGGACGTGTCGGGCATGGAGCGGGTGTACCGGTGGGTGGCCGCCGCCCACATGATTAGCAAAAAACCCCTGACGGGCAGCGGCGCGGCCACCTTCTACCCCGAGTACAAGCGCTACTCGGTGAAGAGCTTCCGCACCTACGTGAGCGAAAACCCCGAAAAATCAACCACCCACAACTACTTCCTGCTGCAGCTGGCCGAACAGGGCATTCCCGGTTTCGTGCTGTTCATCAGCCTGATTGCGGGCACGCTGCTGGTAGCCGAAAACCTCTACCACCGCGCCCAGGCCCGGCCCGAAGTACGCCGGGTGGTGCTGGCTGCCACGCTCTCGTTCGTGGTCATCGTGTTCCACCTCACCCTGAACGAGCTAGTGGAAGTTGATAAGATTGGCCCGGTCTTCTTCATCTGCCTGGCGCTGCTGGTGCGTTGCGGCACCTGGCTGGAAGACGCTTCGCTTCATGAAGAATAATGAGGATAGCAGCGTGAACGGCGTTGCAGAGGGAAGCGGGAATGTAGTCGCGTTTAAGTCATTTGCCTTGGCCATGCGTATTGTCAGATTGGCCCGCCATCTGCGCGACACGCAGTACGAACACGTGCTTTACAAGCAGTTATTGCGCAGCGGCACATCCATCGGTGCCAACATTGAAGAAGCCATTGGTGGCATCTCTCGAGCTGATTTTTCAGCTAAAATCAGTATTGCCTATGAGGAGGCCCGGGAAACCAGCTACTGGCTACGCCTGCTTCATGCGACCGATTACCTGTCGCCGGATGCTTTTGAAAGCATCTTCAAAGACTGCGAAGAAGTATGTAGAATACCGCGCCATTCTCAATACCACCAGACGGTGACGCCTTTGGCTTGATGAGGAATGAGGAATGAGGAAGTTCGACCCCATTCGCTAATTCTTCATTCCTCATTCTTCATTAAGCGCAGCGTCACTTGAACCGGCAGCTGAGCATGGTCACGTCGTCGGCGAAATGCGCGCCGCGTGCGCTATAGACCTCAATGGTGCGCAGCATTTCCTGGTGCAGCCGGGGCAGCGGCAGGTAGCGGCTGCGGTGCAGTACTTCGAGCACTCCTTCTTCCCCAAACTCGTTGCCGTCGGCATCGAATACTTCGGTCAGGCCGTCGGTATAAAGCAGCAGCAGCGAGTGGCGCGGAATATGCATCTGGCCCACCTTCAACATCGGCAGCTCCTCCATAATGCCCAGCATCACGGTCCCATCCTTCAGGGTAGTGACGCGGCCGCTATCGGCCAGCAGCAGCGGGTCGTTGTGGCCGGCGTTCACGTATTCCAGCTGGCGGCTGCGGCGGTCGTAAATCCCCAGAAAGGCGGTGATGAACTTCTCGCCGCCCGAGTTACGAAACAGCAGATGGTTGAGCTCGGGCACCACCGTAGCCAGCGGCACGCCTTGGCGCAGCAGCGTGCGCAGCCCGGCCTGGAAGTTCGACATCAGCAGCGAGGCCGGCACGCCCTTGCCGCTCACATCGGCTACGCACAGCAGCAGGCGGTCAGCATCAACCTCCACCACATCGTAGTAGTCGCCGCCGATTTCGGTGTGGGGCACGTAGCTGCGCTCGATGGCCAGGTCGGCATCGTTGGGCAGCCGGCGCGGGAAAAGCATCGCCTGCACTTCCTGGGCAATTTCGATTTCCTTGCGCACGGCGGCATCAGCTACGCGCTGGGCCTGCAGGCGGCGGTTTTCGACGGCCCCCATCAGCGTGTTGGTCAGTGCACTAAGGAATGGAATGAGCTGTTGGCGGTCGTAGTCGGAGCGCAGGCCACCCACAAACACGTAGGCCACCACCTGGCGCTGGCGTAGAATGGGCAGCACCAGCTCATAGGGGTCGAAACCGGGGCCGAGGTGCAGGTCTTCCACCGCCTGGGGCTCCTTGGGCTCGCCGTCGAGCAGGTGCTGGCTCAGGCTGAGCTTTTCGGCGGTGGCCATGTCGCAGCCCAGCACCAGGCGGGGGCGGAACTGGTCGTCTTCGCGGGCAAAAAGCAGCAGCTGCACCACGTTGCGCTGGCCCTGCAGCGTGAGGCGCAGCATGTGGTAGAGCTCATCGACGGAGTGGTCGCGGGCCGTCATGTCGTGGGCCACGCCCAACACCGTGTCCAGCTCGAACTGCTTGAGCAGCAATTGCCGACGCAGCTGCTTGAGCTGCTCGTCGCGGGCAGCAAGCAGCCCGGCCGCCGGTTCGGCCAGGGGTTCGGACGGAGAATGAGGAGCGGCGGCGGCCATACGGGGCAAGGTACACACTGCGTCGGGAAAGCAGACGCGAGGCCGCAAACTTACACCGTTACGGGCGTTTTGGGGTCGTAGGCGTCGCGCAGGCCATTGCCGAGCAGGTTGAAGCTGAGCACCAGCAGCGAAATAGCCAGACCCGGCAGCAGCGTGAGCCACAGCCCGGCCTGGGTGCCCAGCAGGTCGTAGCCTTCCTTCACCATCAGGCCCCAGCTGGGGGCTGGCGGCTGCACGCCCAGCCCGAGAAAACTCAGCCCCGCTTCAAGCAGAATAGCCGAGGCAAAATTACTGGTAGCCAGTACGATGAGCGGCCCGCGCATATTGGGCAGCAGGTGCCGCGCAATGAGGCGCGACGTGGGCAGCCCCAACACCCGGCCGGCCTCCACGAAGGTGGCCGAGCGCAGGCTCAGCATCTGGCCGCGCACCACGCGGGCCACATCCACCCACATGGTCAGGCCCACGGCCACGAAGCTTACCCACACGCCCTTGCTATCGAGGGCCAGCGAAATGGCAATCACCAGCATGATGCCCGGAATACTCCACACCACGGTCATCAGGCCCAGCAAAAGCGAATCGACCCAGCCGCCGAAATAGCCGGCTACCGCCCCCACGGCCATGCCCAGCACCAGCGAAATAAGTACCGCCACCAGCCCAATTCCGAGCGAGATGCGCGTACCCAGCAGCAGCCGGCTCAGCTCGTCGCGCCCGGCTTTATCGGTACCCAGCGCGTAGGTGCGGGTGAGGAGGTGGCTTTGGCGGATTTCGCGCTGCAAGTCGGCGCGCGGGCCAGGGTGGCCCACCACGGCGGCCAGCGGCAGGCGGCGCAGGCGACCGGCCTCGGCCGAGTGCTGGCCCAGCGGTTTCAGAATAATGGAGTCGCCGGCAAATTCATAGCCGCCGATGGGCGTTTCCTGCCATTCGGGCTCGCGGCCGCGCAGCCAGATACTGAATACGTTATCGGCCGCCACGCCCAGGCGGGCCGAGTCGGGCAGGGGCTGGCGCAGCAGCTGTACGCGCAGGCCGGGGCCTTCCTTCTGAATCTGGACGAAGCCGTGGTTGGCGTTGGGCGATTTGTCGGGCAGCACCCAGTAGCCCAGCAGCGCCACCAGCGTGCACAGGGCAATAAAGGCCAGCCCGGCCACGGCGGGCCGGTTTTGCCACAGGCGCTGGCGCACGTAGTAGCCCGGCGGCCGGGCGGCGGCCGTCGTAACCGGGGGCACCGCCGAAACTGCCGTGGCCACCGCTACCGGGTGTTGTGTTGCAGCAGGCCTTCCTTGGAGGCCAGGTAGGCAGCATCGCGGGCAATGGCCCCGAAGGACGTGGTTTCGTAGGCCAGCTCGGTATCGGGGTCGGGCCAGTAGCTGCGGATGAGGCCTTGCTCCAGCAGGTCGCGGAGCTGGTTTTCGAGCTCCTGGGGCGGCAGGCCGGTTTTCTGGAGCAGCGTGCGGAACGGGGTGACGAAGTAAAGCTCGTCGAGCAGGTCGAATTCGGGGTCAGTCACGGGATGAAATCAGGCGGGCTGGGATTGGGGCAAATGTAAGCCGGGGTTGCGGCTTAAACGGCAGTTGAAGCGCACTTCCATCTTCGTCGCCCTGTCTGTTACCGGTTTTACCCGCCCCATGTTTCTGCTTTCCGTTTTCACCGACCTGGTTTTCTACGGCTTCAGCCAGGCTACCCCGCTGCTGGGCAGACTGTACCTGTTACGGCCACGCTGGCGGCCGGCGCTGGGGTGGTGGCTGGCCATGTCGCGCACCAAAATAAGCTTTTACGATTTTGCCGAATACTTCCGCCGCGCTGGCTGCCGGCAGGCGCTCTACGGCGCTCTACCTCGATGGGTTCGTATCGCCCACCTACGCCCCGGCCGCCGGCTGAACGCGATTGGATGGCGACTTCGGCGTCATCATGAGGGTCAGCGAGCCGCAACCGTAGCAGCAGTGGCAGCAGTGGCAATGTGCGCTCCTTCTTCCGAATTAATGTCGGCCACAATCGAGGCAATTTCCTTGTCCGAGAGCGCGAAGGAGGGCATCTGCTGCTTGTTGAACTTGGTGTAGAGGGCCACGGCGTACTCGTCGCCGCTGGCCACCACTTTGCTCGAATTCTTCACCCAAGGCACAATCCAGCTCATTGGCCGGCGCTTGCTGATGCCGGCCAGCGCCGGGCCTACTACCTGCTCGTTCACGGCGTGGCACTGAGCGCAGTTGTCCTTGAAAAGGGCGTCGCCAGCAACGATTTCATCGGCTTGGGCAGCGGTAAGCGAAGGAGTAGCAGCGGCAACTGGCAGGGTTGAAAGCGGCGGGCTTTGCGACTCATCAGGGTTGCTGACGCCGCACTCCTCGACGAGCGCATCATCGGCCGCGAAGCCCACCAGGCCCGCGGCGCTCAGCAAGGTGAAACCAAAGAGCGCGACTAGCAAAGCCATGCCCACCGTCAGGGCGAAACTCACCGGGTTGCGACGCATAACACGTTGGGATTATGTGGAATATATGTGCGGCAAATTTACCATCCAAGCCCCACGAGGCAGTTTTTTTGCCGCCAATTTCCCGCCTTTCCGCCGCCCCTGCCCTACCGCACGGCCCGGCCCTTCCACTCGTAGCCGCCGCGCCGGCCGGCCAGGCCCACGGCCAGCGCGTACGGCGCGTACAGCAGCTGCAGCGGCAGCAGCCCCAGCAGCCACGCCCGCCGCCCCAGAAATGTCAGCACCGGCAGCAGCAGCCACACGTCGCCGCCCAGTTTGAGCGCCGCCGCGCCCGCCACCCAGGGCCACAGCCCGGGCCAGGCCAGCGCGGCCGCCACGCCAGCGGCCAGCGCCACGTTGGCCCCCAGCACCAGCAGCGCCAGCCGCTGCGGGGCCGCGCTGTGGTAGTGCGCCCACTTGCTGGCCCAGCGCACCCGCTGCCGCAGCAGTGCCCGCAGCGTGGGCGGCGCGGCCGTGCGCACGATGGCCGCCGCATCGAAAAGGAACCGCGCCGTACCCGGAAACCGCGCATGAATGGCGTGGAGCAGAAACTCATCGTCGCCGCTGGCCAGGTGGGCGTGGTCGGCAAAGCCCCCCACGGCCTCGAAGGCGGCGCGGCGGTAGGCCAGGTTAGCCCCGTTGCACATGGTAGGGCTTTGCCGGGCCAGGCAGGCCGCCCCCACGCCCACCAGCCCGGCAAACTCCAGCCCCATGAGCGTGGTGAACAGGTTTGCAGGCCCCGTGAGCAGCACCGGGCCGCTGATGAAATTGGTATCGGGCTGCCGCACCAGCAGCGCCGCGTAGGCCGCCAGCCAGCCGGGACCAAGGCGGCAGTCGGCATCGGTACACACCAGCCAGGGCGCGCGGGCGGCCTGCTGGGCGGCGAGCAGGGCGGCTTTTTTGCCGGTGGCATGGGCGGGCAATTCGATGAGGCGCAGGGCAAACCCGGTTTCCTTAGCGGCCGCCGCGACAATAGCCGCCGTGGCATCGGTGGAGTGGTCGTCGGAAATAAGCACTTCGAATTGGGCAGCCGGCAGGGTTTGGGCGGCGAGGTCGCGCAGGAGCTGCGGCAGGGTTGCGGCCTCGTTGCGGGCGGCGATGAGCACGGAGAATTGCGGCACCTCACCCCCTGGCCCCCTCTCCTGCGGAGAGGGGGGACTAGTTTCTAGCGCTAATCCCAGCTCTTTATTCTCTGAAAACCTGAGACCAACATTAAAACTAGAGCTAGCTCCCCCCTCTCCGTAGGAGAGGGGGGCCGGGGGGGTGAGGTGCCGCATCCAGCCGCCGCGCAGCCACACCATCAGCCCCGCATACAGTGCCGGCAGCACCACCAGCACCATTCCCGCTGCCGTCATCATTTCGCGGCCCGCTTCTCGCGCAGCACGCGCAGGCCGGGCACCAGCAGCAGGCCCGCCGCGCTGGGCAACGCGATATTGATAACCCACAAACTCAGGCTGGCCGAGAGCACCGGCAGGGCCGGCTGCCCCAGCAGCCCAAACAAATGCGTGGCCGATAACTCGCGCACGCCCACATCGGCCAGGGCGTTGAGCGAGGGCACCAGCGACTTCAGAAAAAACGTACCCGCCACGGCGGCCAGGCCCGGCCCCAGCGGGCCGCCCACGCCATACGCCCCCAGCAGCAGCATAAACTGCGCGCAGAACACCGCGTAGCGCAGCCCCGAAATGGCCAGCACCGCGTGCAGCGCCCGCACCGGATAGGTGGGCATAATGGCCAGCGCCGGTCGGAACCGCCGCAGCGGCCGCCACAGCCCCAGCGCCGCCAGCAGCAGCCGCGACCGGTACAGCGGCACCAGCACCAGCCCGCTCAGCAGCGCGGCCGAGGCGACTACGCCCGCCCCGGCCGCCGGGTAGCCGTTCAGGTAAAATTTCAGCACGAAGTAGAGCAGGCTCGCCACACCCGCCAGCACCGTGGCCACCAGCTGGCAGTAGCGCCCCAGAAAAACGGCCCCCAACGCACTCACCCGCCGGCTTTTCAGTTCGATGATGCGGCCGGCGTAGTCGCCCACGCGGTTGGGGGTGGCAAAGCCCAGCGTGAGCCCCACCAGCACCGCCCGAAAGCTGCGCCCGAACGTGACGGGCTCCAGGTGCCGGGCCAGGCGGTACCACTTCCAGGCCTCCAGGCCCCAGTTGGCGGGCACCAGAGCCAGGGCCAGCAGCACGGGGCCGCGCCCCGCCCCGCTGAGGGTGGTGGCTAGCAGCTGCCGCCAGGCCCGGGCCGTATCGGGCGTGGCAAAAATGGAGTTGTAGAGCAGCCCGAGCGTGAGTAGCGTAATCCCGATTTTACTCCAGAACACGATGCGCTGCCACTGGCGGGCGCGGCGGCTTTCGGGCTCTGATGGTGGCGTAATGCGTGGTGGCGGTGGTGCGTCGGGCTCTTCCGGCGCGACAGAAACGCCGGCGGCCGGCGGCTCCCCCTGCCCCGGGGCGTAACTTTGTGCCCGATGCCCGCTCCCACCCGCCCCCGCCCCGCGCCCGCCGCCGATTTGCTGCCCAAAATCATCATGGGCGTCGACCCCGGCACTCAGATTATGGGCTACGCCCTGATTGAGGTGCGCGGCCAGCGCGTGGACGTGCTGTGCTACGACGTTATCAATATGAGGGCCCTGGGCTCGAATCACGCCGTAAAGCTAAAGCGGATTTTCGACCGCATGCTCGAGCTCATCGACGAGTACCTGCCCGATGAGCTGGCCATAGAGGCCCCGTTTTTCGGCGTCAACGTGCAGAGCATGCTCAAGCTGGGCCGGGCGCAGGGCGTGGCCATCGCCGCCGCCCTCAGCCGCCAGATTCCCTACGTGGAGTACGCCCCTACCAAGGTGAAGCAGTCCGTGACGGGTTCGGGCAACTCCACCAAGGAGCAGGTGGCCCACATGCTACGCCAGACCCTAAAGCTGCCTTCCATCGCCGAGGCCAGTACCTTCCTCGACGCCACCGATGCCCTGGCCGTAGCCCTGTGCCACCACTACCAAAAAGGCAACAACGCCACCGTGAGCGGCGGCAAAAGCTGGGGCAAGTTCCTGGCTGAGAACCCAGAGCGGCTGGGGGCAAGTACTGGCGCGAGCACGGGCGCGGGTAAGAAGAAAGCGCCTGCGAAGGACTAAAGAGCTGTCCGAGTCAGTTTTTTCTGCTGTATCAGGGCCAGAAATTAGAATTCAACATTTTGCGGCCTTCATCTCAACTTGAAACGAATTGTTCTACTCTTAAATTTTACGCCTCTTCAAACCAAGCTTCAACCAGGATTTTATTCACTGGCTTTGAGCCATCATAATAATTGACATCCCCTACTTCTCCTGAAATACGGAACAGGATGCGGTTTCCTTGCTTTTCAAGAATCTCCAACTGGTTATTATCGCTGGGGTCGTGTTCACAATAATAGAAATTGGTCAGGTTTTCTCCACTTTCCTCATCGTAGCCAATCGGAATTTCTGCTTTGAAACCGCTTTTCAAAGCAGCTAAATCAAGCTTTTCAGCCCTAACAGTTAATTCCCAATGAGGCTGCCCGTTCAGGCTTTTTGTGTCGTCGCTCAATTGCATCCCGGGGCCCGCGTTTATTTCTAACCAAAGCTCATTACTATCCTCGTGGCTTTCTTGATACTGCCAGGTGGCGCTTTCAATGGGATATAGCTCTTCACCACAAAATCTAATCAGCCGTAAGTAATGCTGGTCGGTTTTTTCCTTTTCCATATCGATATTGCTGGTTGAGTGAGTCGAAACGGGTATTTAAATCATTGGTTTATTGCGCTGAATTCCGGCATCACTTTCAGCGAAGCAGAACGCTTCAATGCCGATGGGCAATCCGACCGGCTGCAGGCCCAGCAGCGCCCCATCTTCGCTCAGCTCGCTTAGAAATGCCACTTCGCTGCTGGCAGTACCCAGCACAATCCAAGGGTAACCATATTCCGTCAGCATATAAAACACCTCTTCCGACACTCCGCCCGAAGCCGTCATCAATATTTCGCCAACAGGCAGGTCCTGTAACTCGCCAACCAGTTCAAACGCTTCCTTTTTATGGGTTCCTAAACTCGCGGCCGCATAGCTCAGCAAGGCCGCACGCCGGTTCTGCTCAATCTGATAAGCTTGGTCGTCTTGCGTTTGCGAATAGTTCGGGAAGGCCGGGCGTACCGTCCGCAGCAGCACGAAACCACCAGTTTCGCGGTTGCGATAGAGGCTGGTGATGGTCAGTTCGCTGCCCATTACCCAACCAGCAGCTCGCCCGCTGCATATGTCACCGCGTAGCCACCGATATCGACCCGGTCGCCGTCGCGCAGGCGGCACCAGAGGTCGCCGCCGCGGGGCGAAATCTGGCGGGCGCGCAGCTCGGTTTTGCCCAGCTCCTGCGCCCAGAACGGGATGAGCGTGCTGTGGGCCGAGCCCGTGACGGGGTCTTCGGGCACACCCACCCGGGGCGCGAAAAAGCGCGACACGAAATCGACCGCGCCCTCGCCCGGCGCGGTGGCTATGATGCCCACGTAGTCGAACGCGGCGATGGCGGCCATGTCGGGCTGCAGAGCGGCTACTTCGGCTTCGGAGGCGAACACGGCCACGAGGTCGCGGGCGGCCAGCGCGGCGTGGGGCGTGCCACCCAGGGCGGCGGCGAGGCCGGCGGGTATTTCGGACAATAGCCGCGGCGGGCGCGCCGGGAAGTCGAGCACGAGGCGGCCGCTGGCTTCACGGGCCACGCGCAGCGGGCCGCTCTGGCTGTGGAAGGTAACCTGCGCACCGCCAAAGCCCAGGTGCCCAAACAGCACGTGCGCCGCCGCCAGCGTGGCGTGCCCGCAGAGGTCAATTTCAACCGTCGGCGTGAACCAGCGCAGGTCGAACTCGGCCGGCTGGCCGGCGCGAGGCACGAAAAAAGCGGTTTCGGCCAGGCTGTTTTCGGCGGCGATTTGCTGCATGAGGGTGGCGGGCAGGGCCGCTTCGAGGGGGCACACGCCGGCGGGGTTGCCAGCGAATGCAGTCTGGGCGAAGGCGTCGACGTGGAAGTAGCGTATCACGGTTTCGGGCTGAATAAGGAGCGGATGGCGCGGATTGGTCCGGCAAGAATACGGCGCAGGACGCTGACGCGCGGCAACGAGCCAGGCCGGCCGTTTGGGGACGTATTCTTAACTGCTGTTACGCGGCAGGCCGCACTCGCCCATCAACTTCACCCCTACCGCCTGCGGGCCTACCGGCTGATGCCGGATTTCTCCTCCGGTGGTAGCTGCCGTAACTGCCAGTTGCCAGTTGCCATCCCGATTTCGACCAGGTCGATACCGGGTTTCAGCCTTGTGGCTCAGGCCAATCCCCTACGAGTCGGCGCGCGGCCCGGGCTTCAGGCTGTAGTGGTTGGCGGCGTGGCCAATGGCTCCGGCGGCGGCGCGGGTGGGCTGCCAAAGGATGGCCACCCGTGCCGGGTTTGCGTACCCCAAGGTCCCATCACCGTTCCACCACATGCCCCAAACCCCGCCTCCGCTTATTCTCACCCTCACCCTCGACGCAGCCACCCAGGCCTATTTTGAGGCCCTGCGACAGGCGCATTTCCCACCCGCCCTCAACCACCTGGCCGCTCACCTCACGCTGTTTCACCAGCTGCCGGGCACTGAGCGGGCCGCCGTGGCGGCGCGGCTACAGGCCGTGGCGGATAGTCAGCGCATTCTGCCGCTGCAGGTTACCGGCCTGCGCCCGCTGGGCCGGGGCGTGGCCTTCCGGCTCGAAAACGACGAGCTGCGCGCCCTGCATCGTCAGCTACAGGTCGATTTTGCCCGGCAGCTCACCCTGCAGGACCAGCAAAAGCTGCAGCCGCACGTTACCATCCAGAACAAGGTGGCCCCCGCCGCCGCCACCCAGCTGCTGGCCGAGCTCCAGGCCGGTTTCGTGCCGTTCGAAGCCGTGGGCACCGGGCTGCACCTGTGGGCCTACCGGGATGGGCCCTGGGAAAGCCTGGTGCAGTTCCCATTTGGCGGGACTCCGCCCTTGGGATAACCGGCCCACTGTCATCAGTTTGCTCGCTTAATTGTGCACTACTGTTGGTCCAATCTGGGTAAATTGGCCATTCTACCGAACAATAAACTCAGAACAACGCTGCCCACTAACCCTGATGAGGCCGCTAAGAGTCCCACTGCTATTTCTTCAGCATGGAATTGCTCATTAAATTTCTCGCCTTCCAGAACAAGCCCTATTTCTCCTTCCGACATGCCGCCAGCGACCAGCATCTCTTCTTCCCAAACCAACCGACGCACGAAAAAATCCTGGTCGACTTGATAAGCATAGAACCCAATAAACAGGATGGCCATGGCAGCGCCGAGCAGCGACACGCACCAGCCGCGAAGCAGATACCAACGGAAGGTACCCTGACCTTGCAAAATATCCGGTTGAATGGCCCGAAGGCATAACCCGACCCCAACTACCGTAAGGCCACCAATGCTCAGGGAATACAGCGGAATAGCGAAATAAAAGGTTTGGCTCGTGGTGCGAAACACGAAAACAACCAACAGCACCAAGGCTAACAGAGCCGCGTGCAGCAGGATTATGGTACGAGTAGGACGCATGACTTGATACCGCTACTTAATTCTCGGGCTCAATTAGCAAGTCCAGTAATACGTTCGAATCAGGCGCATCCGCAAAATCAGATTGCGAGGTTTTAATCCATCCCCCTGACCGTTTGGTACGCCACGTAACGGCTGTTGTTTTTGCGGTAGCGGTACCTATAAAAAAGAAGTCCTGGGCTGGCGTGGCCCGGTAAGTGGCCGGGTTCTTCGGGTCCGTTGCGGTAATTACCTCAACCACCAGTTTCTTGCCTTGACCCTTTTGATTGATGCTGACAAAAACTTCCGAAACTTCTGTGGGCAAACATTCTGCTACCACACAAATACCTTGTTTGGGCATCTTTATACCAAATGCCGAAATGTCAACTTCTAATTCCTGATTAGGCGCCTCACTCACTTGCTTTGCCGAGTATATGACGGCCGTAGAAAGCAAGTCGTTCTGCCCTGGATGCAAATTTGGACTAGCTTCTACATTCACCAGTCTAACTCGAAGCCGCCCCGACTTGGCTTTTAACCCAGGTGTTTTTGGAACGCTTACAATAATTGAATTGAGCCGATAAGTCGTGGTGGTATCTGGTGGAAAAAGTAGAACCCCCATTTTGGCTCCAGGCAGCAATCCGTGCATGCTCATTACGCCAAAAATATTTTTTGAACGTTCGGTTACCGGCACGGCGGTGACACGAATCTGTTTGGACGGTCTTACCGTAATATCTTCTAAAACGATAGCCTTTGGCAGTAACCTTATGGTATCTAACTGCTCCAACAAAACTTCTTCCCGAGTGACTCTCAGAGTCGCGTAACCAATTCGTGATAGTTGCAAGTGCACCGGTGTTGACGATACCGTAAAGTGACCATCGTTGTTTGAGTAATTTATTACCAAAGTTTTGAGGTCCTTGATGACAACTTCTCCAAGCGGCTTATTGGTTGTGGCATCCACCACAACGCCGTGATAGGAATTGTATTTTTCAAAATGAAAAAATGTCAAAAAAAAGAAAAAGTAAGTACAGTTTCATGAGAAGGTTATACTGAAAAAGCGCCTGGTTGCACCAGGCGCTTTTTCATTTTAGGATAATGGGGACAATTCCATCCAGCATCACCTTACTTGGCAAGGTACTATGGGCAGATATTGTCTATTGGGGTGGATGGCCCAATTCCAATACCGAGGAAAGTAGTGCGCACGGTTACTATACAGCCTGAAAGCTTGATGCGGGTATTGAATGGCCAAGCTTCGACTTTGTTACTATTCGCACTGCCCAAAAACATTGCGCCAAATAACGCGAGCGTGACAAGAATTTTTTCTTCCTAAGTAAGGAAGTATGAATTTGTGGACGCAAATGTAAACATACAAAAAACATACGAATAAATATTTATTTTTTGTCACAATTTCCTTGTGAATGCAGGGCAACCGCACCAAATCTCAGCGTGGGCCTTTGCCCGGCCCTTCAGGGCCGGGATTGTGGGTTAGGCCCTGTTTTTAGGGCTTTAGCCCATCCCCGTGCGCCATGGCAAAAGGGCTAAAGCCCCGCCAATCAATCTAAAATCCCGTATCCCGGCGCTTTAGCGCCGGGCAAAATCAAGCTGTCCATTTAGTGCGGAAGCCCTATTGTGGATAGGCACCGTAATGAAGCTGTTCAGGAAGTCGGCTCGCTGATGAAGCGACGCATTCTTGCGTCTGGTCGTTAAGCAGAAACCGTCGGTACCAATCAACGACCAGACGCAAGGATACGCCTCTACGCCATTCTGGGGACTTTCTAAACAGCTTCAATAGGTGCCAGGACTATGCTCCTCACGAAGTAGTTTGCTAAAGATGAAGAGTTGGGGGCATACCCGACAGAGCTTGCCCCCGCCACATGCTTCGGGCGACTGCGGTGACCTGAAACAATTACGCGGATGCTGACAGGCAGTCGCTTAAGTCGCTAAATCGCTGAAACACGCACCAGCGCGCAAGCAGGTAGCAGAAAAACATCCTACCGTTTACTCTGGGCTACGCCTGGTAAAATCTTCGCCCGGCTGCGGTTCCCGGCTACTGCGGCCACAGGCCTGCCCAGCGCAGGAAATCCTCCCCCACCTGGTCCCAGTAGAAATCGTCGTAGTCCGGCTGGCCGTTTTTCACGCCGAAGAAGTTGTGCTCGCGCCCGGGATATTCGCGGAAGGTGAAGTTGGCGCGGTGCTGCCGGATGGTTTCCAGCCGCAGATAATCGTCGCCGGCCACTCCGGCATCCAGCGTGCCGAAGCCCACGAAGACCGGCACCCGCGTGCGCAGCAGCTCGGGCACTTGCGACGCGCCGAAACCGTAGGCGTTGCGCGGGTCGTCGCCCTGGCAGTCGGCGCGGGTGGGGTCGGCTACCACCTGCTGCCAGCGACGGAAGGTCCAGGCCGCGCCGGCCGTGTCGGCCGCCTGCCGGCTCGCGGCCAGCATCGACATGTTGCGGCCCAGCGGGTTGCCGCTCAGGTATACGGCCCGGCTCACTAGGCCCGGCACGGCGGCCAGGTGAGCCACCACCGAAGTGCCCTGCGAGTGCCCGACGATAACCACGCGGCCGGCATCGACCCAGGGCTGCTTTTTGAGGTAGCGCAGCACGGCTTCATCGCGCCGCAGGTAATAATCGAGGTAGTTGCGGGCGCAGTAGTAGGCCGGCGGCTGGCGCCGCTGGAAAATGACGTTGGGGTCTTGCCCCGTCACATCAAACGTAAGCGGAATGCCGGGCTTGCTGATGATGGCCATATGGCAATTCTCCAGCACCTTTTTGGGGTGAAACGGGAACACCGGAAAGGCTCCGCGCTCGTCGTAGAGCACCAGCGGCGTGGGTATCGAGCCTTGCTCCAAAAGCAGCAGTGGCTTCTTCTGCTTCTCTTCGCCGGGCTTGGAAAGCAGCAGTACCTGCACGCTGTCGCGCCCAAACATCACTACCAAGCGCCGGTAGCCGAACTGCTCGGGCGTGGGGCAATTGGGGGCAGTTTGGGCGAAGCCCTGACAACGGAGCAGTAGCAGCGCAAACGGTAGAAACAGTCGCATAAAACGCCAAGTGAATAACCCAGCGGCGACGTTGCCGGGGCGGCGCAAGGACTTTAGAGGTTGCCCGGCAGTTGCACCCGGGCCAGGTACTCGCCCAGCCCGGCGGGCTTCTGAAAAACGTGAATAAAGAGGATATGCTCCTCGCCTTGGCTGCGCCAGGTTTCGGCATAAAAACCCTCCACGGCATACAGTGTGTGCTCGAAGCTGTCTTCCTGGCGCTCGGCCAGACGGGTGCCGTACCGGGCGAGGTGCTCGGTCTGGTGGCGCTGGTGCAGGGCTTTGAAGGCGGTGATGGTCAATTCATTTAACATGTATCCGTTAACATTTAACAGCCCGGCCGGCGGCCTTGCATTATTGGCCGGCCTATCTTGCCGCCAACTATTGCCTAAAAGTAGTAGCGCGCGCGAAGTTCCGCTGGCCTTCGATGAACCTGTTAAATATTAATTGATACATGTTAAACGGATTCCGTTTTCCGCACCCGCTGGTGCTCATCGTGGGCTTTATCATGCTGGCCGCCGCGCTCAGTTACGTGCTGCCGGCCGGCGAATTCACGCGCCACCTCGATGCCGTGACGGGGCGGCAGGTGGTGGTGGCCGGCTCCTACCACGCCGTGCCCGCCACCCCGGTGGGCCCGCTGGAGGTGCTGGTGGACGTGCCCAAAGGCCTGGCCGACGCCGCGGCGGTGGTATTCCTGATTTTCCTGGCCGGCGGGGCCTTCACGGTGGTCGACCAGACCGGGGCGCTGCGCTTCGGCGTGGACTGGCTGTTGCGCCGCGCCCACGGCCGCGAGGTGCTGGTGATTCCGCTGGTGGGCACGCTCTTCGCCACCAGGGGCGCGCTGGAGAACATGGGCGAGGAGATAATACCGCTGGTGCCGGTGCTACTCGTGCTCATGCGGCGGCTGGGCTACCCCGTGCTCACGGCGGTGGCGGCCAGCGTGGGGGCGGCCTTCGTGGGAGCCTCGTTTAGCCCGATAAATCCGTTTCAGGTGGGCATTGCCCAGAAGCTGGCGCAGCTGCCGCTGCTCTCAGGCGGGGCCTACCGCCTGGGCTTTCTGCTGGTGGCGGTGGGGCTGTGGCTGTGGGCCACCACCCGCCACGCCGTGCGCCACCGCCAGGCCCCCGACATCCGCCCCGATACCACTGAAGCGACCGCCGGCCCAACTACCGACGGTGGCCGCCCAGGCCTGGTGCTGCTATTGATGCTGGGGACTTTTGCGGCCTTCGCCTACGGCGTGGTGCAGCTGCACTGGGAATTCGAGCAGATGTCGGCCTTATTTCTGGGGCTGGGCATCGTGGCCGGGCTGATGGGAGGCCGCGGCCTCACGGGCACCGCCGAAGGCTTCATCGCGGGCTTTCGCGACATTGCCTTTTCGGCCCTGCTGATTGGGTTTGCCCGCGTCATTTTCGTGGTGCTGGAGCAGGGCCACATAGTGGACACCATCGTGCACGGGCTGGCCGCGCCGCTGGGCCACCTGCCCGTGGCGCTGGCCGCCCTGGGCATGATGGGCGTGCAAACCCTGCTGCACGTGCCGGTGCCCAGCGGCAGCGGGCAGGCCACGCTCACCATGCCGCTGCTGGTGCCCCTGTCCGACATCCTGGGCCTCTCGCGGCAGGTGACGGTGCTGGCGTTTCAATACGGCGCGGGGCTGTGCGAGCTCATCACGCCCACCAACGGCACGCTCATGGCCATGCTGGCGGCCACCGGCGTGCGCTTCGAGCAGTGGGTGAAGTTTGCCGCGCCGTTCTGGGCCGCGCTGTTCGCGCTGGGCGCGGTGGCGGTGGTGGTGGGCATTGCGGTGGGCGTTTGACGCTTCGCTCGATAGAGGAATAAGGAATGAGGAATGAGGAATTCGGGTCCGTCCTGAATTCCTCATTCCTCATTCCTTATTCCTCTATTGAGCGAAGCGTCTAATCGGCCCGTAATTCATTCGCCTGAAACACCTGCGGCAGCTTGCGCTTGTGCTGCACAATCTGGTAGGTGGCGGTATCGGTGGCTTCGTTCCAGAACACGTCGGAGATGAGGCCGAAGTGGCGGTACTGGCCCGGGGCAGGCGTTACCTCCTCCACCGAATCGCCGAAGCTGAAGGCGGGCTTGTGGTAAATTTCCTTGAACAGCTCGGGGCGCACGAGGAACTGCTGCTCGTCGTAGCGAATAGTAATCCACTCGCCTTCATCGTCTTCGGCGATTTTTTCGAAGAGTTTGCCCACGGGCTCCAGCAGCTCGAAGGCGCGGCGGTTGGCGGGGTGGATGTAGCGGAAGCCGTACTCGGACGACCAGCCGTAGAGGCCAAAAATGACGGGTTTGGGACGGGTTTTCAAGCGAAGAAATGCAGAATCGAAAAACAAAGCAACAACGCGGGCCGGCAAAAAGCTTCCGCTGCTGGGGGGGGTGGTGCGGCAGTAGCGCGAACTTTGTCGCTCGCTTCCCCGCGCCATTCCACCGATTATCGGGCTGCCACGCGAACGACAAATTTCGCGCTACTGCCGCACCACCCCCCCAGCAGCGGAAGCTTTTTGCCGGCCCGCGTTGTTGCTTTGTTTTTCGATTCTGCATTTCTTCGCTTGAAAACCCGTCCCAAACCCGTCATTTTTGGCCTCTACGGCT
>JANNDE010000361.1:0-12140 GCA_031387395.1 Hymenobacter sp.
CCCTTCTGGCTGCGCGCACTCTAAGCTTCTCAACCGTTTCTCCGACCCATTCACTCAACGGGGTCGTTCGCTATGCTTCGCCCGCGATCACCATGACCGTTCTTTCTAAACCTCAAATCTCACCTCTTCCCCACTATGGAATTCATTCTCGTTACGCCCCAGTCCCGCCCCGGCGTGGCCCTCATTCAGCTCAACCGCCCTAAGGAGCTGAACGCTCTCAACTTACAATTGATGCTCGAAGTGCGTGATGCGCTGAAGGCGCTGGACGAGGACGACGCGGTGCGCGTGGTCGTCATCACCGGCAACGAGCGGGCCTTCGCGGCCGGGGCCGACATCAAGCAGATGGCCGGCAAAACGGCTATTGATATGCTCATTACCGACCAGTTCAGCACCTGGGACCAGATTCGCAAGTTCCGTAAGCCGCTGATTGGGGCGGTGTCGGGCTTCGCGCTGGGCGGCGGCTGCGAGCTGGCCATGACCTGCGACTTGCTGGTGGCCTCGGAAACGGCGCAGTTCGGGCAGCCCGAAATCCGCATCGGCACCATGCCGGGCGCGGGTGGTACGCAGCGCCTCACGCGGGCCGTGGGCAAGGCCAAGGCGATGGAAATGGTGCTCACCGGCGAGTTCATTTCGGCCCAGGAAGCCCACCGCGTGGGCCTGGTAAGCCGCGTGGTGCCCGTGGGCCAGTACCTCGAAGAAGCCTACCGCCTGGCCGCCACCATCGCGGGCATGAGCCCCGTGGCCGCCCGCCTGGCCAAAGAATCGGTGAACCGCGCCTTCGAAACCCACCTCGACGAAGGCCTGCACTTCGAGCGCAAGAACTTCTACCTCACGTTTGCGTCGGAAGACCAGAAGGAAGGCATGGCCGCCTTCGTGGAGAAGCGCAAGCCGGTGTTTAAGGGGCGGTAATTTAAAAAAGTTAAAAGTTGAGAGTTAAAAGTTAAAAGTTAAAACCCTTTTGGCTGTCTGCGTTTAACTCTCAACTTTTCTCTTTTAACTCTCCAAAATGGCAGTTCTCGTAGGCAAACGGGCTCCCTCCTTCCGCGCCAGCGCGGTGGTGGATGGCAAACTCGAAGAAGACTTTTCGCTCGACCGCTACCTGGGCAAGCGGCACGTGCTGTTTTATTTCTACCCGGCCGATTTTAGCAAGGTGTGCCCCACCGAGATTCTGGCGTTTCAGGACCGGCTGGCCGAGTTTGAGCAGCGCAACGTGGCCGTGGTGGGCTGCTCCACCGATTCGCAATATGCCCACCTGGCCTGGCAGCAGCTGCCGCGCGACCAGGGTGGTATTACCGGCGTGCGCTACCCGCTGGTGGCCGACGCCAGCAAAACCATTGCGGCCAACTACGACGTGCTGGGCGGCCACTACGACTACACGCCCGAGGGCGAAATGACCTTTGTGGGCTCGCCGATGGCCTACCGGGGCCTGTTTTTGATAGACCGCGACGGCATCGTGCGCCACCAGCTGGTGAACGACCGGCCCTTGGGCCGCAGCCTCAACGAGGCCATCCGGATGATTGACGCGCTGCAGTACTACGAAACCAACGGCGAGGCCTGACCCGTGGATTGGGAAGCCGATAGAAACGCATAATTCCCCCCGAAATCGCATTCTGCACGCCGATGGCGTAATTTTGAGGCTTGCTTTTCATCTACGACATCGTTCTGGGGCTATACGGCCTGCTGCTGCGGCTGTTAGCGCCGTTCGTGCCCAAAGCGGCCGCCTGGGTGGCGGGCCGCCGCGGGCTGCTGGCGCGCATACGCGCCAGCATTGGGGCTGATACCGCGCCGCGCGTGTGGTTTCACTGCGCCTCGCTGGGCGAGTTTGAGCAGGGCCGCCCGCTGATTGAAGCCTACCGGCAGGCCCATCCCGGCACCAAAGTCGTGCTCACCTTCTTCTCGCCCTCGGGCTACGAGGTGCGCCAAAGCTGGCCGGGGGCCGACTACATCTTCTACCTGCCGCTGGATACGCAGACTAACGCCCGGGCTTTTCTCGATGCCGTGCAGCCCCGGCTGGTGGTGTTCGTGAAGTACGAATTCTGGTACCACTTCCTGAACGAGGCATTTGCGCGGGGCATTCCGGCCATTGTGGTATCGGCCATTTTCCGGCCCGAGCAGGTGTTTTTTAAGCCCTGGGGCGGCTTCTTTCGGAAAATACTGGGGCGGTTCGCCCATATTTTCACGCAGAACGAAGCCTCGGCGAAGCTGCTGCGCGAGCTTGGTCTGCAAAACGTGAGCGTGGCCGGCGATACCCGCTTCGATACCGTAGTGGCCACGGCCCTTTCCCCGGCCCGGGCCCTGCCGCTCGTCGATGCCTTCGTGGCCGACGGCGCGCCCGTGCTCGTGGTGGGCAGCTCCTGGACCGAAGACCTGCCCGTGCTGCGCCCGCTGCTGGAACGCTACGGCGACCGCCTGCGCGTGCTTATCGCCCCGCACGAAGTGACGGAGGCCAACCTGCGCCAGGTAGAAGCCCTGCTGCCCGGCCCCGTGCAGCGCTACTCGCTGGCCGAGGCGGCGACCGTGGGCCAGGCCCGCGTACTGCTATTCGATAACGTGGGCTTGCTGAGCCAGCTGTACCGGTTTGGCGAGTATGCCTACGTGGGCGGGGCTTTTGGCAAGGGCCTGCACAATACGCTGGAAGCGGCCGCTTTCGGCCTCCCGCTATTCTTCGGGCCAACCTACGGCAAGTTTCAGGAAGCCGTGGAGCTGGTGGAAATGAAAGGCGCGTTCCCGGTGCACGACGGGGCCGAGCTGGAAGCCGCTTTCACCTACCTCTGGAACACCGACGATGCCCGCCTGCGCCTGCAGGACACGATTTTAGACTACGTGCACGACCAGGCCGGGGCCACGCGCACCATCATGGCTGCCCTGCGCCACCTCACCCCCGCCCGATGAAAACCACCGATTCTTACCTCCCCGACGGCCCCACGGGCCTGCTGCACGGCATCGTAGTGAAATCTACGGGCTCGTGGTACGTGGTGCGCGGCCTCAGCACCGGGCAGCTCTACCGCTGCCGGCTGCGGGGCAAATTCAAAATAAAGGGCCTGAAAGCCAGCAACCCGCTGGCCGTGGGCGACCTGGTCGATTTCAGCATCGAGGCCCAGACGGAGGGCGCGGGCGTGATTTCGCACATCGCGCCGCGCCGCAACTACATCGTGCGCAAGTCGGTGCACAAAACCGGCCATGTTCACATCGTAGCCGCGAATCTGGACCAGGCCATGCTGGTGGTGACGCTGGTGTCGCCGGCCACGTCGTTCGGCTTCATCGACCGGTTTCTGGTGACGGCCGAGGCCTACCACATTCCCGTTATGCTGCTCTTTAACAAAACGGATTTGTACGACGCGGAGGGCTTCGAGTATCAGGCCGAAATCGCGGGCATGTACGCCAGCCTGGGTTATCCCAGCCGCACCTGCGCCGCCACCACGGGCGAGGGCGTGGCCGAAATCGACCAGCTGCTCGACGGCAAAGTAAGCCTGCTGGCCGGCCACTCGGGCGTGGGCAAAAGCACGCTCATCAACGCCCTGATACCCGACCTGGACCTGAAAACCGCCGAAATCAGCGACTTTTCTGATAAGGGCGTGCACACCACCACTTTCGCCGAGATGTTGGAGGTACGCCCCGGCACGTTCATCATCGACACGCCCGGCATCAAGGAGCTGGGCCTCGTGGATTTGCCGCCCGCCGAACTGGCCGGCTACTTCCCCGAGTTCCGGGCGCTGCTGGGCCAGTGCCGCTACCACAACTGCCAGCACACCCACGAGCCCGGCTGCGCCGTGCGCGAAGCCGTGGACCAGGGCCGCATTGCCCTGCCCCGCTACGACAGCTACCTGAGCATGCTGGCCGGCGAGGACAACCGGCACTAAAAAACCGGACAGCATACGCTGCCAACCGGGCTTGCGGGGCCGCCGGTGAGGCTACAAGCGCGCCCATAGCGTGCCGTACTCGTCGTCGAAAGCGACCACGCCCTCGGCTTTGGTCAGGTACAGATGCAGCACAAGGGGGGCCAGCTTGCGGCTGGTGCACGCCAGCACGGCCGGGTAGGTGCGCCCGCCGAACGTGGCCGGGGCCAGGGCCACCTGCCCGGCTTCGGCCTCGTCGATGGGTAGCGAAAAGTCACCGTAGCTCCATTGCAGCAGGTGGTGACTGTCGTTGGCCACGACGGTGGCCGCTAATTGCAGGTGATAGATTCCTTTCGCGTAGCCGGTCAGCGCAGAGTCGGTTCGCGCAAAATCGCTGAAAGTATATTCCTGGTAATAGGTGGAGCTGACACTGATTTTCGAGGTTCCTCCGCTGCCAATGCTGCGCGTTGCGGCGCTGGTTATGCGGTATGCCCGCTCGTAGCCGGCGGCGTTGCGGAAGCGCCACTCGGCATTGGCCACAAATGGCCCGCCCCAGGCCCGCTGCCCGGCACTCAGGGAATATTGGGGCAGGTTGTCGCCGCATACTTTTTTGCAGCTGCTGGTGAGGGCCATTGAGCTGACGAGCAGCAGGGCTACGAGTCGCGGAGTGGTTTTTGAGGTCATCGTTCGAAAGGATTAGTAATGGGACTCCGCCTGATGCGCGGGTACGCCAAAGTGGCGGGCTGAACGCAATTGGTTGGTTGGACATTCAAAAATATTGTTGGCTACGGTACCGTAGCCGGTGCTGCCGCAGTTATTTCTGAAGCGGCGGCTGGCCAGGTATGAAATGCCTGTACCAGCAATGCCAACCGGGCAGCATCTAACCGCGCAACGGACACTTCCTTGTCCGATGGACAGACCCGCTGAAAATATTTTTCACTTCCCGGCCAACCTTCCTTCGGTGGCCCGACACTTTGGGGCGAAATTCGTTTCGCGCGGCTGCCCTGCTGATTGGGCTGGCTGCCCTGCCCGCCAGGCGCGCCACTGCCCAAACCACGCCCGCCCCCGACACCACTCGCCTACAGTACGGCGAAGAAAACGCCCCCGCCCGCCTCGCCGATGCCCCGCTGCTGGTGCAGCGTCAGGCGCGCGACCAGTGGAAGCTGGGCCTGAACAACTTCATCATCACCGGCTACCCGTTCAGCAAAGACCACGACTTACCCGCTTACTACAACCGCTACGGCCTGCACCTGGCCTACGAGCGGTGGCTGGGCCGCGCCTGGGCGGGCCAGGCCGAGCTGAGCCCGGCTATCACCTACTACCGGCCCGACGGCCCCCCCCGGCCCCATTGCCGCCGGCTCGCAGCTGCGGGCGCAGCTGGCCGGGCGCTACTACCACAACCTGGAGCGCCGCCTGCGGCAGGGCCACCGCACGGCCGGGTTTTCGGCCAACTACTTCGCGCAGGCCCTGGGCCTGGGCGTGGGGGCGGGCCCGTCCGAAACCCCGTTCCACGTCATCGGCCCCGGCCGGGGGCCGGCCTCCGATATCGCCCTGCTCTACGGCGTGCAGCGCCGGCTGGGGCGCTACGGCTTCATCGATGGCCACGCGGGCATTGGTGGATATATGCGAACGGGGCAGCTGCAAGGCATCAGCCCCGTGGCCAGCCTGCGCGTGGGCCTGGCCCTGCCGGCCCTCGTTTCGGATGCGCCCCTGATAGCTCCCCCCCGATGAGGTGAGCGCCCTGCTGCTGCGTTTTTTCGGGGGACTACAAACCGGCGATGCCCGCTACCGTACCCATTATTCCTACGCCAACCCCTATCCCGAAACATATAGGATAATAACGCCAACCATTGAGAAAAACGTGTATTACAGCTATGGGCCGCACTACGACGGGGAGACAATGGGAAAGCGCGAGTACGACAACGACAACACGTGGTACCTGTATGGCGGCTACTACCTTCGGCCCCGGCTGGCCCTGCAAGTGGGCGCGCAGTACGGAGCAGCCACGAAGACCCAAAACCTGGACTCAACGGCCATCCGCAAAACCGGCGACGACTGGCACTACGTCCTTAACCGCCGCCTCGATACGCGCCTGCTGGCCCTGCCCGTGCAGGTACGCTACGCTTTCACCCGCGCCAACGGTACCCAGGCCCCGCTCTTCACCCAGCCCGTGACGCTGACCGCCAGCAAGGTGTACACTCTGGTGCTGCGCGGCACCGACTACCCCTACGCGGTAGCTCCCGAAAAACTGGCTCTCGACGTGATAGCCGACAACTAGTCCCTTACGGCCCCCGCCGCACTTCCCTAACCACAACGACCTGCCGGATGAAGCATCAGTTCCTTCCGGCAGGCCGTTGTGGTTGGTGTTGGCTGCCCCCTGGCTTACTTGGCCAGCGGCAGCACCACGCCGTCGATGACGTGCGTAACGCCGTTGCTCGAAATCACGTCGGCGATTTGCACGGTGGCGGGGGCATCTTTGCCGTTGCTCACCATCACCTTACCGTCTTTCACCATGATGTGCAGCTTCTCGCCGTTCACGGTGGTCAGCTCCTGGCCGTCTTTCAGGTCGGCGGCCACGAGGCGGCCGGGGATAACGTGGTAGGTGAGCACGCCGGCCAGCTTGGCTTTGCTGGCGGAGTCCATCAGGCCGGCCACAGCGCCCTTGGGCAGCTTGTCGAAGGCAGCGTTGGTGGGAGCAAACACGGTGAAAGGACCCGCGCCTTTCAGGGTCTCCACCAGGCCGGCGGCTTTCACGGCGGCTACCAGCGTGCTCACGCTTTTGGCCGCGGCGGCGTTGTCTACGATGTCTTTGTCGGCCGTCATGGCCACGCCGTCCACCATTACGCCTTTGGGCTTAGCCATGCGGGCCGAGTCGCCGGCCATGGCCGCAGCAGAATCGGCCGGGTTCACGGTGTTGGTAGTTGCGGTTTCGGTTTTGGCGGTTTCGGTGTTGCAGCCAGCCAGCAGCAGGGTAGTGGCGAAGGCGGCGAACAGAGGGGCAAAAGATTTTTTCATAAAACGGGTAATGTGAAAGAAACCGATATACGGTGTTAAAAAGAAAGAAACGAGATAAGTCAAAAATAGTTAGCGCCGTAAGTGCCGATACGGCAGGGAGCTTACGAAGCAATGACCGGCCCCGGATGTTTTGCAAGCTTATCAACTTCTTACCTTCGCCCGCCGAAGGCAGCACCTGTCTTCGAAAATCAGTTTAACCCGCTAAAAATCCGCGATTCATGAAAACTGCCGAAATCCACACCAAAAAGGGCGTGATGAAAGTTGAGTTCTACGAGCAGGACGCTCCGAACACCGTCAAAAACTTCACCGACCTCGCTCAAAAAGGCTACTACGACGGCCTGAAATTCCACCGCGTCATCCCGAATTTCGTCATTCAGGGCGGCTGCCCCAACACCCGCGAAGGCGCCAAGGGCCAGCCCGGCACCGGCGGCCCCGGCTACAAAATCGACTGCGAAACCAGCGGCGGCAACCAGCACCACGAGCGCGGCGCGCTGAGCATGGCCCACGCCGGTAAAAACACCGGTGGCTCGCAGTTCTTCATCGTGCATTCGCGCGATAACACCGCCCACCTCGACCGCGTGCACACCGTGTTCGGCAAAGTAGTGGAAGGCGTGGAAGTAATCGACCAGATTACGCCCAACGACGAAATCGAGAAAATTGTAGTGACGGAGGCATAGTTTTCGGACTTAGCCTGAACACCCAAGAACGTCATGCTGAGCGAAGTCGAAGCATCTCGCGTGTGGTAGTAATCAAAATCGTTGAACGATTGAGCTACCATTGGACACGAGATGCTTCGACTTCGCTCGGCATGACGTTCTTTTTCGTGGTGTCCGTCCCCTCTCCCTACCGGACGCTACTTCTTCCCCTCCGGCGTCGGGTGCTCAATTTCCTGCACCAGCTGCCCGTACCAGCCCTCGCCGTACTTGCGAATCAGCGGCTCCTTCAGAAACTGGTACACTTTCACGCCCAGCTTATCGCCAAACGCGCAGGCCGGGTTGCAGATGCCCCACCGGTCGTAATTCAGCGCGTCGAAGCCCTCGTATTTCGTGATGCGAATCGGGTACAGGTGGCAGCTGATGGGCTTTTTGAAGGTGGTCGCGCCCGCCAGGTAGGCCTGCTCAATGCCGCACTTCAGGATGCCGCGCTCGTCCCACAGCGCATAGGCGCACTCCTTATCCTCAATCGTGGTGGTGCTGAAATCGCCCTCCCAGTCCTTGATGTAGAGGCCCTGGGCCTCGATGGCGGCCCGCCCGGCTTCCGTCAGAAAGGGCTTGATGTTGGCGTATTCCTGCTCCAGAATCTTCAGCTCGGGCTCTTCGAGCGGCGCGCCGAGGTCGCCCTCCACGCAGCAGGCGCCCTTGCAGGCTTCGAGGTTGCACACGAAAAAGTTGTCGGCGATGTCGTCGGAAATGACCGTTTCCTGGATAATAATCATTCACAAAGATAACCCCGCCGGCGTGCGCCCGAAATGATGGCCCACCCCTGCCCGGGGCTCCGTATCTTTGTTGACCCGCCCAAAAGCGGCTTATTTCGCACATGGCTCTAGATTATCTTTCCCTCCTGAATCCGTCGCAAGGCGCCGCGGTGATGCAAACCGAAGGCCCGTGCATGATTATCGCCGGTGCGGGCTCGGGCAAAACCCGGGTGCTCACCTACCGCATCGCCAACCTGCTCGAAAAGGGCGTCGACCCGTTCAACATCCTGGCCCTCACCTTCACCAATAAGGCCGCCAAGGAAATGCGCGCCCGCGTGGAAAAGGTAGTCGGCCCCGCCGCCCGCAGCCTCTGGATGGGCACTTTCCACTCGGTGTTCGCCAAAATTCTGCGTTCCGAGGCCGACAAAATCGGCTTCCCGCGCAGCTTCACCATCTACGACACCCAGGACTCGAAGACCCTGATTGGCCAGATTGTGAAGGAGCTGGAGCTCGACGACAAGCTCTACAAGCCCAACCTGGTGCTGGGCCGCATCTCGGCCGCCAAAAACAAGCTGATTTCGCATACCCAGTACCTCAACGACCCCACCATCAAGGCCGACGACGAGGCGGCGCTGCGACCCAAAATCGGGGCCATCTACCAGCAGTACTACCAGCGCTGCCTCAAGGCCGGCGCGATGGATTTCGACGACCTGCTCTTCAACACCAACGTGCTGTTCCGCGACCACGTCGACGTGCTGAACAAGTATCAGAACATGTTTAAGTTCGTGATGGTGGACGAGTATCAGGACACGAACTATTCGCAGTATTTAATTACCCGTAAGCTGGCCGCCAAAGAGCGCAACATCTGCGTGGTGGGCGATGACGCGCAGAGTATCTACGCCTTCCGTGGCGCGGATATTTCCAACATTCTGAATTTCGAGAAGGACTATCCCGAATTACGGGTATTCAAGCTGGAGCAGAACTACCGCTCCACGAAAAATATCGTGTGGGCCGCCAATTCCGTTATCAAAAACAACCAGGCGCAATTGCGCAAGGATGTTTTTTCGGAGAACGAGGAAGGCACGCTGATTGAAGTGCTGAAAGCCGCTTCGGACAACGAGGAGGGAAAATTAATTGCCAATTCCATCTTCGAAGACAAGATGAACGGGCATTTGTCGTACGATAATTTTGCCATTCTCTACCGCACCAACGCGCAAAGCCGGGCGATGGAAGAGTCGCTGCGGAAATTAAATATAAAATATAAAATCGTTGGCGGCCTGTCGTTTTATCAGCGCAAGGAAATCAAAGATTTGGTGGCGTATCTGCGTTTGACGGTTAACCAGAACGACGAGCAGGCTATTCGCCGGGTAATTAATTATCCGAAGCGGGGCATTGGCGATACCACCATCAGTAAACTCATTACCACGGCCGACGAGGCCAACCACACGCTTTGGGAGGTGATAGCCAACGCCGACCAGTTTATGGCGGCGCGGGTATCGAATCCGGTCGTAGGATTCGCCGAAAAAATCAAGAGCTACATGGTGATTGCCGAGAAAGAGGATGCTTTTGAAGCGGCCAAATTCATCGCCAAAAACTCGGGCATGCTGGAGGAGCTTTATGCCGATAAAAGCATTGAGGGCCTGTCGCGCTACGAGAATATTCAGGAGCTGCTCAACGGCATCAAGGAATACGTGGACGACCACGAGCGCGAGGATAAAAGCCTGGGCGCGTTCCTCCAGGATATTGCGCTGGTAACAGACTCGGACCTCAAAGACGCGGCCCAGGACGGCGAGGCCGTGACGCTGATGACCATTCACTCGGCCAAAGGCCTGGAGTTCCGCAACGTGTACATCGTGGGCATGGAGGAAAACCTGTTTCCGAGCCAGATGATGATTACCTCGCGGGCCGATTTGGAGGAGGAGCGCCGGCTGTTTTACGTGGCCATTACGCGGGCCGAGAAGAAGCTCACGCTGAGCTACGCGACCTCGCGCTACCAGTGGGGCAACCTGCGCAGCTGCGAGAAAAGCCGCTTTCTGGATGAGATTGACCCGCGCTTCGTGGATTTCAAGTTTGCCGCCGGGCCGGGCGCGGGCGAGCCGGGGCCGTTTCAGCACGTATTCGAGCGCCGCTCGAACCTGATTCCGACGCCGCCGCGCAAGGTGCGGGCCACTAAGTACGTGGCCCCAGCCGACTTCACGCCTTCCGACACCTCGAAGCTGCAAACCGGCCAGCGCGTAGAGCACGCCAAGTTCGGTTTTGGCACGGTGAGCGCGCTCGAAACCCAGCAGGGCACCACTAAAGCCACCATTCAGTTTGAGGAAGTGGGCGAAAAAGTGCTGCTGCTGAGCTTCGCCAAGCTGCGGGTGCATTAGGGCGCTAATTAAACGGTCATGCAGAGCATAGCGCAGCATCTTTACCGCGCACCGCAATTCAATCGTTGGGATTAGTATTGAGGTAAACATGCTTCGCTACGCTCTGCATGACAGCCCAACGGGTGCGTTTATCCCGTTCTACAATTCCCTGTTACCGACACCCCGCCGCCCGCCGTATCTTTGGCCTGAGCGCCGCTTCCGGCGGCCGCCCTTCTGCTTTTTATGACCGATATTAATTCCCTGCCCTTCCACCTGCAATTGCTGGTGCGCGAATACGGGCACAGCACCTACCAGCTCATTCAGGGCCTCCAGGCCATTGAGGACGTGGCCGAGCGCACCAGGCGCGCCACCGCCATCGTGCAGCTGATGCTGCGCCTGCAGCCGGCCCTGCGCGAGCTGCCCGAAATTCAGACCCGCCTCTGGAACCACCTGCACGCCATGGCCGGCGAAGACGTGGCCTTGGAAGCGCCCGTAGCCCTGCGCAGCCTCACGGTGCGTACCGAGAAGCCCGGCCGCGTGCCCTACCCCCGCACGGCCCCCAAGCTGCGGGCCTACGGCGCGGCCATCGAGGCCCTGATTGCCAAAGCCATTACCCTGGAAGACCCGGCCGAACGCGAGCAGGCCGCCATCCAGATTGGCCGGACAATGAAGTTTCTCTACCGCCAGCACAACAAGGAGAATGCTAAGGACGTGACCATCCTGCGGCACATGGGCGAACTCTCGGGCGGCCAGCTCAAGCTCGATGCGGCCGTCGTCGACAGTGAAAACCTGTTTGAGATGCCGGCCGCGCTGGTGGGGACCAAACCATTCATCGTGCCCCAGCCCGCGCAACGCGACCCGCAGAGCCGTGACCGCCGTGAAGGCCGGGAGGGCCGCGACCGCGAAAACCGGGGCAACGGCAACGGCTTCGGCAACAAAAACGGCAAGAAGCGCAAGAAAGGCCGCAGCCAGGAGCCGCAGCAGCCGCCCCAGTAGTTTTTTTCAGAACGTCATGCAGCGCATTCTGCGCATCAAGCAGAGACGAAGCATCTTGCCCGCCGCTACTAATTCTCTCGTTTGAATTGCGTTGCGCGGTAAAGATGCTTCGCTACGCTCTGCATGACGTGCCTTTTTTTAGAATTCCAATCCCATTTCAATGGCTGCATTTGAAGTACGCGGCGGCAAAGCCCTGCGCGGCGAAATAACGCCCCAGGGTGCCAAAAACGAAGCCCTCCAGATTCTCTGCGCGGTATTGCTGACGCCGGAGCCCGTCACCATCAGCAATATTCCGGATATCCGCGACGTGAATAAGCTCATCGAGCTGCTACGCGATATGGGCGTGAAAGTGGGCAAGCTAGCCACCGACACTTACGTTTTCCAGGCCGGGAACGTGAACCTCGACTACATGGACACGCCCGAATTCGTGGCCCAGGCCGGCGCGCTACGCGGCTCGGTGATGATTCTGGGGCCCATGCTGGGACGCTACGGACGCTGCCAGCTGCCCAAGCCGGGCGGCGACAAAAT
>JANNDE010000484.1:0-1564 GCA_031387395.1 Hymenobacter sp.
ACCAAGCGGTGAACGGCTTGCCCATCCCATTCGGTGAAATTCCCCCCCGCTATTACTTGACCATCAGGTCGCAGGCTTAGCGCGGTTACTACGCCCGGCAGCTGTAGTTGGGCCACAAATGCCGGGTCCGCTCCCCCCGAACTGGTCAACCTGCCCAGCGAGGCTTCCGTCCCGTTAAACGTGTTAAACGACCCGCCAACCAGGACGGTGCCGTCGGCTTGCAAGCCAAGCGACGCAGGCATGCCGCTGAGGACGGCACCCGGCGAAAAACTGTTATCCAAGGTGCCGTCCGAGTTCAATCGCGCAATGTAATTGGCACTCGGCGAAGCAAAAGGCCCGACAACCAACACCTTGCCGTCGGGTTGCAATACGACGGCAGGGTCGTTGTACCCGGTTGAAACCTTGGCGTTCAGAAAAGCAGGCCCGGAAAAGCTGGCATCTACCGTCCCTCCCGGCAACAAGCGCACCAGCCCTACAGTCGCTGGAGCAGCGCCACTTACATTCAACAATCCGTTGACCAGCACGTTGCCGTCGGGCTGTAACACTAAATTCTCTACTTGCGACCCGGCTTGCAATGGAGAGGCGAATGTTGGGTCGACGCTTCCGTTGGGGAGTAAGCGGACAATCCCCACGGCGGGTTGTCCATTGAACACGGCGAAATGGCCGCCCACCAACACTTTACCGTCGGGCTGCAATGCCACGGCATAGGCAGTTTTAATGCTTCCGTTGGACGTAAGACCCGTTCCCACTGAAAAAGTGGCATCGATGCTTCCCGAGGCGGTAAGTTGTACGACACCCGCCGCTGGCGTACTGCTGTATGCATCAAACGCGCCCACCACCACCACACTTCCGTTCGGGCGTATAACGCAATCTTGGCTGTGCCCAAAACCGCCCGTCAGACCGGGCCCGCTGCCGGCATCAAAACCGGCATCGGGTGTGCCGTCCGCGTTTAAGCGTAAGAACTCCGTTCGCGTTATGCCACCCGCGGCCACACTGCCGCCGCTGCCACAAAGCAGGTACTGCCCGTTGGCATATCCCTTGATTCGGTAAACGAAGTTAACGGTGCCTACGTTTTGCGTAAAAGGCAAGTCCAACGCTCCATTGGCCGCAAAACGAACGAGGCGGCTAGCGGGAGTGCCATTTGCCCGTGTGAAGCTGCCACTAACCAAGCGTTTCCCATCGGCCTGTTGAGGACCGAAAGCGTTCACTTGCCCGGGAGCATAAAGGGTGGCGGGACTCGTGAAGGAGGGGTCCAACACTTGGGCGGCCACCGGCGCGTGGCAAACACCCAACGCGAGAACTGTCGGCAAAACTATCCGAAACCAGCACATAAAATAAGGCTGGTTTCGTTAACCAGCTACGAATGAATGGGTAGAATTCACTATTATGGATGTGAAGGTATGAGGTGGTCGGGTAAATGTGGACAGAATAGGGTCTTATCTTTCGAATGTCATGAAAGACAGTCCCCAACCCAAAAAACGTCGGCGTTATGATGCCGCTTTCCGGGCCGAGGCCCTGCGCTTGGCTGAGCAAAGCCGCTCGACCCAGGCCGCGGCTCGTGCCC
>JANNDE010000560.1:0-14131 GCA_031387395.1 Hymenobacter sp.
ATCATGCTAAAGCAACCGGAAACAGGTGGTCATCGTGTCGGAAGGGGTTCTGCTCGGAGCCGAAATCGCGCAGCAGGCTCAGGTAAGCAGGTACTCAGAATTAAGTAGCAAAAATTTAAGCATTTGACGCTCAGTATATCGCCTTGATTCTGCCTGCTGACTACTTACTGCGTTAGGACTTACGCACCACACCGGCTCCCGCGTTTTGCCCGGCGCTTTAGCGCCGGGATGGCCATTGCGGTGGGCACCCGGCGTTTCTTTGCGGCGTCTTTTCGCCTTCTGTTCCACCGATGCGCTCCCTCACCAGGCTACTCACCCTCGGCCTGTGCTGCTGGCCGCTCCGGTCGCCGCCGCTCAAACTGCGCCCCCAGCCTCACCCGCCGCCCTGCCGGCCTGGCCCGACTACTCGGCCTACAGCCTCGGCGCGGTTATCGGCTGGGGGGCACCCTACGGCTGGGGCGTGGAGCTGGGGCACCTGGTCCGGCCCCGGCTCGAGGTGAATGCCGGCCTGGGGTTCACCATCTCCGGGGGTAAAATCGGGATTGGCACCCGCTATTATTTCACGCCCGGGCGTCCGGTATCGGCGTTTGTGGGCAGCAACCTGGCGTTCAGTACGGGTCTCCACAACGTTGTCATCACCAATGCCTACACCAGCATCAACGGCGTCGCCGTGAACACCCCCGCCGACGAGCTGCTGGTGAACTACCGGCCGGCCAGGCTGCTGCATCTGCGGGCCGGCGCGCGCTGGCAGTTCATCCGGCATCTGGCCATGCTGGCCGCCCTGGGCTACGGCCTGGTGCTGCGCGGCGAAACCACCGACTACGTGTCGGGCAACTACAGCGCGGCCAACCAGAAGCTGGCGCGGCAGCTGGCTCCCGGGGGCATTGAGTTTTCCTACGGCTTCGCTCTCTGCATCCGGTAGCGGCTGCCGGCGCGGCCTAAGTTACTGGTGTTACGCATACCAGATGAGATGGCGCGGGGCCGTGCCATCTCATCTGGTATGCATAACACCAGTAAGTAGTCAGAATGAAGTAGCAAGTAGTAAGACGGTCATACGATAGCAGTCAATTGCTTGAACAAAATCTTGCTACTGATTACTGCTGTCCTGCTACTTACACTACTTCTTCGGGCAGGGGCTCGGGGGCGGTATCGGGGGCGGGCTGGTGGCCGGCGGGCGCATCGGCGGGCAGGCGCAGCAGGTAGGCCAGGGCGGCCAGCACGCACAGCAGGCTCAGGGCGTGCACGTAGGGTAGGCGCGTGGCCTGGTTGGCGAAAATCCAGCCCGCCGCCAGCGCTCCCAGCCCGATGCCGACTTCGAGGGCGATGTACATGGTAGCCACGGCCCGGCCCCGGCGCAGCGGGTCGCTCAGGTCCACGGTCCAGGCGTAGAGGGTGGGCGAGTTCAGGCCCGTGCCCAGCCCGAACACCACCGCCCCGAGCAGAAACAGGGGCACCGAGGACGTGAAAACCAGCAGCCCCAGCCCAATAGCCAGCACTAGCGCCGACCAGCGCAGCACCCGCACCCGCCCGTACACGTCGGAGGCCTTGCCCGCCAGCAGCCGCACCAGCAGCGCCGATATCGTGTAGCAGCTATAGAACAGGCCCTTGCTGGATAGCCCCAGCAGCTGGCTCTGGTCGGGGATGACGGTGAGCACCGCCCCGAACGGGAACAGGCACAGCAGCGTGACGAAGGCCGGGGCAAACACCCGCGGCTCCAGCACCTCCTGCCGCCAGTTCAGCCGCAGCAGCGCGAAGCGGAAGCGCCGGCGCTGCGCCGGGGGCAGCGTTTCGGTGAGGGAGCCCTGCACCAGCACCGACAGCAGGGCCATGCCCGCCGAGCAGTAGAACATCACGTTGAGCGAGAACCGCTCGGCCAGCTGCGTGCCCAGCCACGGCCCGATGGCCATGCCCAGGCTGCCCGTCATGCCCAGCAGGCCCATGGCCTCGCCGCGCCGCTCCACGGGCACGATGTCGGCAATGAACGCGGCCGTGCCCGTGGGCTTGAAGCCCGTGCTAAAGCCGTGCAGCAGCCGCAGCCCCAGAAAGCTGCCCACCGTGAGGGCCCACGGGTACACCAGCCCGCACACCACGCACACCAGCGAGCCCAGCACCATCACCGGAACGCGCCCCACGGTATCGGCCAGCTTGCCCGAAAACGGCCGCGAAATAGCCGCCGTGAGCGTAAACAGCGCAATGATAAAGCCCTTGTACTCGCCCCCGCCCAGCCGGGTGAGGTGGCCCGGCAGCTCGGGCAGCAGCAGGTTGAACGAAGCAAAAAACAGAAACGACGACAGGCACATCAGCCAAAAGCCGAGCGTGTAGGGGCGGGAAGCAGGAGCAGCAGTTGCGGGCATGGGTCCCGCAAAGGTCGGCAGGAATCGGGTGGGCAGTCATTCACGCCGTGCACAGCCGTGGAGTTGCTTTCCGGTAGGCCATAACACGAAGCAGCCCCAGCCGCTGGTGGGGCTGGGGCTGCTTGGGATGTGTTTCAATACGAGTTATTGAACTAGGATTTACGCACCAAAATTCATCGGTTGCATTTGCCCGGCCCTTCAGGGCCGGGATAGTGGGTTAGCCCCGGGTTTGGGGGCTTTAGCCCCTGCTCGTTCGGCGCTGCGCAGGGGCTAAAGCCCCGTCAGCTCAATCAAGGACCCGCATCCCGGCGCTGAAGCGCCGGGCAAAACGCGGGAGCCGGTGTGGTGCGCAAGTCCTGGAACAATAAATACCAACGGCTCAAGAGCTAGTGGGCACCCCTATCGTAGCGAGCATGGGCGCACCGGCCACACTGTAACATACATTCACCGAGAATAACTAAAAAAAGGGCCCTTAAAGTATCGTAAGGGCCCTTTTTCGTGGTCTTATAAGGAGTTAAATCGTCACCACCCGCCGCACCACCACCGTGGCACTGCCGCCCGCCACACCTTCAAACTGACCCATCAGATAGCGGGCCGTGTCCGGCCCCAGCTTCTCGCGGATGAGCACCGTGACTTGGCCGGCCGGGCAGGCCAGGGGCGTGGTTTTGGCCCCGTCCTTTTGCGCCATCCACAGCAGCAGGGGCACGGCGGCGCGGTTTTCCACGGTGAGCGTGTAGGCCAGGCCATAGTTGGTATTGGCCAGCCGCAGCGCCATGCCCGAAGCCGACGTAACCGGCAGCGTCCGCACGATGCGCGTCCCGCCCGCCGCCTTGCGGCCGCTGGCCGCCACGCCCCGGCGTTTGTTGGCCTCGGCAAAAGCCGCGTACAACCCGGCCCACCTAAATTTCGGGTCCGTATCGGTGCGCTGGCCTTTCAGCAGGGTGTCCATCAGCCGCAGCGCAGCGCTGAGGCGGCGCAGCAGCTCGGGCAGGGCCAGGGTGGCGAGGCGCGGGGCTGCTTTAGCGTCGGTTTGCGTGTCGTCGGCCGCGTCGAAAGCATCGGCGGCAGCGGCCGGCGCCTGAATCACGGCCTCGGTCAGGCGGTAGTCTTTGCGCACCTGGGCGGGCAGCGCCTGCACGGCCTTCACCAGGTCGCGCACATGGTTCACGTCTTCGGTGGCCTCGCCGTAGCGCACATCGGCGTAGGAGAGCGTGAAGGCCTGCTTCAGCCCCAGCTGATTGGTGGCCAGGGCATAGCCCACGGCGCGGGCCGAGAGCGTGGCCGTGGCCTGCGCCATATTTTCGCGGGCCGTTTCCTTGGCGGTCGTGCTGTCCGTCGTGCGCGTGTTCTGCTTGCTTTGCTGGGCCGCAATGGCCGTTACCAGCTCGCCCCGGTCGGTATTAGCGGCTAGCAGGGGCGGGAAATCAGTCAGTTCGGCCTGGTAGGGGGCCACGGCCAGGGCCACGCGCTGGCCGCTGTCGAGGATAGAGGTTTCTTGGGCAGTCATAAAGAAAGAGTGATTGGATTAGGAATTGTGAAGCTGAAAAGTACGCTGGCCCAATTAAATGAGCGCCTTGCCAACGACTTTGGCCTTTGCAGCCTTCCTCGCAAACGGTTCTATTTGCAAGCTGAGGCGTTTTCAGGTCTAAAAATTTGTACGAGCAAGCCCATGATGCTTATGTGCAAGCGCCAAGGCCTTATGAGCAAGCCCATGACGCTTATGAGCAAGCAGCAAGGCCGTATGAGCAGGCTTGTTGGGCCTATGAGCAAGCTCGTGGGGCTTATGAGCAAGCACCAAGGCCATCGGAGCAAGCCCGTGGGGCCTAGGAGCACGCGCTAAGGCCGCCCGAAAATATCCGTGAGGTCTACGAGTAGTTTTGGGGTCCTGCACCAGGTGCTTTCTGCCAAAACGGCCGTCTTCGCACTCCGGCCCCAAGCTTGCCCCAGGCCGGGCAATGCTCAACTTCCTGAAATCCATTTCCGTCAAGAAATCCAACGCCTCGCGCGGCCCCGAAAAGCCCGCCGTGAGCGTGCGCGAGCGGGTATCGGCTCTGCGCCACCTGCCGGCGTTTCTGAAACTAATCTGGCACACCAGCCCCGCGCTGGCGCTGGCCAACGTGGCGCTGCGCCTGCTGCGGGCGTTTCTGCCCCTGGCCACGCTCTACGTGGGTAAGCTCATTATCGATGCCGTGGTGCAGCTCACCCGGCTGCCCGCCCCCGAGCGGGTGCTCACGCCCGTGCTCACGCTGGTGGCGCTGGAGTTCGGCCTAGTGCTGCTGGCTGATGGGCTAGGCCGCGGCGTGGCCCTGCTCGACAGCTTGCTTGGCGACCTGTTTGCCAACCAGTCGTCCATCCGCCTCATGGCGCACGCCGCCGAGCTCGACCTCGACCAGTTCGAAGACAGTACTTTCTACGACAAGCTGGAGCGCGCCCGCCGCCAAACCCTCTCGCGCACCGTGCTCATGAGCCAGGTGCTGGCCCAGGGCCAGGATGCCGTGACGCTCGTGTTGCTGGCCGGCGGGCTGGTGGCCTTCCAGCCCTGGCTGCTGGGGCTGCTGCTGCTGGCCGTGGTGCCGGCCTTCCTCGGCGAGTCGCACTTCAACGAGCGCAGCTACTCCCTGAGCCACTCCTGGACGCCCGAGCGCCGCGAGCTCGATTACCTGCGTCAGACTGGAGCCAGCGACGAAACGGCCAAGGAAGTGAAGATTTTCGGACTGTCTGATTTCCTGATAACCCGCTTCCGCGAGCTGTCCGACGACTTCTACCGCCAGAACAAAAGCCTGGTGCTGCGCCGCGCCGGCTGGGGCGCGCTGTTCGCCGCCGTGGGCGCGGCCGGCTACTACGGGGCCTACGTCTACATCATCGCCCGCACCGTGGCCGGGCAGATTTCGCTGGGCCAGCTCACCTTCCTGGCCGGCTCCTTCGCCCGGCTGCGGGGCCTGCTCGAAGGCATCCTCAGCCGCTTCAGCTCGGTGGCCGACGGGGCCTTGTATCTGCAGGATTTTTTCGACTTCTTTGCCTTGCGGCCGCGCATCGTGCGCCAGGAGGTAAAAGGCGAAACCGCCCGGCCCTTCCCCCGGCCCATTCAGCAGGGCTTTGAGTTTGAAAACGTCGGGTTCCAGTACAAGAATGGTACAAAGTGGGCCATTCGCAACCTGAGCTTCACGCTGCAGGCCGGCGAAAAGCTGGCGCTGGTGGGCGAAAATGGCGCGGGTAAAACCACCCTCGTCAAGCTGCTGGCCCGCCTCTACGACCCCACCGAGGGCCGCATTCTGCTCGATGGCCACGACCTGCGCGAGTACGACCCCGCCGAGCTGCGCCAGGAAATCGGCGTCATCTTCCAGGATTTCGTGCGTTTCCAGCTCCCCGCTGGCCAAAACCTCGCCGTGGGCCGCATCGAAGAGCGCCAGAACCAGCCCCGCATCGAAACCGCCGCCCACCAGAGCCTCGCCGATACCGTCATCGCCAAGCTGCCCGGCGGCTACGACCAGATGATTGGTCGCCGCTTCAACGGCGGCGTGGACCTGAGCGGCGGCGAGTGGCAGAAAATCGCCCTTGGCCGCGCCTACATGCGCGACGCCCAGCTGCTCATCCTCGACGAGCCCACTGCCGCCCTCGACGCCCGCGCCGAGTACGAAGTCTTCCAGCGCTTCAAGGAGCTGACCCAGGGCAAAACCGCCGTCCTCATCAGCCACCGCTTCAGCACCGTGCGCATGGCCGACCGCATCCTGGTCATCGAAAACGGCCAGTTCGTGGAGATTGGCTCGCACGAGGAACTGCTGGGGAAAGAAGGGCGCTACGCGGAACTGTTCGCGTTGCAAGCGGCGGGGTATCGGTAGAAGGAACGTGACCGGCAAAAAATGAACGTCATGCAGAGCGCAGCGAAGCATCTTTACCGCTTCGTTGCGGAAGCATTATTTACTCCTGCGGTAAAGATGCTTCGCTGCGCTCTGCATGACGTTTTGGGAAAAACCTATTCCGCTTCCTCTGCCGCAAACCCCGCCTGCATCGGCGCTACGCCCGCTTCCTCGTAAATCTGCACCAGCGTCATGGTCAGGCCCAGCTCGGGGATAACGACGGCATCGGCGGCTTCGGCCAGGGCGGTGTGGCCCCAGATGCCGTGCTCGCCCAGCTGGTACCACTCCACGAGCCAGGTTTTTTGCGATACCAGCAGGTAGTGCCGCAGCGAAGGCAGCTTCTTGTACTGGTTGAATTTCAGGCCCCGGTCGTAGGCTTCGGTGGAGGGCGAAAGCACCTCTACGATGAGCACCGGGTGGTGCAGCCGCCGGCGCTCCTGCTGGTCCTGCGGGTCGCAGCTCACCACGATATCGGGGTAGGTGTAGTGGCGGTTGGCTTCGACGGCCAGCTGCACGGTTTCCATTATCACCTGGCAGCGTTTGCCGCGTAGTGCCGGGCGCAGCGCCAACACAAAGTTCTGCGCAATGGTGTTGTGGGCGATGCTCTCGCCCGCCATCGCAAATACCTCGCCCTCGAAAAACTCGTGGCGGGTTTCTCCCTGTACTTCTAAGGCGAAGTATTCATCGACCGTGTAGCGGCGCGGCTGTAGTCCGGGCTGTCCCATAGAAACCAAAGATAGACAGCCGCCGCCCGGCGGAAGATATCGGTTTGGTTCGGGTGGGAGAATAGCAGCCGTGCGGCAATGAGATTCAACATAGTGGGTTTATACCCTCTATTACCTGGTAAGCCGTACTGCCAAAACGCACCCGCTATGTCGCGGCCGGCCGTATTGGCTATTTCCCCCTTTTTCTTCCCCCATGCCCGCCCTCACCGAAATCGACCAGGCCAAGCTGTATCTGCTGTACCTGCTTAGTCCGCTGGCGCCGAAAGCGCCCGCTACCGTCGCGCCCGCGCCCGTGCTGCGCATCGTCATCATCCGGCACGGCGAGAAGCCGGCCGAGGGCGACAACCTTTCCTGCACCGGCCTGAACCGGGCGCTGGCCCTGCCTGCCGTGCTCAATGAGCTGATGTCCTCGCCGCCCAACCTCACCTTCGTGCCCGTCATCGGCACCAACGACAAGGACACCACCCGCGTGCGGATGCTGCAAACCGTGATGCCCTACGCCGTGCAGCACAACCTGACCATCAACAGCGACTTTATGGTGGAAAATACGAAGGCCTTTGCCCGGCAGCTGCGGCGGCTGCGCGGCACGGTGCTGGTAGTGTGGGAGCACCACAGTATCGTGGATATCGCCAGCGACCTGGGCCTCGACGACGTGTCGGACTGGTCCGATGCCGATTTCGACAGCATCTGGACCATCAGCTTCAGCGGCGGCGGGGCCAAAGGAAAAGCCAAACGCCCGGTGCTGGCCAAAAGCCGGCAGCACATTCACCCCTCGCCGGTGTGCCCGGGCCAGTAAAATCCGGGCTGCCGCCGGGCCAATAAGGCCCGGGCAGGCTGCTGGCCCGTGGTGCCGGGGTGTTTGCGGGCGGTTGCGGTTTAAGTGCCTGGTATTTCGTAAATTGGTAACGCCAATCCCATCCAGATACATCCGCCGGTATGAAACGAATTAGTATGATTTTGCTGGGGGTGGTCCTGGCAGGGAGCGGCTGCGCCTCCATCCGCGAAGCCCGGGTTGATTCGGATTACAGCTACCGGGGCAATTTCCGGCACTACCGCACCTACGACTTTGTGACGGGCATCGGCTTGTCGGCCGATAGCAGCCGACTGGGCCAATCGTTGCGCGAAGCCATTCAGCAGCGCTTTCGGGCCCAGGGCTACCGCCGCGCCAACCGTCGGCCCGACATGCTGGTGAACTTCCGGGTGTACGAGGGCGACATGCGCTTCCACGGCTTCGACCAGGAAGACCTCAGCCAGTGGATAAAGCGCAACGTGGAAGAAAGCGACGACACCCCCGATGACCAGCGCCACGGCTATCAGCCCATCCGCCTGCTGCTGGCCGAGGGCACCCTGCTCGTCACCCTCATCGACGTGAAATCGAACCGCGCCGTCTGGAACGGCTACGCCTCGGGCGTGACCGTGCCCGAAGGCCCCATGGGCGAAATCGTGCTCAAACGCTCGGTCCGCTCCATTCTGGACCGCTACCGCATTTTCACCGAGGAGTTTGCCAAAAGCAATAATCCCGACGCCGGCACCGACTCGGACCGGTGATGACGCTTCGCTTAATGAGGAATGAGGAATGAGGAATGAAGAATTGGGAAATGGCTGAACAAGACCAAAATTCCTCATTCCTCATCAAGCGAAGCGTTCCGCCGTGCCTGAATCAGCTCGGCGGCGATGCTGATGGCAATTTCTTCGGGCGTCTGGCTGTGGATGGGCAGGCCGATGGGCCCGCGCAGGCGGGCAACCTCAGCCGCCGAAAAACCCGCTTCGCGCAGGCCCCGGCGCAGCTCGGCTACTTTGGCCACGCTGCCCATCACGCCCAAGTAGCGGTAGGGAAGGGCCAGCAAGTGGCGCAGCACCACGGCATCGGTGCGGTAGCCCACGGTCATCACCACCACGTAGCGATGCGGGCCGGGCGGCACGGCGGCGGCCACGGCCTCATAGTTGATAATGCGGCGGTGGTGGGCCGCCTGGTTACGTTCGAGCGTGGGGAGGTCGGGGCGGTCGTCGAGCACGGTCAGCTCAAAATCGAGGGCCGCCGCTACGTTCGACAGGGCTAGGCTCACGTGCCCGCCGCCCACGATGGTGAGCTGGTCGCGGAAGCCCAGCCGCTCGCGGTAGCGCCACGCCGGCCCGGGTTGGTACTCGTAGAAATTGCTGGAGCCGATGGCCGTTTCGGCGTCCGCCCCGCCATCCGCGGCTTCAGCAGCGGAGGCTCCCGAAGCCGCTGGGGCAGCCGGCGGCCGGAACTGTATCCCCGTGGCCGCGCCGATGGCCAGGCTGCCGCCGCTGAGCGTCTGCAGGCTGGTTTCGATGGCGGCCACGGCCGGCAGGTCGGCGGGCGTCAGGGGCCAGAGTAGCACGTCCTGCTCGCCCGAGCACATCATGCCGGAGCGGTCGGCCGGAGCTTCTTTCCGATGAATCTGCGGGCGCAGCAGCGGCGCAGGGTCGGCTTCGCGCAGGCGCAGGCGGGCTAGCTCCACCCACTTGTGCTCCATAATACCGCCGCCGATGGAGCCGGCCACGGCGTCGGCCGTCACGGCCATTTTGAAGCCCTGGCGGCCGGGACTGCTGCCCGCGCTTTGGAGCACGCACAGCAGGGCCACGGGCGTGCCGGCCCGCAGGCAGGCAGCGGCAAGGGCCCAGACGGGCAGGTCGCGGGGAAAGGTGGGCATGGCGGCGCTTATGCTTCCCGGGTTATGGTGCCGGTGATGTAGCCGAATGGCGCGTCGGTCGCCACGAATACCTCGTTGGTGTTTTCCTGGCCGAAGGGTTCCAGATTGAAGGGAATATGGTGCTTGTTGGGCATAATCAGGCTGATTTCTTTCACCTCAGCATTCTCCTGCAGGATTTTTTCGCCGATGGCGTACAGCGTGTGCTGCACCGACAGGCTCTGGTGCCCGGCAAACGTGCGCAGCAGTAGCAGCCGGATTTGCTGGTACAGGGCCTCAAAATCTGCCCCGGCCGAGGTGTATTCCCACTTCGCCTCGCACTCCGTGGCCAGGATGCGGTCGGTGGTTTCGGGCAGCGTCGTGAACTCGTCTTTGGGGTAGCCCACGAAGGCCGAGCCGCTGGTTTTGAGCAGCATGAGCCCCGTCAGCCCCGATACGACCGTGGCGCCGGCGGCCGTGCGCGTCACCACCGCCGTGCGCTTTTCGGAGCCCCCGCCGGTGAACGCGTGCGGGTGGGCCACCCCATCGAAAGCCATGCGCTGCCAGAGATGCTCCACCAGCTCGATGCGCACCTGGGAAACCTGCGGGTTGCGGGACAGAAAATGCTGGCTCAGCACCAACCCAAACGCCTCAATGGGGCCGGTGAAATGTTCGCGGGCCAGCGCGTAAACGGTGTTTTTCTGGGTGTCGGTGGGCAGAATGAGGGCGTTGTCGCCCACGGTGTGCGCGGCCTCAAAATCGCCCGTCAGCGCCACGCTCACCGACACTTGTCGAAATTCATGGTAACCTTCGTGCCGGATGATGCGCGAGAGGTTCACCGCATTTTTGCCGTAGCCGTTGGCCCCTAGTGTAATACGCATCGCCGGGAGAAATATTTGGGCTGAAAAGCCTCCAATTTAGTGCAAAACCCTGCCCTATGTCCAGCCTCGCTCTGAAAAGCCGCCGGGTGGTTTGCCCCGATGGTATTCGTGAAGCCGTTGTACTCGTCGAAAACGGCCGCATCAGCGCCTTGCTGCCGTATGATACTGAGGGTGCCGCCGACCTTATCGACGTGGGCACCCACGCCATCCTGCCCGGCGTTATCGACCCGCACGTGCACATCAACGAGCCCGGCCGCACCGACTGGGAGGGCTTCGACACGGCCACCCGCGCCGCGCTCGCCGGCGGCCTCACCTCGCTGGTCGACATGCCGCTGAACTCGGCCCCGGTCACGACGTCGGTGGCCAACCTGGCGCCGAAGCGGGCCGCTACCCGGGGCCAGCTGCACTGCAACGTGGGTTTCTGGGGCGGCGTGGTGCCCGGCAATGCCGCCGACATCGAGCCGCTGATTGCGGCTGGCGTGCTCGGCTTCAAGGCCTTTCTCACGCACTCGGGCATTGATGATTTTCCAAATGCCACGGAGGCTGACTTGCGGCGGGTGATGCCTGTTCTGGCCCGGCACCGGCTGCCGCTGCTGGTGCACTGCGAATTATCCGAAGACAACGACGAGTGGAAAAAAAACGACCACCGCTCATACCCGAACTACCTGGCTTCGCGCCCCAAAAAGTGGGAAGATGAAGCTGTGGCCATGATAATTCGCCTGTGTGAGGAATTCGACTGCCCGGTACACATCGTGCATTTGTCGTCGGCCGATTCCATCGCGCCCATCGCCGCCGCCAAGGCCAAAGGGCTGCCGCTGACGGTGGAAACCGGCCAGCACTACCTCTACTTCAGTGCCGAAGACATTGCCGACGGCCAGACGCAGTTCAAGTGCGCCCCGCCCATTCGTGAGAAGCTGAACAACGACCAGCTGTGGGCCGCGTTGCAGGCCGGTATTATCGACTTCGTGGCTACCGACCACTCGCCCGCGCCACCTAGCCTCAAGCAGCTCGAAAGTGGCGATTTCACTACCGCCTGGGGCGGCATCGCCTCGCTGCAGCTGGCCCTGCCGGTGCTCTGGACGGCCGCCCGCCGGCGCGGGGCCACCCTGCCCGACCTGGCCCGCTGGCTGAGCGCGAACCCGGCGAAGCTGGCCGGCCAGGCCGGAAGAAAAGGCCAAATCGCGGTCGGTTTCGATGCTGATTTAATCGTGTTCGATGCCGAGCAGACCTTCGTGGTGCGCGAGGAAATGCTGCAGCACAAGCACAAAGTGTCGCCGTACCTTGGGCAGGAATTGGCGGGCGTGGTCGAATTGACTTTTCTGGCCGGCGAGCTGGTTTTTCAGCGGCCCGATTTCCGCCATCTCGACCATGGTGTCTTCCTAACCCGCTAGTCGCATGCAGCCCGATTACCCTTCCCGCGCCGCGCGCATCATGGCCCGCATCCACGAGCTGGCCGCCATCAGCGAAGATGCCGACGGGGTGACACGCACCTTCGGCACGCCGGCCTTTTTGCAGGGCCGCGCCCTGGTGCAGCACTGGTGCGAAGCCGCCGGCCTGCCCACCCGCGTCGATGGTATCGGCAACCTGCGCGCCCGCCTGCTTAGCGCCAACCCCGACGCCAAAACCTTCGTGCTGGCCTCGCACATTGATACCGTGGTGAATGCTGGTAAATTCGATGGTCCGCTGGGCGTGCTCATGGGCCTCGATTTGCTGGAAAACCTGCTGGCGCAAAACGCCGAATTGCCCTTTCATATCGAGCTGATTGCCTTCAGCGATGAAGAAGGCGTGCGGTTTCATACCACGTATTTGGGCAGCGAGGTCGTAACGGGGCGCTTCAACCCCGCCTTGCTGGCCCGCACCGATGCCAGCGGCATCACCCTGGCCCGCGCCCTGGAAACCATGCAGGCCGCCGCCACCCAGATTGCCGCCGATGCCATTTCGGCCGCCGACTGGCTGGGCTACTTCGAGATGCACATCGAGCAGGGCCCGGTGCTGTGGGAGCGTCAGATTCCGGTGGCCCTCGTCACGGCCATTGCCGGCCAGATGCGCGTCGAGCTGACCTTTACCGGTATGGCCGGCCACGCCGGCACGGTGCCCATGGCCATGCGCCAGGACGCCCTCTGCGCCGCCGCCGAGTTCGTGCTCATCGCCGAGCAGTTTGCCCAGGCGCCCGGCCAGGGCCTGGTGGCCACGGTGGGCAAGCTGGTCATCAGCCACGCGGCCAGCAACGTCATCCCCGGCCAGGTAACCTGTAGCCTCGACCTGCGCAGCCCCGACGAGCAGCCACTGGCCCAGGCTTCCGACTTCCTCCGCGGTCACGCCGAGGCGCTGGCCCTGCAGCGCAACGTGGCGCTGGAGTGGAAGCTGATTCAGCAAACCGCACCCGTTATCTGCGACGCTAATCTGAACATGCTGCTGGCCCAGGCTATTGCCGATGCCGGCTACGAAGTGGTGGCCCTGGTGAGCGGCGCGGGCCACGACGCCGTGCCCGTTTCGGCCGTGGCCCCGGCTACCATGCTATTCATCCGCTGCTACAAGGGCATCAGCCACAACCCGCTGGAGGACGTGGAGCTGGCCGATTTGGCGGTGGCGGTTGAGATAGCCGACCGGTTTTTGATGGAATTAAAAATTAAAAATGAAGAATTAAAAATGCCTAAATAGCCGGTTGTCTCTGCGCGGATTACAGTCATGAAAACCGGTTATTTAAAGCGTAATTAATTGTTCTTACCTCCAATTTTTAATTCTTCATTTTTAATTTTTAATTCAAAAAATGGAAATGTCCGCCCTGACGCGCTCCGTCGTGAAGCGCAACCACGCCATCATCGCCCCCGACGGCTACATCAACAGCAACGTGCCCGGCTGGACCGGCTGCACCACCAACGTCATCATCAACGAGCAGATGGGCGCGCGCCTCTGCCAGACGCTCATCACCCTCACCGAAGCCGGCCGGGTGCAGGGCGAAACTGCGGCTTCGCAGATTTTCTTTTACGTGGTGCGGGGCGGCTGCACGGCCACCGTGGGCGGCGAAACCCGTACGCTGGCCGTGGGTGAGTACGTGTACGTGCCCGTGGGCCAGGCCTACGAATTCAGCCAGCCCGAAGCCGGCACGCAGCTGCTGACGTTTCATAAAGTGTACGAGCCGCTGGCGGGCCACGCCACGCCGGGCATCGTGTGGGGCGCGCGCGACTACAGCAAAGCGCCCGTGTACATGAACGATGAGGCCCTACGCATTCAGGAGCTGCTGCCGAATGAATTGGGCTTCGACATGGCCGTGAACATCTTCACCTACGGCCTCGGCGGCAACCTGCCCATGGTGGAAACCCACATCATGGAGCACGGCCTGCTGTACCTCGAAGGCCAGGCCATCTACATGCTCGACCAGTGCTGGTATCCGGTGAAAAAAGGCGACTCGATTTGGATGGCTCCGTATTGCCAGCAGTGGGCCACGGCCATGGGCCAGGAGCCGTCGGTGTATATCTACTACAAGAACGTGAACCGGTTTCCGACGGTGCGGTAGGCGTCACCTCACCCCCTAGCCCCAGAGTTGATAAGTTCTGTTTAGGGGCGGTAAATTTGCTACTAAAAATGCAATGGAGTTAGCGGAATTTTTCCATCAGGTGCGCGACCCCCGCCGCCCGCAAGGGCAGCGGTTTCCGCTACCCG